>JBPCNZ010000076.1:0-70748 GCA_051000755.1 Acidimicrobiales bacterium | reverse complement strand
ATCAACCAGCTCCAAAACCTCGGCTACCGGGTCAGTCTCCAACCCGCCGCCTGACCAGCCCCCCAGACCCCAGACGCAGCGCAGCCCACGTCAACCCCGACGCTCACGGTTCATTCTCGTTTTAGGGTGGGAGCCGCTCGTGATCATCGCTCTGGTCGAGCTGGCGTCCGAACACGGCCTGTTCCACCTGAACGTTCAGGGGGGCGTGGCCAGCCCCGCCCAGGTCTTCTACGGAGGCTGCACACCCCTGGTCCTCGACCGCCTGGCGGTGACCCTCACCGGCCTGGCCGCGCTATGGCTGCTCAACGGTGAGTCACTGGCCCGCCACCTCACCGCCGGCCGGGTCCGGCGTGGGGAGGGTTGAGCCCTTCACCTGGTGGGCGAGGGGGGACTTGAACCCCCACATCCTTTCGGACACAGGAACCTGAATCCTGCGCGTCTGCCAATTCCGCCACTCGCCCGAGTGGAGCGCACAGCTTAGCGGGTTGATCCCGACCCCGAACCCGCTCCGAGTACGCTCATCGCCGACCATGGGACTTGCCAGCTTCGAGCGTCGACTCGAGCGCCTCGTCGAGGGCGCCTTCGCCAAAGCCTTCCGCAGCGGCCTCCAACCTGTCGAGGTGGGGCGCCGCCTGACGCGCGAGATGGACCTACGCCGCACCGTCGCGCCGCGGGGCACCCTGGCCCCCAACCACTTCGACGTGCTCCTCTCCCACGACGACCGGGACCGCTTCCTACCGATCGAGGAGGAGCTCATCGCCGAGCTGATCTCGGTGGCGCGCGACCACGCCCGCAGTGAGGGGTATTCCTTCCTGGGGCCGGTCAGCATCACGCTCGACGCCGACGACGCTCTCTCGCCGGGGACCATGCGGGTGAATGGCGAGATCGAGCGTGCGGCGACCGGTGCCGACGCTGCGGTCCGCGCCGCGCCGGACCGGGTTCCCGCACCGCGCCTCCCGGCCTCCACCGGGGCGCCTCTGGCCGGCAGCGCCGTGCTGATCCTCCCCGACGGCCGGGAGATCGGTGTCAACGACCGGCCCGTGGTCATGGGCCGCATGCCCGGTTGCGAGATCGTCCTCGCCGACCCGAACGTCAGCCGCCGCCACGCCGAGGTTCGGGCCTCCGAGCGCGGGTGGGTGGTCGCCGACATGGGCAGCACCAACGGCACCAAGGTCAACGGGGTGCGGATCTCGGGAAGCCAAGCTCTGCGCCCCGGCGACGAGATCCGGGTTGGGGCGACCCCGGTGCGCTTCGAGGTGGATTGAGGCCTGTGCCCTCTCAGGTCCTGACGTTCCTCAAGTACATCTTCCTGGTCGTGTTGTACCTGTTCTTCGTGCGGGTGCTGCGGGCCGTGTGGACCGAGCTGCGCGAACCGACGCCCGGTACGGTCGCTACCTCGGCGCCGGCCCCCTCGTCGGCGCCGGCCCCCTCGAAGCCGAGCCGCAGGGAGCGGCGGGCCGCGTCCCAGGCGGCTGCCGTCGAGGCCGAGCAGCTGGAGATCAGCGACCCCCCCGAACGGGCCGGGCAGCGCTTCGACCTGGGCTCGGAGCTCACCGTGGGCCGGGCTCCGGGCTGCGGGGTGTCTCTGCCCGAGGACACGTTCGTCTCCCAGGTCCACGCCCGGGTCTTCCGCCGCGACGGCGAGCTCTTCGTCGAGGATCTGGGCAGCACCAACGGCACGTTCGTCAACGACCACAAGGTGTCGGCGCCGGTGGCCCTGCGCCCCGGTGATCGCCTCAAGATCGGCCGCACCACCATGGTGCTGGCCCGATGAGCCTGCCGACGAGCGCCGCCTGCGGCGCCATCTCCCCTATCGTCGACTGCCTGTGACCACGTTGCGCGCCGGCTCGGCGACGGATGTGGGTCTGGTCCGGGCCAACAACCAGGATCAGGCCCTGATCGCGTCACCCCTCTTCGCGGTGGCCGACGGCATGGGCGGCCACGCCGCCGGCGAGGTCGCCTCGGAGGTGGCCTGCGAGGCCCTGGCCGCGACGTTCACCGCCGGCCCGCCGACGGCGGAGGCCCTGGTCGAGGCGGCCGAGGAGGCCAACCGGGCCGTGTTCGACCGGGCCCAGGCCAACCCGGAGATGCACGGCATGGGCACCACCCTGGCGGCCGTGGCCCTGATCAGCGACGACGGGGGCCAGTCCCTGGCCGTTGTCCACGTCGGCGACTCCCGGGTGTACCTCGTCCGCAGCGGCGAGATCAGCCAGGTCACGGCCGACCACAGCCTGGTGGCCGAGCTGGTGGCCGAGGGCCAGATCGCCGCCGAGGAAGCCGAACGCCACCCGCAGCGCCACGTCCTCAGCCGGGCCCTGGGGGTCTATCCCGACGTCGACGTGGACCTGACCGTCGTCGACCCCCGCGACGGCGACCGCTTCCTGCTCTGCAGCGACGGGTTGTCCCGCGAGGTGTCCGACCATCAGATCGCCTCGGTCCTGCGCCGCCTGGCCGACCCCGACGAGGCCGCCCGCCAACTGGTGGAGGAGGCCAAGGCCAAAGGCGGGGCCGACAACATCACCGTGGTCATCGTCGACGTGGTCGGCGACGGGGTGAGGGGCGATGGCGCCACCGCGACCGCACCCTTCGACCAGACGGCCGGCGCGCTGGGCGTGGCCATTCCCCAACCAGGCGGGCTCGACCATGTCACCGGGCCCGAAGCCGGCGTTGACGCCACCCAGGCGGTTCCCGCGGTCGACGCCACCACCGCCGTCCCCACGGTGGCGCCCTCCCCCGCCGACGAGGCCCCCAAGAGCCGCCGCCAGCGCCGGCGGGAGGCCAAGGCGGCCCGGGGACCCCGGGCCCGCCTGGTGACCGTCCGGTCGGTGGCCTTCGTCATCGCCCTCCTGGCCGTGGCGGCCATCGCCGTCGGCGGGATCGACTGGTACGCCCGCTCCAGCTACTACGTCGGGCTCTCTGGCGATTCCCTGACCATCTACCAGGGCCGTCCCGGCGGGGTGCTGTGGATCAAGCCGACGGTGGCGGTCCGCACCGGTGTCACCACCGCCCAGATCGAGCCCCGCCACCTGGGCGAGCTCAACGCGGGCAAGACCGAGGTCAGCCTGGCCGCGGCCCGCCAGTACGTGGCCAACCTCCGGGCCGAGGGGCAGGCCGCCCATGGCGCCGGCTCCGGGGTGACCAACCCGGCCACCTCCCCCCCCATCACCGTCACCCCCGGCGGAGGCCCGTCCGTCCTATGACCGCCACCCCCATCGCCACCCTCAGGCACCGGCCCGCCCGCCGGCGCACCGAGCTCGGGCTGATCGTCCTCGCCGTCATCCTCACCGGCGGCCTGTACGTCCTGGCCGGCTTCGGCAAGGCCGGATCCCTGCCCGCCAACATCATCCCGTTCCTCGGCATCATCTTCGCCCTGCTCCTGGCCGCCCATGTGGCCATGCGCTTCCTCGCCCCCAACGCCGACCCCATCCTGTTGCCGACCGCGGGGCTGCTCAACGGGGTGGGCTACGTGTTCATCGCCCGCCTCAACAACGGTGAGGCGGGCAAGCAGGCCTTGTTCACCGCCATCGGGATCGCCCTGTTCATCATCACCCTGGCCGTGGTCCGCAAGACCCGCGACCTGGAGCGTTACCGCTACATCTTCGCCTTCGTCGGCATCGGTTCGTTGCTGCTCCCCCTGGTCCCCCACCTGGGCCAGAACATCAACGGGGCCCGGTTGTGGATCCGCCTGGGCGGCTTCAACTTCCAGCCCGGCGAGCTGGCCAAGTTGGCCCTGGCCGTGTTCTTCGCCTCGGTGCTGGTGGAACGGGCCGATCTCCTGGCCCATGCCACCAAGCGCGTGGGCCGGTTCCTCGTCCTCGACCCCCGCTACCTGGCCCCCATCCTGGTGGCGTGGGGCCTGTCGTTGGTCATCTTCCTGGCCGAGAACGACCTGGGCTCGTCGTTCCTGTTCTTCACCCTGTTCATCGGCATGCTGTGGATGTCGACGGGCCGGGCCTACTACCTCGGTCTGGGGGCGGGGCTGTTCACCGCCGGGGCCTTCTTCGCCCTCAAGGTCATCGGCCACGCCAAGTCCCGCATCTCGAACTGGCTGAACCCGTGGGCCCACCCCAACGGCTCGGGCTACCAGATCATCCAGGGCATCTTCGCCATCGCCGCCGGCGGGGTCGGCGGCGAGGGCCCGGGGCAGTCCAATGCCGCCCACATCCCCGAGGCCTCCACCGACTTCATCTTCGCGGTGATCGCCGATGAGATCGGCCTCTTCGGCGCCGCCGCCCTGCTGATGGGGTACCTGCTGATGGTCGGGGCCGGGCTGCGGATCGCGGTGCGCTGCGAGCGCCAGTTCGACAAGCTCCTGGCCGCCGGCCTGTCACTGATCCTCGGGATCCAGACCTTCGTGATCGTGGGCGGGGTCACCCGGTTGATCCCCCTCACCGGCATCACCCTGCCGTTCGTCTCCTACGGCGGCTCGTCGCTGATCGCCAACTACATCCTCGTCGCCCTCCTGCTGCGCATCTCCCACGACGCCGAGACGCCCCCGGCCATCCCCGACGACCAGACCCTGACGGTCCGGCTGTGAACCGGCAGATCCGCCTGGTCGGCGTGGGGATGATCGCCCTGTTCGTCGCCCTGTTCATCCAGCTCAACTACCTCCAGGTGGTGAGGGCCAACTCCCTCGACCACAACCCCCACAACGGGCGGACGGTCGTCAAGGAGTTCGACGCCCCCCGGGGCGACATCGTCGCCGCCGACGGTGTCACCCTGGCCCACTCGCAGGCGACCGCCGACCAGTTCAAGTACCTGCGCCAGTACCCCCAGGGGCCGTTGTTCTCCCAGCTGACGGGTTTCTTCTCGTTCACCTACGGCTCCGACGGGGCCGAGCGGACCTATGACAAGACCCTGACCGGTGCCAACTTCAACAATCGGGTGCCCACCAACCTCAACGCCCTCAAACGCCTGTTGACCAGCACGGACAAGACCCAGGCCATCACCCTGACCACGTCGGAGCGCATGCAGCTGGCCGCCAAGAACGCCCTGGGCGACAAGGTCGGCTCGGTGGTGGCCCTCAACCCGAGCACCGGTGCCATCCTGGCCATGTACTCCAACCCCTCCTACGACCCCAACCAGCTGGCCATCCACGACACCGTTCAGACGACCGCCAACTACAAGGCCATCACCACGGCCCCCGGCAACCCCCTCTCCCCCGCCGGCTACCGGGGCCGGGCGTTTCCCGGCTCGACATTCAAGATCCTCACCGCGGCATCGGTGTTCGACCACGACCCGTCGCTGGCCACCAAGACCTACCCGACCCTCTCGGCCCTGCCCCTGCCCCAGACCACCAGCCAGCTGCACAACTTCGCCGGGGAGACCTGTGGTGGACAGCTCCCGGCCCTGTTCACCGTCAGCTGCAACACCGGCTTCGGCGCCGTGGGTCTCGACCTCGGCGCCACCAACCTCTACAACGAGGCCCACTCCTTCGGCTTCGACCAACAGGTCCCGATCGACCTGCCATTCGCCATCCAGTCGGCCTTCCCGCCGGCTGGCACCATTGCCAAGAACCCGCCCGCCATCGCCTTCTCGGCCATCGGCCAGCAGAACGTCCAGGCCACACCCCTAGAGATGGCCATGGTGGCCAGTGGCATCGCCGACAACGGGGTCATCATGACCCCCCACGTGCTCGGCCACGTCACCGACTCTCAGGGTCAGACGGTGAGCACCTACAGCCCCAAGCCGTGGCTGACGGCCACGTCACCGCAGACGGCCGCCCAGATGACCCAGCTCATGCTGTCGGTTGTCAACAACCCCAAGGGCACCGGCGGGGCCGCCGCCATCCCGGGTGTTCAGGTTGCGGCCAAGACGGGAACGGCCCAGACCGGGACGGGAAAGATCGACGCCTGGTTCGCGGCCTTCGCCCCCAACCCCAACCCGTCGATCGCCGTCGCCGTCCTCATCCCTGACCAGCCCTCCGCCAACGAGTACCAGGGCGGAACCATCGCCGCCCCCATCGCCAAGGCCGTCATCCAGGCGTGGCTGGCGGGCGGTTCGGCGGCGGCCGGCAATGCCGGTGGGGCCGTCACCACGGCTGGCCCGGCACCGGGCAGCCCGGCGACGGGGGCGCCGTGAGCACCAACTCGCCGCCGATCTTCTCCGAGCGCTACGAGCTCGTCCGCCACATCGCGCGTGGCGGCATGGCCCAGGTGTACCTGGCCCGGGACCTCCTGCTCGACCGTGAGGTCGCCTTGAAGGTGCTGTTCCCCGAGCTGTCGGTCGACCAGTCGTTCGTGCGGAGGTTCCGACGGGAGGCTCAGGCTGCGGCCAGCCTGGCCCACCCCAACATCGTCTCCATCTACGACTGGGGTCAGGGGGAATCGACCTACTGCATCGTCATGGAATACGTCGACGGCCGCACCCTCTCGGCCGTGGTCCGCGAGGCGCCCCTCGATCCCCGCCGGGCGGCCAGCATCGGCGCCGATGTGGCCGCCGCCCTCGATTTCGCTCACGGCCGGGGGGTCATCCACCGCGACGTGAAGCCCGGCAACGTGCTCATCGACAACTCAGGCAAGGTCAAGGTGGCCGACTTCGGCATCGCCCGAGCCGTCGGCGCCAAGGAGGGCCTGACCCAGACCGGGGCGGTCATGGGGACCGCCACCTATTTCTCCCCCGAGCAGGCCCAGGGGTTCCCCGTCGATGCCCGCAGCGATGTCTACTCCCTCGGGGTCGTCCTCTACGAGGTCGTGGCCGGCAAGGCCCCGTTCACCGGCGAGAACCCCGTGTCCATCGCTTACAAGCACGTCCGCGAGACGCCCGTTCCCCTCCGTGAGCTGAACCCGGCCATCCCCGCCGACTACGCCGCGGTCGTGGCCAAGGCCATGGCCAAGATCCCCGAGGACCGTTACCAGAGCGCCGCCGACCTGCAAGCCGACCTGGAGCGATTCGTGGCCGGCGTGCCCGTCGCCGCCGCCGTCCCCACCACCATGGTCCCGGTGGCGGCCACCACCGCCCTGCCCCAAACGGTCCTCACCCACGAAGAGGTCGTCGAGGAGCCCATCGACGAGCCGTCCCGCACCGGGCGCTACGTGGCCCTGCTCATCGCCCTGCTGGTCGTCCTGGGCGTGCTGTTGTTCTTCCTCGGCCGCTCCCTCGGCTGGTGGGACTCCGCTCCCACCCGGGTGGTGCCCGCCAGCGTCGTCGGCATGCCCCAGCAGGCGGCGACCTCCGAGCTCAACCGGGCCGGGTTCCGCAAGGTCAACCCGACCAGGGCCCCGAGCTCCGATGTGGCCCAGGGCGACGTCATCACCACCAAACCGGCACCGGGTTCCAAGGCCAAGACCAGCACCACCATCAACCTGGTGGTCAGCGCCGGGCCGACCCAGGTGAAGATCCCCGATGTCACCGGCAAGTCCCAGAATGACGCCACCCAGATCCTCCAGGCGGCCGGTTTCAAGGTGAACCCGAACCCCCAGCCGTCCGACACGGTACCGGCCGGCACCGTGATCACCACCACGCCGGGACCAGGCCAGACCCAGGGCCAGGGTGGTCTGATCACCCTGGTGGTCTCCACCGGCAAGGCCCAGGTCACCATCCCGTCCCTGGAAGGGGAGAACCCCTCCGCGGCCGGCAACAAGCTCGGCAGCCTCGGCCTGGGGGACGCGCCCGCCTCGGAGGCATCCAACAGCATCGCCGCCGGCGAGGTGACCCGGACCAGCCCCCAGGCCGGCACCATGGTCCCCGTCGGATCCAGCGTCACCGTGTACGTGTCGACGGGGCCGTCCCAGGTGGCGGTGCCCAACCTCTCCGGCGACACCATGGCCCAGGCCTCGTCCATGCTCCAGAACGCGGGGTTGAAGGCCAACTTCACGACCGGCTCGGCCAGCTCCGCCAGCCAGAACGGGGTGGTCATCGGCCAGTCCCCGGGGGCCGGGACCACCGCCACAGCCGGGTCGACGGTGACGGTCACCATCGGTCAGTTCACCGCGCCCTCCACGACGACGCCACCGCCGTCGTCGTCGACCTCGTCGACGTCGTCGACAACGGCGGCGCCGCCATCCACTGGCTGACTGGGCCCACCGGGGCGGCGCCGCGCCGGGCAGGGGCGTCGTGAGAGGCCGGGCTGTCGGACTCAGGCGGGGAGGCGCTGGCGGTCGGCGGCCGGCCCCGCGGCAACGATGGCCCCGGCCTGCCCGCACGACTCCAACCAGTTGGCCACCAGCCGGTGACCGCCATCAGTGAGGATCGACTCGGGGTGGAACTGCACCCCTTCGACGGCCAGATGCCGGTGGCGGACTCCCATGATCGTCCCGTCGCTGGCCCAGGCCGTCACCTCCAGGTCGGGGGCGCCGTCGAGGTCGGCACCGCCCGAGGCCCCGCCCTCGATGGCCAACGAGTGGTAGCGGGTGGCGACCAGGGGATCGGGGAGGGCCGCGAACACGCCCAGACCGTCGTGGGTGATCTCCGACGTCTTGCCGTGCATGACCGGGACCCGGACGACCTCCGCCCCGTAGGCCACGGCGATGCACTGGTGGCCCAGGCACACCCCGAGCACCGGGATCTTCCCGGCTGCGGCGTGCAGGAGGCGCAGGGCGGTGGTGGCCTCCTCGGGCCGGCCCGGCCCGGGGGAGATGAGCAGCCCGTCGGGGGCCAGATCAGCGAGCCCGGCCGGATCGATGTCAGCCGGCCGGCGCACGATCGGCTCAGCCCCGAGCTCCCCCAGGTACTGGACCAGGTTGTAGACGAACGAGTCGTAGTTGTCGATCACGAGGACCCGGGCCACGGGCGCCGAGCCTACGGGACTCCCGCGGCCCCCGATACCCGCCTCACCATCGCCTAGTGTCGATGGCGATGGCCCGACGCACCAAAGATGCACCGGGGCGGGCGACGCCGAAGGGGACCCGCCCGAATCGCCCCGCCAAGGCTTCGGGCCGGGCGGCCACGTCGAGTGGCGCCACTCCCCGGTACGCCCGGGAGGCGACCGGGCGCTACACCCCTCCGACCTCGCAGGAAGAGAGCAAGCCGAGCCCGTGGTGGGTGCCGGCGATCATGCTCACGTTCTTCGGGGGCGGGATCCTGGCCATCGTCCTCAACTACCTGGGCGTGCTCCCCTCCTCGCCGTCCAACGTGTACCTGCTGGCCGGCCTGGGCGCCATCGTCGCCGGGTTCATCGTCTCCACCAAGTGGCACTGATCCACCGAGGGGTACCGACCCGTCGCTGACCGGCCGGCTCCGCCCGGTGTGTACGGGACGTTGCCGGCAGGTGAAGTTACAGCGATGTCATCTTCCTCCCCAGATTTGTCCACAACCTGGGGATGAATCCGGGGTCAGCCCAGGCGCTCGATGACGGTGGCGTTGGCCATGCCGCCGCCCTCACACATGGTCTGCAGACCGTAGCGGCCACCGGTGCGCTCCAGCTCGTAGAGCAAGGTGGTCATGAGCTTGGTGCCCGAGCAGCCCAGCGGGTGACCCAGGGCGATGGCGCCGCCGTTGACGTTGACCTTCTCCATGTCCGGGTGGTGCTCCTTCTCCCACGCCAGGACGACGGAGGCGAAGGCCTCGTTGATCTCGGTGAGGTCGATGTCGTCCATGGTCAACTTCGCCCTCTCCAGCACCTTGGTGGTGGCCGGGATGGGGCCGGTGAGCATGGTGACGGGATCGACACCGGCCAGGGCGAAGGCGTGGAAGCGGGCCCGGGGGGTCAGGCCCAGAGCGGCGGCCCGCTCCTCGCTCATGATCAGGACGGCGGAGGCGCCGTCGGTGATCTGGGACGAGTTGCCGGCCGTCACCTTGCCGTCGGCCTTGAACGCCGGCTTCAAGTTGGCCAGCGTCTCGGGGGTGGTACCGGGGCGAATGCCCTCGTCGGTGCTGACCACGTCATCGGAGGCGACGAGGTTGCCCGTCTTCTTGTCCTTGACGATCTGGCGGACCGGGAGGATCTGACCCTCGAAGCGACCCTCGGTCGTGGCGCGGGCGGCCCGTTCCTGGCTGAGGGCGCCGAAGCGGTCCAGGTCCTCGCGGGACAGGTCCCATTGGTCGGCGATCATCTCCGCCGAGATGCCCTGGGGCACCAGCCCGCCGATCGGCTCGTAGCGCAGGCCGACCTGGGGGCCGAAGGGGAACCCGAGGCCGCTGCCGATGCTGGCCCCCATGGGGACGAGGCTCATGACCTCCACTCCCGCGGCGATGACGACGTCGTAGGCACCGGCGGCGACGCCCTGAGCGGCAAAATGGATGGACTGCTGGGAGGATCCGCACTGACGGTCGATGGTGGTGCCCACCACGGACTCGGGGAATCCGGCGGCCAGGGCAGCGTTGCGGCCCACGTTGAGCCCTTGGGCCCCGACCTGCATCACGCAGCCCATGATCACGTCCTCGACTTCAGCGGGATCGAGGCCGTTGCGCTCGACGAGCGCCCTCAGGGTCTCGGCGGCCAGATCGACCGGGTGCCAGCCAGAAAGCTTCCCGTTGCGCTTCCCGCCCGGGGTCCGCACGGCATCGACGATGACGGCATTGCTCATGTGTTGCTCCTTGTACCTGACAGTCAGTGTGGGGTTGGTAAAGATGATACGCCGGTCTCATTCGTTCGGACCAAGCCTGGCCCGGCAGACCGTCCGAGGCGAGGCGCGCCACGGCGCCGGCCCCGAACGGGGACCGGCGCCGTCGGCAAGGATGACTCGGGGAGTTGGGCGCTCAGCGGTTCGGCTGAGGGGTGAGGCGCAGGTAGGGGCGGACCTCGTTCCAGCCCTTGGGGAACTTGTCCTTGGCCGCCTCGTCGGAGACGGCGGGCACGATGATCACGTCCTCACCGTCCTGCCAGTCGGCCGGAGTGGACACCTGGTACTTGGCGGTGAGCTGCAGGGAGTCGAGGACCCTGAGGATCTCGGCAAAGTTGCGGCCGGTGCTCTGGGGGTAGGTGATCATCAGCTTCACCTTCTTGTCGGGCCCGACAAGGAACACCGAGCGCACGGTGACGGTGTCGCCGGCGTTGGGGTGGATCATCCCGTAGAGATCGGCGACCTTGCGGTCGGGGTCGGCGATGATCGGGAAGTTGACCGTGGTGTCCTGGGTCTCGTTGATGTCGGGGATCCAGCCCTTGTGGGACTCGACGCTGTCCACGCTGATGGCGATGACCTTGGCGTTGCGCTTGGCGAACTCGTCCTTGAGCTTCGCCACCGCCCCGAGCTCGGTGGTGCACACGGGCGTGAAGTCCTTGGGATGGGAGAACAGCACTCCCCATCCGTCACCCAGCCACTCGTGGAACGAGACCGTCCCTTCGGATGTCTCGGCCGTGAAATCGGGGGCTTCGTCGCCCAGTTGTAGCGCCATAGGTTCTCCTTCGGTTCGTGTGGTCACGTTATCCGTTCCGAGCCCGATAGTCGACCAGATCACTCAGGATTGTGGGGGCCGCCGGACCGGGTCCGTCTGTCAGGACCTGAGCCGTGTGGGCGGCGGAGTTGCCCACATGCGGGAGGAACCTCTCAGCTCGTCAGGACAAGGGCGACTTGAATCGAGTTGAACAAGCCGTGGGCGATCATGCCGGGCCCGAGACGCCTGGTGGCTCTGGCCGTGTAGCCGAGCACGACGCCAAGCGAACCCACGATGACGACGATCGACACGTTCCCCAAGCCGCCCGCCGGTTGGTAGTGGGCCAACCCGAAGAGGCCGGCCTGGATCCACACGGCGGTGTGGGACCCCAGGCGGCTGGCCAGAGCGGTCCGCAGGACGCCACGGAAGAACAGTTCCTCGAACACCGGCGCCCCGACGGCGACGATGACGGTGATGACGGCGAAGCCCAGGCCGTTGTGCTTCTGACCGGCGATGATCTGGGTGTTGCTCCCGGCGAAACGGGTGCCGGAGAAGGCGACCGCGACCAGGTTGGTGAGCACCAGGCCGACGCCCAGGGCACAGACTCCGGGCCACAGGTCCCGCCAGTTGAGGGCCAGGCCGAAGTCGTTCCTCAGCGATCTCGTCCCGAAGTGACGGGACACGAACACGGCGGCGGCCGCCATGCCCGACCACAGACCGATCTCGCCGGCGAGGGTGGTACCCGATCCCGTCGTCGACCCGGTCGCCGCCGCCACCAGGCCGGCCAGGACGGAGCCCAGCACCGCTCCTCCGGCCAGGAAGGCGATGGCCGAGAGGCCCGCCAGGCCGGGGCCGCGCAACGCCGGTGAGGTCGGGTCGAGGTCCCCCGACGGTGGCGGCGGCCCGGATGCGGTCACCGCGACGAGGCTACTTCCGGTCGTCACAGCCGCAGGTGGCACCCGCCGGTCGGCTCGCTGACCGCGTCTGGCGGTCGGACCCGAGGTGGCATAGGATCGCTCGGCCGTGGGACACGTTGTCCCCAGGACCGACGCGGCCGGCGCCACTGTGCACCGGCCAAAGGTTGGCCACCCTCGGTGGGGACCCCCGCCGCTTGGCCAGGGTCGACGATCGCACCGAGGAGACCAGAGGTGAAGCGCACATTCCAGCCCAACAACCGGAAGCGGGCCAAGCGCCACGGCTTCCGGCACCGGATGTCGGATCGCGCCGGGCAGGCGATCATCAAGTCGCGACGGCTCAAGGGCCGCAAGCGGCTCTCGGCCTAGCACCGCCGATCGTCGCAGCCTCCTCGTCGGCGACCCCGAACGACGGGGGCCCCTCTTATGACCACTTCCTCCCGTGATCCAGCCCTCCGTGACGGGGCGTCACACCATCTGGCGGGTCCAGGGCCAAGCCACCTTCGACGCCTTCGGCAAGGGGCGCCGTGGTCGGGCGGGCCCGATCACGGTATCGTGGGTCCCAGGGCAGCCGACGGAGCCTCCTCGCGTGGCCTTTGCCATCGGAAAGCGTGTTGGTCCCGCCGTTGTCCGGAACCGGCTACGGCGCCGGCTTCGCATGATTGTCCGGGAGGTCGCCCCTACGCTGCCCCCCGGTGCATTTCTCATCGGCGCCGGCCCCCCCGCCGCCCTCTCTCCCTACGACGAGCTTCGAACCATGGTGTCACAAGCGATAGCCAGCTCCACCCGGGTCCGCCCTGCAGGTCAGGTACGGGCGCGTCGCTGATGCATGCGATGGTCTCGCCCTCACCGCGGTCGACCCGGGTGGTCGTCGGCTTGATCCGGGTCTACCAACTGGGCCGAGCCGGTCATGTCTCCCCCTGCCGGTTCACCCCCACCTGCTCCGAATACGCCGCTCAGGCTCTGGCCCGTCACGGCGTGGTCCGCGGGCTCGGCCTGACCGTTCGCCGGCTCGGCCGGTGCCATCCGTTTGGGTCCTTCGGGGCCGATCCCGTTCCGGAATGAGGCTTCAGTGATGTCCCACCTGGTCGCGACCCTCGCCGCCACCACCAGCAACAGCAGCAGTGGCTTCGGCAGCGGCATCATCAACCCGATCGCCAAGCCCATCGCGTCGGTGCTGGCCTTCTTCTACAGCATCGTCCCCAACTACGGCATCGCCATCCTGATCCTGGCCGTGGTGTGGATGGTCATCATCTCGCCCCTGACCCTCAAGACCACCCGGTCCATGTTGGCCATGCAGAAGCTGCAACCGCAGCTGAAGAAGCTCCAGGAGCAGCACAAGAACGACCGCCAGGCGTTCGCCCAGGCCCAGATGGAGCTGTTCAAAGAGCACAACGTCAGCCCGTTCGGCAGCTGCCTGCCTTCCATCCTGCCCCTGCCGGTGTTCTTCGCTCTCTTTCGGGTCATCGACGGGCTCAGCCATACGACCACCGTCAACGGCGTCATCCACTCCACCCCCCAGTACCTGTCGATACACACCAAGATGTACGCCGACATCGTGGCCGCCCACGGGCACCTCAACGCCTTCGGCATGGATCTGGCCAAGAAGGCGCTCAGCCCCCACTCGTCGTTCTTCGCCGCCATCCCGTTCTTCGTCCTCCTGCTGATCATGATCGGCAGCCAGTACGCCCAGACGGCGCAGATGATGTCCCGCAACCCGGCGGCGGCCAACAACCCCCAGGCCAAGCTGATGAAGTTCCTGCCGCTGGTCTTCGGCGTGTTCTGCATCGGCTTCCCTGCCGGTGTGGTCCTGTACTACGGAATGTCCAACGTGTGCCGGATCATCCAGCAGACCGCCATGTACCGCTTCGACCCCAAGGTGAAGGCTCTGGTGGCCCAGGAGGTCATCGAGGTCGAGGCCCACACCAACGAGATCGACGCCGAGGATAAGGGGAAGCCCCGCCCGAGCAAGGCCGCGGCCAAACAGCCGGCGAAACCTCCGGCATCGCGCAGCCGGTTCCAGACCCTGCTGGCCAAGCAGCAGGAGCTGGCCGAGCAGCGCAAGGCAGCGAGCGGCGGAGCGGCCGCCTCGGGCAAGACGGCCCCGTCGGCCAAACCGGCCCCGTCGGGCAAACCTGCCCCGTCGGCCAAGGCGGGCGGATCGGCCAAGCAGGGCGGTCCCGCCAAGCAGCCCAACGGCGCCGCCCGGCCCAATGGCGCTGCCCGACCCAACGGTCAGGCCCAGGCCACCGCCGGTAAGACCAACGGAGCCAGCACCGGCAACAAGGCCAAGCAGGGCAACCAGCCCCGGCCCGGAGGCGGCAAGCCCGCAGCCCAGGTCAAGGCCAACGGCGGCAACGGTGCCAACGGTGCGAATGGAGCCAACGGAGCCAACGGCGGCGGCGGCCGCCCAGCCGACGGCGCCGGCCGGGAGGCCAGGCCCCGCACCGGCGGCAGCGCCGGCCGGACGGGTGCACGCGGGGGCACCAACAGGAAACGCCGAGGTCGCTGAGCATGGAATGGGTAGAGACCACAGGTCGTACCATCGAGGACGCCAAGGAGGCGGCCCTCGACGAGCTCGGCGTCGACGAGCAGGACGCCGAGTTCGAGGTCCTCGAGGAACCGAGAAATGGGCTGTTTGGACGGTTGCGCTCCGAGGGCCGGGTTCGGGCCCGAGTCCGGCCGGTGGCGCCGCGCGCCAAGGACGAGCGCCGGCGGCGGGGGCGCAACGCCAAGGGGTCCGGTCCCAAGGGCGAAACGGCGTCGAGCGATGCGGTAACGGCAACCGATGAGCCCGAGGCGGAAGTTGGCGACGAGCCGAGGGACCCTGCCCCCCGGCCGCGTTCCCGGGCCGCCAAGAGTCCGGCCAAGGGCGCCGGAGCCAATGGCGTGACCACGACTGCCAGCGACGACGCCGACGACCGGGCCCAGCCCGGCGAGGCAACCACCGGCAGCCCGAAACGGAACCCGGCTCGGCGCGCCCCGGCCGCCTCCGCCGCCCCGGCCGCCTCCGCCGCCCCGGCCGCACAATCCGACCGGCAGGACGACCGGGGTTCGAAGCCGAACCAGACCGAACGCAAAGCAAGCAGAGGGGAAGGTAACGAGGTGGACGTGTCCTTGGACGAGCAGAGCAGGGTAGCCGAGGAGTTCCTCCACGGGCTGGTACAGGAGTTCGGCGTCTCGGCGAACATCGCCAGCAGCCAACCCGACGACGACACGCTGGACCTGGCCCTCACCGGCGAGGACCTCGGCATGCTGATCGGACCCAAGGGCGCAACCCTGCTGGCCCTCCAGGACCTCACCCGGACGGTGGTGCAGCGCAAGACCGGTGCCAGCAACGGTCGCATCCACGTGGACGTGAGCGGGTACCGCCAGAAGCGCTCCGAGGCCCTCAGCCGGTTCGCCCGCCAGGTCGCCGAGGAGGTCAGGAGCAGCGGCGCCCGCAAGGCCCTCGAGCCGATGAGCGCCCCCGACCGCAAGGTCGTCCATGACGCCCTGACCGATGTCGAAGGAGTCAGCACCGCATCAGAGGGCGAGGACGCGGCCCGCCGGGTCGTCATCCTCCCTCAAAGCGACTGACCGACCGGCTCACCTTCCGGGGTGTCCTCCCCGGTGCTCGTGACCGCCCAGATCGAAGGTGACGTCCGCCAGGCCCTCAGCGAGGTCCTGGCGGACGCGCGTCACTACGGCCATCTGGGCCCGGGCCCGATCGATCCCCAGATCGATCGAAGCTTGGCCCTGTGCGACGCGATCGATCCGCCTGCAGCGGGAACCATCGTCGACCTGGGCAGCGGGGGCGGCCTCCCCGGTCTGGTCATGGCCGCTGCCTGGCCAGGAACGACCTGGTTGCTCCTCGACGGGCGGGACCTGCGAGCCGCCTTCCTCCACGATGCCGTGGCCCGGCTGGGATGGGCGCAGCGGGTCAGCGTCCTCGGGGCCCGGGCCGAACGGGCCGGTCGGGGCCCACTGCGCCATCGCTGCCCGCTGGTCGTGGCCCGGGGGTTCGGACCGCCGGCGGTCACCGCTGAGTGCGCCGCCCCGTTCCTGCGCCCGGGTGGCCATCTGGTCGTGACGGACCCTCCTGGGGGCGACGACCATCGGTGGCCGGATGAAGGCCTGGCCACCGTCGGTCTGGTCCGGCACCGGGCCGTCGTCGATCCTGTCGCCTTTCAAGTGTTCCGCCAGCAGACAGCGTGCCCCGAGCGCTATCCCCGTCGGGTGGGGGTACCCGCCAAGCAGCCCCTGTTCTGACAAGGCCGGCGGGGGGCCGGACGGGGCGGGGCGGCCCACGGCGCCGGGCCTCCCCCGCCGGACGGCGGCACCGCCGGCCCCATGTTTCACGTGGAACGCTTGGCGCACGTCCACCATGCCCTCTCGTCGCGCCACGCCGACCAACACCGTGACGCGGCGCGGTCCCAGTGACGCTCGCGGCGCCGCCCCCGTGACGCCCGCGGCGCGCACCCGTGACGCCCGACCGAACACGGTGACCCTTGCGCGACCCAGTGTCGCGGGGGGACACATCCCTTCCCTCAGCGACACTCAGTTGATGAGCGTCGCCTTGTGGGACCCCGGACGGCCACACCGGTGGCGCCCCCACCCGCCCGACACCCGACCCACCCACCCACCCGACGCCCGCCCGACGACACCCCGACCGACACCGCCCCTGTGGCACGCGGACGGCTCCGTCTCTCGTGATCGCCGAAGGGCCTGCCCGCGGCTCCGCCTGTTCCACGTGAAACACGGGGAGGGCAAGAACGGGGACCCGTTTAAGCACAAACCCGGCCGCCTCACGCGCAAACCCTCAAGTTCTGGGCAAGGGTACTTGCTTTGCCGCCAACTCTCGACCAAGGTGGGCAGGGTGACGGACCCTGAGGAGCTGCGAGCCCGCGCTGCCTCCATCTTCCAACAGTTACGTATCGAGGAACGGCCGGAATCCCCGGGCACGGGGCCGACCCAATCCCCCGAACTCGTCGAGGCGGGCGAGTCGGACGAACTACAGGGCACGGAGCCGACGGCGGGGGCCGCCGCCAACGGCGGGGCGGCCGACCTGTTCACCGATCCCCGCTCGCCCGAGGGACGCATCGCCGACGCCCTGCTAGGCGTGGGCGGCCCCGCGGTTGCCACGGATCCTCCAACAGCCCCCGGGCCGGGGTCCCGAACCTCCCCCCGGGCGCCCCATCCGGGCACCAGTCACCCCCTCCCGAGGATCATTGCCATCGCCAACCAGAAGGGCGGCGTCGGCAAGACGACCACGGCCGTCAATCTGGGCGCGGCCCTGGCCGAGCTGCACTACCGGGTGCTGGTGGTGGACCTGGATCCCCAGGGCAATGCCACCACCGGCCTGGGCATCAACGCTCGGAGCCTGGAATCGTCCATCTACGACGTCATCCTCCACGATGTCCCCCCCGAGGATGTCATCGAGCCGACGACGCTGCGCAACCTGTTCGTGATGCCCGCCACCATCGACCTGGCCGGTGCCGAGATCGAACTGGTCCCCGTGTTCAGCCGAGAGCTGCGCCTCCGGCGGGCACTCGACAGCATCCGGGAGGACTACGACTTCATCCTCATCGACTGCCCCCCGTCCCTGGGGCTGCTCACCATCAACGGCCTGGCCGCCGCCGGCGAGGTGGCCGTCCCCATCCAGTGCGAGTACTACGCCCTCGAGGGCCTCAGTCAGCTGCTCCGCAACGTGGGGATGGTCCAGGCCAACCTCAACGGCCCGTTGGAGCTGAGCACCATCATCCTCACCATGTACGACGCCCGCACCCGCTTGGCCGAGCAGGTCGTCCACGAAGTACGGGAGCATTTCGGCGCTCGGGTGTGCCGCAACGTCGTCCCCCGGACGGTCCGCCTCTCCGAGGCTCCGTCGTTCGGGCAGCCGATCATCGTGTTCGATTCCTCGTCACGAGGTTCGATCGCCTACAGGGAACTGGCCAAGGAGGTGAGTGGTGGCACGTCGCAGCGGGTTGGGTAGAGGCCTGGGAGCGCTGATCCCCAGCGAGATGGTGGGGGACAGGACGGCCACGTTCGTGGACATCCCCGTCACGGATATCCGGCCGAACAGTCATCAGCCCCGCAATCACTTCGACGAGGAGTCCCTCGTCACCCTGACGGCGTCGATCCGGGAGCTCGGTGTCCTCCAGCCCATCCTGGTGCGTGCCGCCGAAGGGACCAGCGCCTATGAGCTCATCGCTGGTGAGCGCCGGTGGCGGGCGGCCAAGCGGGCGGGTCTACCGACGATCCCGGCGATCGTCCGGTCAGCGTCGGAGATGGCCAGCATGGAGCAGGCCCTGGTGGAGAACCTGCACCGCCAGGATCTCAACCCCCTGGAGGAGGCCGCCGCCTACCACTCGCTCATCGACGAGTTCGGGCTCACCCACGACGCCCTGGCCACCCGGGTGGGGCGCAGCCGGGCGACCATCAGCAACACCCTCCGCCTGTTCCAACTGCCGCCGGCGGCTCAGAAGCTGGTAGCGGAGGGGCAGCTCTCCGCCGGCCACGCTCGCGCCCTGTTGGGGACCCCGGATCGCAATTTCCAAGAGGCGTTGGCCCGCCGGGCCGTCACCGAACAGCTTTCGGTGCGCGCCGTCGAGGAGGCGGTGCGGGCCCGAACCGAGAGCCATCACCGCCCCGAGCGGGGCCGGCCCCGGGCCACGGGCAAGCTTCGCCCTCCTGGCGTCCTCGAGCTCGAGGATCTGCTCTCGAGCCACCTCGATACGCGGGTCAAGGTCGATCTCGGATCGAGGAAAGGTCGTGTCACGATCGACTTTGCTACCTTGGAGGATCTCGAACGGATCTACCGGGCCATGACCGAACCCAAGCTGGACCAGACCAGAAAACCCTTCGGTGCGTAATCTCAGGGTCGTTTCTCTTGATCCTGGGTGGAGGTCAGCCCTATCGGTCCTAGAGGCTCTGTTCCCCTTCCCCTCGTCCACAGCCTGTGCCTAAAGGTGTGGATTACCGATCCTGGAAGCTCTCACAACCGTCGAAGAGCGATGAGATAACCAAACTGGAGGTCGGGCCTCAAGGTTCACAGCTCCGTCACCCACGGTGAACCGGTCCTCAAGGGATCCCCCGTTCGGAATGCCCTCGGACGTCGGTTTCCGGGCAACGACCCGGCACATGCCGACGTCCGTCGGTGGGCGACCTCCAGCGGTACTCCAGACTCCTACAGGTAGGGGTGGAGCTCCTGGAGCAGCTGGCCCTTGCCCTTGGCCCCGATGATACGAAGCTGGGGCTCACCGTCCTTGAACAGGATGAGGGTGGGGATGCTCATGACATCGAAGCGGCGAGCGAGCTCGAGGTTCTCATCGATGTTGATCTTCCCTACCCGAAGCTTGCCTTCGTTGTCGCTGGCGATCTCATCGAGGACCGGGGCCACCATCTTGCAGGGACCACACCACTCAGCCCAGAAATCCACCAGGACAGGTTCCGCTGAGGATTTGATCTCCTCATCGAAGGTTGCATCTGTCAGCGTCAGCTCGTTTGCCACGGTCCTCGCCTTCTCAGGTTGCGCCAGGTTGCTCCCGGTGCCTCTTGCAACAACAACCAAGGGTGGTCACCGCATTCCGGCTTCCCCGCCGGTCCCGTAGCACGGCCCGATGACGCGGCCGGCGGGTCAGTTTTCCCAGTTCTCCACCAGAGGACCCTCTTCGATCCCATGTGACTCCAACCACCGCTCGGCGTCGAGGGCGGCCATGCATCCCGACCCGGCCGCGGTGACGGCCTGGCGGTACACATGATCCTGCACGTCGCCGCAGGCGAACACCCCGTCCACGTCGGTCAACGACGTCCCGGGGACCGTCTTGAGATAACCGGTCTCCTCCATGTCCACGTGACCCTTGAAGACCGTCGTGTTGGGTTCATGGCCGATGGCCACGAACAGCCCAGTGACATCGAGGACCGACTCCTCACCGGTCTTCATGTCGCGGAGCGCGACACCCTCGACCTTGGTGTCGCCGAGGACATCGGTGACCTCGCTGTCCCACACGAAGTCGACCTTGGGGTTCTTGAAGGCTCGTTCCTGCATGATCTTCGAGGCTCGGAGCTCCTTGCGCCGGTGGACGACGGTCACGCTGTCGCCGAACTTGGTGAGAAAGTTGGCCTCTTCGAGGGCGGAGTCACCGCCACCGATCACGGCAATCCTGTGGCCGCGGAAGAAGAAGCCATCGCAGGTGGCGCAGGTGGAGACGCCGTGGCCGAGCAGCTTGCGCTCCGACTCGAGACCGAGCATCAGCGACCGGGCCCCCGTGGAGATGATGACGGTCCGGGTCCGGAGCTCCCTCTCACCGCCATCGGAAGGGTCGTTGGCCCAGACCCGAAGGGGCTGGGAGGAGAAGTCCACCCGGGTGGCCTTGGTGGTCACGAATTGGGCGCCGAAGCGCTCCGCCTGGGCCCGCATGTTGCCCATCAGCTCGGGCCCCATGATCCCGTCGATGAAGCCCGGGTAGTTCTCGACATCGGTGGTCAGCATCAGCTGGCCTCCGGGCTGGTCGGTGGTCGACGACGGCTCTCCCTCGAGGACCAGCGGAGCCAGGCTGGCTCTTGCCGTATAGATGGCCGCCGTCAAGCCCGCCGGTCCGGAGCCGATGATGACGACATCGTGCACGTCGCCCGACAACTGGTCACTCACGCTGGCAACTCCCCGATCAAGCAGACCCCTACGGTTTTGCGGGCCTGCGCTTCCGCCATGCAAACGCTCCGGCGAGCAGGAATATTGCACCGAGACCGGCGTAGGTGACCCACACCCTTCGGGCCACAGGATCAAACGGCAGGTAAGCCACGCAGATCCGCACCACGATGATGCAGATGAGGGCCACGGCCAGGATCCCGGCCACCGCGGCCACCAGACCGAACACCACGGCCCGGGCCAACTTGGTGATCGGCACCGTGGTCTTCTGTCGGATCGTGCCGACCACCGTATCGATGCGGTGGACGACCTCCACGGTCCAGTCCGACCCTGGGTCGCCTCCGGGCTGGTCAATTGCCATGGCCGGATACCCTACTCACGAGGCGCGTCAACGGCACGACCGCTCCTGGCGGTCCCGATGGGCGTGATACCACTACCATGGAGCGCTGATGCGGTCGGTTCTGGCTCTCGTTCTCGGGGCGGTGGCGGCCGCCGTTCTGGCCTTGATCGTGGGGGAATATCCCTTCGCCGGGCTCACCCCGTACCTGGTGGCCGTGGCCGTCCCGGCCATCATCGCCACGGTGGTGGTGTGGACCGGGCGCCGTCGCCCGGACCGACTGTGGGTGGCCAGCGGGGTCCTCGCCGGGGCGAGCATCGGTTGGGCCCTGTGGATCTCGACCGGCCGGGGCCTGGACCCGGTGCCGACGAGCGGTTGGATCGCCATCGCCCTCGCCGTGGCCTGGCCCCTCGCCTGGGGGGCCATCGTGGCCCGCCGAAGTCGCCGCCCATCGGGGGCGGCCCGCATCTAGAGCGAGCCCCCGGCGGACCCGGCCCTCCGGCGACCCCGACCCTCCCGCCGACCTGACCCCCGGGCCCCCGGCCCCGATGGAGGCCGATCCCGCGGCCTCGACCCTCAGCTGACGGTGATCTCGTCGATCTTGACCTGGGCCTGGTTGCCGAGCGACGCCTGCACAGGACCGAGGTTGGTCAGCCACAGCATCACGTAGCTACCGGTGCGGCCCTTGAGGGAGAGGGTGGCGGTGCCCGGGGCGTTGGCCACCGAACCCGCGGCCGGGCCCCAGGCGGTGAGCGCCGAGCCTGCCGGTGGCAGCTGGGAGGCGACATAGGCCTGGGCATTCCATCCCTGCGACGGGGATGTCACCGTCATCTGCGCCAGGCGCTGCGACCCGCCCTTCAGCTGCAGAACGACGCCGAGGCCCGGGTACAGGTTGCCAAAGGTGGAGTTGGAGTACATGGCGGTGGACCACGGGGTGGCGGGGTTGCCGTCGTAGAGGTTGCCGAGCTGCTTGAGATCATCGGGTTTACCGCTGACGAGGAACTCCGTGGCGTTGGTCACGGCAATTGATGGGCCGGCCGCCGACGGTGCCCCCGACGGCGACGGGGTGCCCCCGCCCCGGGCATGGGCGATCAGCACTCCGATGACGATGGCGCCGATCACGACCAGCGCCGCGACCAGCAGACCCGGGCCCCGGCGGCCGCGGCGGGGAGGAACGGGTCGGCGGGCCTCGATCGGGGGACGGGTAGGGGTCGGCCCCCGCCCCTGGCCCACCTCACGCGAAGCGCCCACCCCACGCGAAGGGCCCGGCTCGACCCGGGTGGCCTGATCGCCTCGGGTCCCGGCCGCGCCGGTCGGAGAGACCTGGGTGCGGGGGGCGCCGAACGTGTCACGGCGGTCGTGGGTGGGATCGGAACGGCCCGGGGTGGAGTTGCGGAGGGCGGTCGCGGGCGGCCCCCAGTCGGTTCCGTGGCCCACCCCGCCGGCGATGACCGGCGTCTGCGCCGTGGCTCCGTTCGACGAGCGACCGTTGGCGGCGCCCAGGTGGCGGGCGGCAGCGGCCAGCTGCTGGCGGAGGGCGACGGCCGATGAGGTCCGCTGGTCACGGTCCTTGACCAGCAGGCCATCGACGATCTCGTCGAGCTCGGCTGGGACCTCCGGGCGGAGATTCGAGACGTGGGGGGGAGGGTCGCGCAGGTGCGACAGCGCCGTGGCCATGTCGGTGGGACCGGAGAAGGGGGGCTCACCGGTCAGCATCTCGAACAGCACCACACCGAGCGAGTAGAGGTCGGCCCGGGCGTCGGGCTCCATCCCCTCCACCTGCTCGGGGCTCAGATACTTGGGGGTGCCCAGCACGATCCCCGTCTTGGTCAGGTCCAGCCCGAGGCTCTCGGTCGCCTTGGCGATCCCGAAATCGGTGACCTTCGCCCTGGGCACCAGGCCCTCGTCGTCGCAGAGGAGGACATTGCCCGGCTTGACATCACGGTGCACCAGCCCGGCCTTGTGGGCGTGGGCCAGCGCATCGGTGATCTGCCCGGCGATCCTCACGGCCAGAACCGGATCCAACGGGCCCCGCTCGGTCATCAGCTGGCGGAGGGTGCGTCCCCGGACCAGCTCCATGACGATCCAGGCGGTGCCGTGATCGACCCCGGTGTCGTAGGTGGCGATGACCCCCGGATGGCCCAGCCGGGCCGCGGTGATGGCCTCGCGCCGGAACCGCTCCAGGACCATCTTGTCGCTGGCCAGGTGGTCGAAGAGGATCTTGACCGCCACCGGCCGGCTGAGGACGGCGTCGTAGCCCTCCCACACCTCGGCCATGCCGCCCTTGGCGATGTAGCGGACCAGGCGGTAGCGCCCACCGAACTGGCGCTCGCCGTCCGTTGCGGCATAGGCGTCGGGGGCGGACACGGGACCCGAGAGTACCGTGCGGGGCCCCCCGGACCGGTGCAGGCTCGCCTGATCGCGCCCCAGGCGGCGGGCAAAACGCTCAGCCGGCTACCGGCAACCAGGCCACGCCGATGGCCCGGGGACCGGCGTGGGTGCCGATCACCGGGCCGATGTCGCCAAGCAGGAGGCGTTCCGTCGGGTGGACCCCGTCGAGGAGGTCCAGGAACTTGTCCAGATCCGGGGCGTCTGCGCCGGACACGGCCAGGCGGGCGATGGGGCCGGCGGCCTTGACCTTGCCGGCCAGATACTCGAGGGAGCGGGCCCGGGTTCGCTGCTTGGATTCCTGCTCGACGACACCGTCGCGCACCTCGATGACCGGCTTGATGGCCAGCAGCGACCCCAGCAGGGCCTGGGCCCCGCCGATCCGGCCGCCCTTGCGGAGATTCTCCAACGTGTCGATGGCCCCGTAGACCTTCATGCGACCAACGGCGTCGACCGCCGCGGCCACCACCTCGTCGAGCCCGGCACCGGCCGCAGCCCGCTGGGCGGCTTCGACGACCACCAGGCCCTCACCCATGGTCACGCTCTCGGAGTCGACGACCTGGACCGGCAGTCGCCCGTCCAGTTCTCGGGCCGCCTGGCGGGCCGCTTCGATGGTGGCGGACAGCTTCGACGACAGGGTGATACACACCACGCCCTCGGCGCCCTCGTCGGCCATGCGTTCGAAAGCCCGGACGAACGCCCCGGGTGACGGGGCCGCCGTCTCGGGCAACGCCGAGGCCTCGGCGACACGGGACCAGAACTCCTTGGTGGACAGCTCCACCCGGTCGACCAGCTCCTCGGATCCGAATCGGATGGACAGCGGCACCATCCCGACCCCGAGCTCAGCGAGCAGTTCGTCGGTCAGGTCACAGGCACTGTCGGTGACCAAGCGGATCCCGGACATGTTCCCCCTTGTTGGCGGCATGGATGATGAACGCAGAGACGGGCGGGTGCACAACGACGGTCAGGCGCTGAGATCGGACCACAATGCCTCCCGGATGGTGACGCGCCGCCCCCGGGCGACGCTACCGCCTACGGGGCGGACCCGGCGCGGGGGGCGGGTAGACGGGGGCCGGAGACGAGAAGAACTCGGCGATCACCGGGTCCTCGTCGAGCCAGGACAGGGCGCCGTCGGCCCCTTCGGCCAGCACGGTGGCCGCGGCGGGTTCGGCCGGCGTGGCGGCAGGCTCCGGCGGCGCGGCCACCGGTTCGGCCGGCGGGACCGGTTCGGCCGGCGGGAAGGGTTCGGCCGGCGTGACCGCGGCTGCGCCCGGCTCGGGCACCCCCTCCTCCATGAACCGGTGGCCGTCGACGTCCACCGGGGTCAGATCCCGGGCCCGGCGGCCGTGGCGGATGTTGCGCACCCACCAGTAGGCCAGGGCCAGGGCGGCCACGACGATGAGGATGACCCCGACTCCGGAGAACGCCGTGGAACGCACGGTGGCATGGGAGTCACTGAGCCTCACCGCGCCGTCAGGGGACGACAGGGTCACGGCGAGGGAGAACACGCCGCTGGTGCGGGCCACCACCGGCACCTTGAGGGTGGTCGCCTCACTGGCCAGGGTCAGATCGCAGACCTCGACGCCCGTGGCCGGCGCGCCGCAGTGGCCGCCGAGAGGGTTGAACGGACGGAAGCTCAGCTTGTCGCTGCTCAGGCGTAGCCGGACCTGGGCACCGGTCGCCCCGTTGGAGACCACGGTGATGGGCACCCCACCATCGCGGGCGGTGAGGGTGATCGACGGCGTCCCGGGAAGGGTGATGTTGTGGCGGAGATCGGCCAACGCCGCCGTAGCCGCGCCCGCCATCAGGGGGCGCTGGCCCGCGGACAGGTCGTCGGCTTCGCTGGTCAGGACCTGGCGACCGAGTGTCGCCGCCCGGTTGCGGTCACCGGGGAAGATCGATCCCACGGCCCCGACCGCGGCTCGCGCCGACCGGATGAGGCTGGCATCGGCGAAGGGGGGGACGTTGGGCCGGGTCGCCGTCAGGGTGCGCACCAGCGGTGTCGATGCGTGTTCGGCGGGCGGGACCGCAGAGAACAGGGTGCTGGTCGTCACCGGGTCCAGGAGGGGATTGGCGGTCAGGCCGCCCAGGACCACGTCGAGGAACGGTGCGCTCTCCTGCCATCCGGCCGGGGGCAGGACCGCCACCCCTCGGGTCTCACCGGGGGTCTCCAGCTGGATCATGGCCAGCTCGGCGAGGAGCTGGTTGGCGGCCAGCACCGTGTCGCCACCGTTGGTGAAATGGCTCGAGAGGCCAGGGTCGGCGGCGACCACCTCGAGCGACGGCCCCGTCTTGGTGGCCAGCCCGGTGGGGGCGGCCAGCGTCGTCTGGGCGTAGCTCTCCGGCAGTGCCGACAGGTCGGGGGCGGGGACGACCAGCTGGCTGGTCCCGGCCTGCGTCAGACTCTGCAGCGTGGTCTGGTCGAGCGGGCCGTTCACCGTCCACACCCCGGGCGCCGGGCCCCGGCGCAGGTCGGCACTCAAGGCGGCCTCGCCGGCGTGGATCTGGTCGATCACCTCCGAGCCGAGACCGGCACCGATAAGACCAGGCAGGGAGACCGACGTGTACGTCGCTCCCGCCACCTGGTCGGCGCCGCCGGTGGCCAGGGTCGAAAGAGCGGCGAGGGTCGACCTATCGGCGCTGGTGCCGGCGACGAGGGCGTCGAGGGTCTGGGGGGTGGCGTCCAAGGTCAGCGGCACCCGGTCGTGGGCGGTGAGGACACCGGCCAGCGCCGAGAGGGCGGAGGAGGCCGGCTGACCGAGCCGGGCCGGCGTGCCGTTGCGGGCCACGCTCGGTGGTTGGTGGACCGGCACCGTCAGGGCCACGTCGAGGGGGGGGAGGCCGCCCGAGCCGGTCGGGGGCGAACGCAGGGCCGAGCCTGCCGCCGGCGACGCGTAGACGAGGAACGTGGTGAGCGGGGCCCCGACGGTCGTGCCGGCATGGTCGAGAAGACGGACCTGGACCGGGTAGACACCGCTGTCGGAGTGGGTGGTGAGCGCGGGGACCGTCCCGGTGTCGGAGGTCGGGTTCACGGGGATGGTGATGTCGACCCCGCCTGCGGGATCGGCGGCGAACGAGCTGACCGGGTGGGGGCCGAGCACGTACTCACTCGGGTTGCGCAGCGTCCCCTTCAGGGTGGCGTCGAAGTCGGTTCGGGTCGTCAGCCGGGGATAGACCAGGACCTCCATGCGGGTGTCGGGCGTGGGAGCCGTCACGCCCAGGCCCAGGTGGAAGCCCTGCCCACTCTCGACAAACGGAGACTGGCTGAGCAGGGCAAGGTTGCCGGCGCCGGTGGCCACCCCGGGGGCGACGCCGGGGATCGGTGGGGGCGTAGGGGGGCCCGCCGCCGTGGAGGAGGCCGTCGGCATCGTGGTCGGCGGGGCCGGGGCGGGCACCGTCGGCGCCGAGGTGGCCGCCGCGGGGATGGCCAGACCAAGGAGGGCCACGGTCAACGACCCGGCCGCCGCCAGCCACCGGAGCAGGGCCGGGCGCCGCCGGGCGGTCATTCCAGGCCCGCCGACAGGACCGAGAGGCCGGTCGCCTGTTCCCTGAACCCGATGTCGGTGTAGAGGCCGAAGGCAATGGCGTTGTCGAGCTGGGTGTTGACCACGGCGCTGCGAGCCCCGTGGCGGCGCATCCAGCGGAGACCGTCAAGGAGCAGCAACCGGCCGTAGCCGTGTCCCTGCCGGGACGGGTCCACGGCCAGGCGTTGCACGAAGCCACGGGACCCGGCCCGCCCGGAGATGGCGTAGCCGACCACCGCCCCGTCCTGGCGGATCATGCGAAAACGAGTCCGCGGGGTGGCAGCCAGGGCGTCGGACAACCCCCGCTCGTCGAAGACCCAGAAGTTGGAGAATGCCGCCGCGTCGACTCGCAGCACCTCCAACCGGCGCCTCCGGGGGACGCGCACCGGACCCGGACCGGCCGGCGCCGGCGACAGCTCCGCCGTGAGGTCCAGTCCGAGCACATGGAGGCGCTCGGCCACGTCGAAGCCGGCAGCCAGGAACCCGACCTGCTCGAGGGGGGAGAGGGCGCCGGTCACCACCCGAGTGAAGCCGCGTTCGGCCAACGTGGCCAGGCACCGGCGCAGGAACTCCGCCGACGGGGCCGGAGCGTCGGGCAGAGGATTGAGGAACGCCACCGCCGCCTCCCCCCTCCACGAACCGGTCTTGGCCCGCTCCCGGCCCCAGCGCAGCACGTCGACGGGTGGAACGCTCACGGGCGCACCCCGGGTCGTGTCACGTTGGAGATGGGGACACTGCCCTCGAGCCCGGTCACGGCTCCACCAACGGTAGTACCCGGTCGCGGCGGCCCTGAGCGGTTGATCCCTCACGGGCCGTAACCTGCAGGTGTGACCACCGGCACCGTCATCGTCGAGATGCACGAAGCGTCAGCCGAGCACCGGACCGGTCGCTGGCATCCCGAGAGCCCCGACCGCCTGGTGGCGGTGACCGCCGGCCTCGAGCGGGCCCACCTGGACGACGCCCTGGTCAGGGTGGTGCCGGGACCGGCCTGTCGGGTCGACCTCGAGCGGGTCCACCGTCCCGCCTACCTCGACGCCATCGAGGCCTTCTGTGCCGCCGGGGGAGGGGAGATCGATGCCGACACGGTGGTGGTCCAGGAGTCGTGGCGGGCGGCCCTCCTCGGCGCCGGCGCCGGGCTCGACGCCATGGGCCGCCTCCGCCGGGGGGAGGGCGACACCGCCTTCATCGCCGTGCGTCCACCCGGCCACCACGCCACCCCGACCCGGGCCATGGGCTTCTGCGTGATCAACAACGTGGCCGTGGCCGCCGCCGCTCTGGCCGACGCCGGCGAACGGGTGCTCATCGTCGACATCGACGCCCATCACGGCAACGGCACCCAGGACGCCTTCTACGCCGACGACCGGGTCACCTATCTCTCACTGCACCAGTGGCCGTTCTATCCAGGCACCGGTGGCCTCGCCGAGACCGGCACCGGAGCCGGGGCGGGGGCCACGGTCAACCTGCCCCTGCCCGCCGGCACCACCGGTGACGTCTATCTGGAGGCCTTCGACGAGGTCATCGTCCCCGTGGCCGAGCGGGTCAACCCGACCTGGGTCATCATCTCCGCCGGCTTCGATGGTCACCGGGCCGATCCCCTGACCGATATGGGCCTGTCGAGCGGCGACTACGCCGACCTGGTGACCCGCATCGCCGGTCTCGTCCCGGCCGGCCGGCGCATGGTGGTCCTGGAGGGGGGTTACGACCTCGGGGCCCTGGCCGACTGCACGACGGCGTGCCTGACCTCGTTGGCCGGCGAGCCCCGGTATCCCGAGCGGGTGACCAACGGCGGGCCCGGACGCAGCGCCGTCGAGGCCGCCCGGGCCCTCCACGTCAGCGGTGACGGACCCGGGGCGGGTGACGGCCGGACCGGCCCTGACCGGTGAGGGCCCCGACCGTGGGCCAGTAGTCTGATCCGCCGTGATCCCGGACCGCCTCGCCCCCCTCCTGGCTGAGACGGCGCCCCTCGCCGAGCGGTTCTCGGCCGCCGGCGCCCGCCTCTACCTCGTCGGCGGAGTGCTGCGCGACGCCGTCCTCGGTCGGCTCCGCCCCGACACGGATCTCGACTTCACCACCGACGCCCTTCCCGACACCACCGAGGCCATCCTCTCCGGTTGGGCCGAGGCGATCTGGACGCAGGGCAAGCGTTTCGGCACCATCGGGGCGGTGGTGGACGGGCGCACGGTGGAGATCACCACCCACCGGGCCGAGGCCTACCACCCCGATTCCCGCAAACCCGACGTGGTGTTCGCCGACGCCGTCGAAGCCGACCTGTCCCGGCGGGACTTCACCGTCAACGCCATGGCCCTGTCGTTGCCGGAGGCGACCCTCATCGACCCCTTCGACGGGGTGGGCGACCTGGCCGCCGGCCGGCTGCGCACCCCCCTTCCGGCCGAGGTGTCCTTCAGCGACGACCCCCTGCGGATGATGCGGGCCGCCCGGTTCATCGCCGGATACGGCCTGACCCCCGACGAGGCCCTGGTGGCGGCGGTGCACGCCCTGGCCGATCGCCTGGAGATCGTCTCCGTGGAGCGGATCCGCACCGAGCTCGACAAGCTGCTCGTCGTCGACGCCCCCGGCGAGGGGTTGTGGTTCCTGGTCCGGACGGGGCTGGCCGAGGAGTTCCTGCCCGAGCTGCCCGCCCTGGCCCTCGAGGTCGACCCCATCCACCGGCACAAGGACGTGCTGGCCCACACCATCGCCGTCGTCGAGAAGACCCACGGGCCCGGCGGGCAACCGGAGCGCCTGCTGCGTCTGGCCGCCCTGTTCCACGACGTAGGCAAACCCAAGACCCGCTCGTTCGGCCCGAAGGGGTCCGTGTCGTTCCACCACCACGAGGTGGTCGGGGCCCGCATGACCCGCGACCGCATGCGGGCCCTGCACTACTCCCACGACGACACCGAGCAGGTCACCCGGCTGGTGGAGCTCCACCTGCGGTTCCACACCTACCGCATGGGTTGGACCGACTCGGCTGTGCGCCGTTACGTCCGGGACGCCGGCGACCAGCTGGACCGGCTCAACGAGCTCACCCGCTGCGACTGCACCACCCGCAATGCGGCCAAGGCCCGGGCCCTCGATCGCCGCATGGACGAGCTGGAGGAGCGCATCGCGGCCCTGGAGGCGATGGAGGAGCTCAAGGCCATCCGCCCCGAGCTCGACGGCAACGCGGTCATGGCCCGCCTCGGCATCAAACCCGGTCGGGATGTCGGCGCCGCCCTCGACTTCCTCCTCGAGCTGCGCCTCGACGAGGGCCCCCTCGGCGCCGACGGGGCCGGCCGGCGCCTCGACGTCTGGTGGGCGGAACGACAAGCCGGCGCCTGAGGCCGATCCCCGCTCCCTCGGCTGCGCTGGGGCAGGATAGCGACGTGCCTTCCGACAACGCCGCGGCCTGGGATCACTATGCCGCCACCTACCAACAGGCGGTGACGTTGCCGACCGACGTCGCTGCGTACGGTCCGGACATACCCGATGAGAGCCAGCTGCGCCTCCTCGGGGACCTCAAGGGCAAGCGGGTCCTCGACCTCGGCTGCGGGGGAGGCCAGTGCACCGTGGCGTTCGCCCGGGCCGGCGCCACCGCTATCGGCCTGGACCAGTCGAACGTCCAGCTCTCGTTCGCCCGGAAGTTGGCGGCGGCGGCCGAGGTCCGTGTCGAGTTGCGCCAAGGCGACGTGGCCGATCTGGCCTTCCTGCGGGCGGACTCGATCGACGTGGCCTTCTCCGCCTATGCCTTCGACGACGTCAACGACCTGTCCCGGGTGTTCCGCCAGGTGCACCGGGTGCTCAAGGTCGGCGGCCCCCTGGTCTTCAGCGTCCCCCATCCGGCGTGGACGATGATCGACGACGTGCCCGGGCCGCCGGCGGGGGGTGGGCCGGGCTACCCGGATGGGACGGCCAGCACGGCGCCGGTCGTGCGCCGTTCGTACTTCGACCGCCGGCCCATCGTCTACGAGCGGAACGGGGTGGCCTTCACCGACTACCACCACACCTTCGGCGAGCTGTACATGGCGCTGGTCCGAGCCAGCTACAAGGTCGACACCGTGCTCGAACCCGAGCCGTTGCCCGGCGCCCACCGCAGCCCCGCGTGGCGCCAGGCCCAGACCATGGTGCCCCGCACCCTGGTCATCCGGGCCCGCAAGGAGGGCAACTAACCCGGCCGGTCAGGCCCGGCGGCGCTCTCAGGCCTCGGTATCGGTGGTGCCGGCGGCAAACTCCTCGACCATCTTGGCAGCCAGATCGTCGCGGTACTGCACCGGCGGCGACTTCATGAAGTACGCCGACGGGCCGAGCAGCGGGCCGCCGATGCCGCGGTCCATGGCCAGCTTGGCGCAACGGAGGGCGTCGATGATGACACCGGCCGAGTTGGGGGAGTCCCACACCTCCAGCTTGAGCTCGAGGTTGAGGGGGACGTCACCGAAGTTGCGGCCCTCCAGGCGAATGTAGGCCCACTTGCGGTCATCGAGCCAGGGGACGTGATCGGAGGGACCGATGTGGACATCGTGGGCGTCGATGCCGTTGTCGAGCTGGCTGGTCACCGACTGGGTCTTGGAGATCTTCTTCGACTCCAGGCGGGTCCGCTCGAGCATGTTCTTGAAGTCCATGTTGCCGCCCACGTTGAGCTGGTAGGTCCGGTCCAGCACCATGCCCCGGTCCTCGAAGAGGCGGGCCAGGATCCGGTGGACGATGGTGGCGCCGACCTGGCTCTTGATGTCGTCACCGACGATCGGCACGCCGGCGTCGGTGAACTTCTGGGCCCATTCGGGGTTGGAGGCGATGAACACGGGGATGGCGTTCACGAACCCGACCTTGGCGTCGATGGCGGCCTGGGCGTAGTGGCGCTGGGCGTCCTCGGAGCCGACGGGGAGGTAGGACACGAGCACGTCGGTTCGGGCCTCCCGCAGGGCCGCAGCCACGTCGACGGGCTCGGCGGGGGACTCCTCGATGGTCTCGCGGTAGTACTGGCCGAGGCCGTCGAGAGTGGGGGCCCGCTGGACGGTCACCCCCAGCTCGGGGACGTTGGCGAAGCGGATCGTGTTGTTCTGGCCGGAGAAGATGGCCTTGCCCAGATCGGTCCCGACCTTGGCCGCGTCCACATCGAAGGCGGCCACGAACTCCACGTCGCCCACGTGGTAGCCGCCCAGATTGACGTGCATCAGCCCGGGGACGGGCTCGGACGGGTCGGCGTTGCGGTAGTACTCGACGCCCTGGACCAGCGAACTGGAGCAGTTGCCGACGCCGGCGATGGCGACGCGGATCTTGGTGGCGGTCACGGTGTGGGGTCCTCCTGCAGGGTCGGGGGGCGGTGCCCCTCGGGTTGGAAAGCGGGACGGTCGCCCGCCGGGTCCTTCGGTCGGCGCATGGCCGAGATGCTGGGTACGGCGGCGGAAGCGGCCGCCGTGGTGGGGATCGGCCCCGTGGAGGGGCCGACGGTGGAGCCCGCCCGCTCCCGGGCGATGAGCTGGTCGATCCAGGACAGGTCGCGCTCAGCGATGTCGCGGTCATGCTCGGCGAGGGTCCGGCCGTAGCCGTCGAGACGGTCCCGCCCGGCCCGGACGCGCACACCGAGGCGAGCCAGGCGTTCGAGGAGGCGGGCCCGCCGGCGTTCGAGCATGCCGAGGCGGGCGTCGGGGGGCAGGTGCCGGGCGAAGGCCAGGCGCAGGGCGAAGACGCGGTCGTCATCGTTGCTGTTGCTCTCGGCCGCCAACAGCTCCTCGAACAGAGCCAGACCTTGGGAGGTGATCCCGTAGACCTTCTTGCCCCGCCGGCTGCGCGGAGGCTGGGGCGGGGCCGCGGGCGGCGTGGGGTCCACCACGCGCACCGCTCCGGCCGCCTCCAGCCGGCCCAGGGCCGGGTAGAGCGACCCGAAGGACAGGCCGCTGGCGAAGCCCAGCGTGTCAGCCAACTGCTTCTTCAACTCGTAGCCGTGGAGCGACTCTTCGGTGAGCAACCCGAGGATGGCAAGTTCGAGCATCCGGCAAGTATAGTCACGATCGATGTATCGAGTCGATATATCGACCGGAACGAAATCTGGTCGGGGGAGGCAGGGCGCGTTCGGTGAGCGCTCCGATACGCTTCGTCCCGTGATGAGCTTCCGGCCCGAGACCCTCCGGGGTGCGGTTGACGACGGTCGACTGGCGGGTCAGGTCGATTACCGCCTGGCTCGCAACGCGGTGGTCAGCGAGTTCCACAAGGGGCGCCTGTCCCGCCTCGACGTGTGCGACGCCCATCCCGATCTGCTGCGGGCAGCCGTCAACGTGGGCGAGGAGTCCCGGGAGGAGTGCCCGATCTGTGCGGAGGTCAAGGTCCGCCTGGTCTCCTACGTGTTCGGGCCCCGCCTCCCCCCAAGCGGCACCTGCGTGACCTCCAAGCGGGAGATGTCCCGGCTGACCCGGGGAGCCAAGGACCTGGCCTGCTACGTCGTCGAGGTCTGCCCGAACTGCTCGTGGAACCACCTGGCTCAGGCGTTCACCATCGGCGGCACAGCCAAACGAGCGGGAACCGGCCACTCCTGAGGCGACTCGCACCGGGTGGGGTGCCTGGTCTCAGCGACCGATACGTCAGTACGATTCCCCTGATCCCCACCCATGGTCAACCGACACGCACGAAGAGACCTCCGATGGTCTGACCTGACCCCTGCCCAGCAGGCCGCTGTCCGTCGCCGGCGGGCCTGGTCCGCAGCCCGGCGCAACCGCCCCGCGCCGCGACCCCGCCCCGACGATGGCCGCCGCTGGTTGTGGCGGGCCCGGCGAAAGCTGTTCCTGGGGGTGATGGCCATCCTCGCTCTGCTGGCCGTCGGCCTCTACAACGTGGCCCGCTCGCCTCTACCCAAGGGCACCACCCTGAGCCAGACCACCTTCGTCTACGACAACGCCGGCCACCCCCTGACCACGTATCAGGTGCAGAACCGGATCAACGTGCCCCTCGCCAAGGTCCCCCCGGTCCTGATCAACGCCGTGGTCTCCACCGAGGACCGGCACTTCTTCACCGAGGGAGCCATCGACCCCCTCAGCATCCTGCGGGCTCTGGTGGCCGACGTGCGGGGCACCGGGAACCTCCAGGGCGCGTCGACCATCACCCAGCAGTACGTCAAGCAGGCCTATCTCAGCTCGCAGCGGACCCTGACCCGTAAGGCGGAAGAGGCGCAGCTGGCGGTCAAGCTGGGTCACAAGGAGTCCAAGGACCAGATCCTCGTCGGTTACCTCAACACCATCTACCTGGGCCGGCAGGCCTACGGGGTGGAGGCGGCAGCGCGGGCCTACTTCGGCAAGGACGTCAGCCAGCTGAACCTGGCCCAGGCATCGTTGCTGGCGGGGCTCATCCGCGAACCGGAGAACGCCGACCCGGCCAAGAACCCGGCCCTGGCCCGCAGCCACCAGACCGACACCCTCAACGACATGATCCGGGACAAGAAGATCACCCCGGCCCAGGCGGCTGCGGTCGAGCACACCCCGATGTCCAGCTACGTGATCGGCCCGAGCAGTGCGGCGTCGGCACCGCCCAAGAGTGACCTGCCCGGAGACGAGTACTTCCTGGCCGCCGTGCATGACCAGCTCGTCGCCGCCTACGGCGCTCCGCTCGTCGACGGTGGCGGCCTGCGGGTGACGACCACGCTGGATCCGACCCTCCAGGCCGAGGGATACAACTCGGTGTACGGGCCCCACCAGCCCCAGCTCGACCCGGCTAACAACCCTGATCCGTCCGGGGCCCTGGTCAGCGTCGATGACAACGGACGGGTGCGGGCCATGGTCGGCGGCCAGGACTACGGCACCTCCCAGGTCAACCTGGCCATGGGCACCGCGGGAGGGGGCAGCGGCCGCCAACCGGGCTCCACGTTCAAGGCGTTCATGTTGGCCGAGGTCCTCAAGGAGGGCTACACCCCCTCGTCGACCTTCCCCGCCCCAGGCGAGGTCATCGTCCCCCACGGCAACCGCGACGGAACCCCGTGGGCCGTCACCAACTTCGAGGGCGAAGCCAGCTCCACCGACCTGAGCCTGGTGGACGCCACCGCCCAGTCCGTCAACACCGTCTTCGCCCAGATCGTGGAGCGCATCGGTCCCCAGAACCTCGATGCCATGGCCGAGGCCTGCGGCATCAGCCCCAGCGAGCTGAAGGGGGCCTTCCCGTCCCAGGTGCTCGGCACGGCCGATGTGTCCCCCCTGGAGATGGCCGCCGCCTACGCCACCTTCGCCAACGGCGGCATCTACAACGCACCGATCCTGTTCACCAAGGTGACCACCCCTGACGGCAAGTCGCTCCCCCTCCCCAAGCGGGTCAGCGGCCGCCAGGTCCTCGCTCCCCAGGTCGACGCCCAGCTGACCAAGGTCCTCCAGCAGGTGATCGTCGGCTACAACGGGACCGGGGGAGCGGCCGGCGACGTGGGGTCCCCGGTGGCGGGCAAGACCGGAACGACGGACAATTCGGCGAACGCCTGGTTCATCGGCTACACCCCCCACCTGACCACCGCGGTGTGGATGGGCTACGCCCAGGGCAACATCGCGATCCAGAACTTCCGCGGCCTCAAGAGCGTGCAGGGCGGAGGGATCCCCGCCCAGCTGTGGCACGACTACATGTCCCAGGCACTGAGGTCCGAGCCGGCGCTGGCGGGGTCATTCCCCACCGTTTACAACTACTCCGGCCGGATCCTGAGCCCGCCCGATCCCTCCACCCTGCAGCTCATCCAGAACCCGACGACCACCACCCTGCCCGGTTCGCCGACCACGACCGGTTCCGGTTCGTCCGGCTCGGGCTCCGGTTCGTCCGGCTCGGGCGCCGGTTCGTCCGGCTCGGGCTCTTCCGGCTCCGGATCGGGGACCTCGTCGTCGGGGACGACCACCACCACGACCGGTTCCTCGACGTCGGGTGGGTCAGGGGGATGAGCCCTCGTCGGGCTCGGCGTGGGGGTACTGGCTCCGGCACGCTGCGCACCACTGCTCGACCTCGTCGAGGGTCACGGCTTCGGGCACCACATACACCCGGCGCACCGGCCGACGGTTCTCTTCTTCCGATCCGCAGTTGTCGCAGGTTCCTATCGAGCCTTGCACGGCCAGAAGGATAGGGTGATCGCACCGCCGGCAGCCGAAGGGCGCTGGACGGGAACCTGGAGGTGCATCCATGCCCGCGTCAACGACCACCGATGCCTCGTCTCGGCAGACCCGGCCCGACCTCGAGCTCCCTGGCCGTCGACTCGGTATGACCGCTCCTGAGTTGCGGGCCCGCAAGGGGGGCGAAGAACCCATCGTCATGGTCACGGCCTACGACGCGCCCACAGCCAGGATCGCCGACCGCGCCGGCGTCGACCTGATCCTCGTCGGGGACTCCGTGGCCATGGTCGTACTCGGCTATGACGACACCCTGCAGGTGACCGTCGCCGACATGGCCCATCACACCGCTGCCGTGGCCCGGGCCAGGCCCGAGCCAATGATCATCGCCGACCTGCCGTGGCTGAGCTACCACACCGGGATCGACGCCGCCGTCACCAACGCCGCCACCCTGATCCGGGCCGGGGCCCAGGGCGTCAAGCTGGAAGGCGGGCGCAAGCGGGCGGCCGTCGTGGCCGCCATCGCCGACGTCGAGATCCCGGTCATCGGCCATCTGGGCCTCACGCCCCAATCGGTCCACGTCATGGGCGGCTTCAAGGTGCAGGCCCGTCAACTCGAGGCGGCCCGGGCCCTGATCGACGATGCCGAGGCCCTGACCGACGCCGGCTGCACGGCCATCGTGCTCGAAGGGGTGCCCGACCAGGTCGCCCGCCTGATCACCGAGGCGGTGCCGGTACCCACCATCGGGATCGGTGCCGGGCCGTGGTGTGATGGCCAGGTGCTCGTCTTCCACGACGTGGTCGGTCTCGACGATCGGATGGCACCGAAGTTCGTCCGCCGCTACGCCGATCTGGGAGCCGACGCGGTCACCGCCGTGAGCGAGTTCGCCGCCGACGTGAGGTCCAGGAAGTTCCCCAGCGACGCAGAGAGCTACCACCTCACCGACGACGTGTCCCGGGCTCTCCGCGACCTCACCTGACCGGCCGTCGCGTGCGCCCTGGGCTTCGCCCCAAAGGTGACCGATGACCACCTCTGAGGGGTTTAGGTGATCCCGCCAGAACGGAAGGATAGGAGTTCACGGGTCACCTGACCCGGGCGCCACGAGCACGGGCGTCGTGACGACAGGAGTGAGTGATATGGCGAACATGGACGAAGCCAAGGGCAGGGCCAAGGAAGCCGCCGGCAGCCTGACCGATGACGACGATCTGAAGAACGAGGGCAAGGCCGACCGGGCCTCAGGCAAGGTCAAGGACGCCGTCGACGGCGTCAAGGACAAGGTCCACGAGACCCTCCGCCGCGACTGATCGAGCACGGATCTGACCTCGACGGCCGGCCTTCGGGCCGGCCGTCGGCGCGTCCGTGGCCCGCTCGTGCTCAGACCACTCGGCGGTTGGGATCCTGGCGGTCGAGCATCCGGCGCAGCACCGCGATCAGCAACTGCCTGACCAGTCTCCCGTCGGGCACGACCGTCACGGCCGGCGGGCGGCGAGGAGCGGCCGGGCGCAGCAACGCCCGCCTGGCCTCCACGACCGAGCGGAACTCCTCCGCCTGGCCGCCGCGGTCCGGGTGGGTCGCCATGACCCGGGCCCGGAAGGCCGCCTCGATCTCGGTCCTGGTCGCTGCCGCGCTCACGCCCAGCAACCGGCGGGCGCGGGCCTGATCCACGCCCCAAACCCTAGGTCGCCCGGCCGCGGGCCGGACTGGCGGGTGGGCCGACCAGGTGGACCGACCAGGTGGGGGGCGGTCCGATCCGACAACTCCGAGGAACTGCCACCATGGCCCGATGAGCACCGCCCGCCTCGCGTCCCAGCTGGCCTGGGTCCGTCGACTGGCCCTGACGCTGTTGGTGATCGACGTGGTCGTGTTCGTGATCCAGGGAGCCAACAGGCCATCCCGTCCTTCGTTGTCCCCCTCGCCGCCCACCACCCAGGCCGTCACCACCACGACCGCACGTCCCGCTGGAACCGCCGCATCGGTGACCATCACGCCGCCAGCCGGCCACGGCCGCCCGTCGACCCATTGCTTCCTGGTGGCTGACACGCCCCAGGAGCGGTCCCGGGGCCTCATGGGTCGGCGCAACCTGGGCGGCTACGAGGGCATGGCGTTCGTCTACCCGGCCGACAGCTATGACTCGTTCTACATGCGCGCCACCCTGCTCCCCCTCGGCATCGCTTTCTTTTCCCGGACGGGGACGTTCCTATCGTCCGCCTCCATGCCTCCGTGCCCGGACACCACCCTCTCCTGCCCCCAGTACGCCCCGGCGGCCCCGTTCCGCTTGGCGCTCGAGGTGCCTCTCGGGCAGCTCGGGGTCCTGGGGGTGGGATCGGGGACCGGCGCCCACCTCGGCGCCCCATGCTCGGCCTGAGTCGGGCCGCAGCCATCGTCACCCCCCACCCCGTCGTCACCCTCCAGCCCCATCGTCACAGCCCCGTCCAACCATGGAAGCTCATGAGGTACAGCACGGCTCCCCGGCTCGCGGTCGCTTCGGCGAGGACCGGTTCGGTGGTTGCCGAGCGTTGCTGCCTCTTCGCCAACCGGCCCCCCCGTTTTTCAGCGACGGGGCGAGATCGTCGACGTCGACTACCATGCCCGCCTCTGGACGGCTCGATGCCGTCCGGCGTTGGACGAAAGACCTCGAGCTTTTCGTTCGGCAAACCCTGCTCCGGACCGTCCGGAGCCCCGAGCCTCCGGCCGGGACCACAGGGAGGTGGTAAGCCGCATGCGGCCGTACGAAGTCATGGTCATCCTCGACGCCGGCCTCGAAGAGGACGTCATCCGAGCCACGATCGATCGGGCCACCAAGCTCGTCACCGACGGCGGCGGCACGGTAGGCAAGGTGGACCGCTGGGGTAAGCGGCGCTTTGCCTACGAGGTGCACCACAAGAGTGAGGGCTATTACGTCCTGATCGAGACAATCGCTGAGCCTGCGGTCCTGGCCAACGTGGACCGGATGCTCGGCCTCGCTGATGAGGTCATTCGCCACAAGGTGATCCGGCTGCCGGACAAGGTTGCGGGCCGAGCTGCTCGGCCGGCGCCCTCCGCTCCGACGCCTGTGGCCTCCACCACCACCACCACGGACGGAGCATAAGACAATGGCAAACGGCAACAACGTAACGATCGTCGGCAACCTCACCAGAGACCCGGAGTTGCGGTTCACCCCCTCGGGCCAGGCGACCGTCACCTTCGGGGTGGCCGTCAACCGGCGCTGGCAGAACCGCCAAACCCAGGAGTGGGATGAGGCGACGTCGTATTTCGATGTGGTCTGCTGGGCCCAGATGGCGGAAAACGTCGCCCAGTCCCTCGGCCGGGGGTCGCGGGTGGTCGTGAGCGGCCGCCTCGACCAGCGCAGTTGGGAAAACTCCGAGGGCGACAAGCGCTCCAAGATCGAGATCACGGCGGACGAGGTTGCGCCCAGCCTTCGCTGGGCCACCGTCTCCATCACCAAGAACGAGCGTCGTTCGCCCGACGGCGGTGGCTACGGGGCGCCTGCCGGCGGGGACAACAGGCCCGCCCCCAGCTACGGCTCCGGTGGCGGGGCCCCCCAGAGCCAGCCCGCGGCCGCCAACCAGGGCGGCAACCAGGGCGGCAACCAGACGCCCGATTACCAGTACGAAGAGGAGCCGTTCTAAGTCATGGCACGCAACAACGATCGCGACCGCGGCAAGCGGGCCACCAAGGACACCCGTCCCCGGGGCAAGAAGAAGGTCTGCATCTTCTGCAAGGACCATGTGGAGTGGGTGGACTACAAGGACGTCAACCTGCTCCGGCGGTTCATGAGTGACCGGGGCAAGATCCGGGCCCGCCGGGTCACCGGCAACTGCTCCCAGCATCAGCGCGACGTGCAGGTCGCCATCAAGACGGCCCGGGAGGTCGCCCTCCTGCCGTACACCCAGCGCACCGTGAGCGAGCGGGGACCGGGCCGGGGTGGTCCTCGAGGCGGCGGCCGTCGCGACGAAGCCACCAGCGAGCCGGCCGAGGAGCCGGCCGCCGATGCGGTGGTCGATGTCGACGCCACCAGCGACGCCGACCCCGAAGCGGTGGAGGCCTAGATGCGTATCGTTCTGCGTACCGACCTGACCAACCTGGGCAAGCGAGGCGACATCTGCGATGTCTCAGACGGCTACGCCCGCAACTACCTCCTGCCCAAGGGCCACGCCATCCGAGCCACCACCGGAGTCGCGTCCCAGGCCAACGCCATGCGCAAGTCCCGGGACCAGCGCGACGCCCGGGACCGGGAGGCCGCCGAGATCGTGGCCCGGACCCTGGTTCCTGCCGTCATCCGCATCCCGGCTCGGGCTGGGGCGGGCGACAAGCTGTTCGGCTCTGTCACCACCTCTGACGTGGTCGCAGCCGTGGAGGACCAGACCAGTGTCGTCCTCGACCGGCGCCGGCTCCACCTCGATGAGCCCATCAAGAGCCTCGGGACCCACGAGATCCCCGTCAAGCTGCACAGCGACGTGGAGTTCCGGGTGACCGTCGAGGTCGTCAAGAGCTGACCGGCCCGGCCTGCGGGCCGGTCCCGGCCTCCAGGCATTGGCTCTCGGGAAGACCCGTGGCGGTTCGCTGTCACGGGTCTCCTCTATTCTCGAACGCATGTTCGCCAACGGGTTTCGCAGTAGGGGGCGCTGGCCGCGAGCGGTGGGATGTCCCCAGGCAGCCCTTGTTGTCCCCAGCGCCGACGGCTCATTTCCCCAGGGTCATCCTCTAGCCCGTCCCCAAGCCAACCGGCGAGAGTGGTGAGCACATGGTTCAGTCCCTCGAAGACACCCGACGGCGCAGCAGGGGTGCCTCCGGGCGGGTTCCCCCCCACAACCTCCAAGCCGAGCAGTCCCTTCTCGGAGCCATGTTGCTGTCCCGGGACGCCATCGCCGCCGCCGTGGAGACCTGCGGGGTCGACGACTTCTACAAGCCGGCACACGGGCACGTCTTCGAAGCCGTCTGTTCCCTCTACGGCCAGGGAGAACCGGCCGACCCCGTCACCGTGGCCGATGAGCTCTCCCGGGCCGGGTTGCTGGAGGCGGTCGGTGGCCTCGCCACCCTGCTGTCCCTGCAGGCCGACACCCCGGCCACGGCCAACGCCGGGCGGTACGGGCGCATCGTCGAGGAGCACGCCCTCCTCCGACGGCTCATCGGGGTGGCCGGCGACATCGCGGAGATGGGTTACAGCGTCCCCGACGACGTGGCCGGGGTCCTCGACCGGGCCGAGTCACTCATGTTCGGCGTGGCCGAGCGTCGGGTCACCGACACCCTCCGCCCGCTCCAGGATCTCCTGGCCGAGAGCCTGGACCGCCTCGAGGCCCTCTTCGACCGGGGCGAGTCCATCACCGGGGTGCCCACCGGCTACATCGACCTGGACGAGCGCCTGTCAGGCCTCCAGCCCTCCTCGCTGGTCATCGTCGGGGCGAGGCCGGCGATGGGCAAGACCGCCTTCGCCCTTGGCATCGCCGCCCATGCCGCGATGGAGGCCCGCACCCCGGTGCTGGTGTTCTCCCTGGAGATGAGCCACGCCGAGATCACCCAGCGCCTGTTGGTGTCGGAGGCTCGGGTAGACGCCAGCCGCATCCGCAACGGCCGGCTCATCGAGTCGGACTGGCCCAAGATCAACAATGCCGTCGGCCGCCTCGGAGAGGCACCCATCCACATCGACGACGACCCCAACCTGACGGTGATGGAGCTTCGTGCCAAAGCCCGCCGCCACAAGTCCCGGCACGGCGACCTGGGGCTAATCATCGTCGACTACCTGCAGCTCATGTCCGGGCGATCCAGCGCCGAAAACCGCCAGGTCGAGGTGTCGGAGATCAGTCGTGGGCTCAAGATCCTGGCACGCGAGCTCGAAGTACCGGTCCTGGCCCTGTCCCAGCTGTCCCGGAACCTGGAGATGCGGGCCGACAAGCGCCCGCAGCTGGCCGACCTCCGGGAATCGGGTTGCATGCCGGCGTCGACTCGCCTCATGCGGGCCGACAACGGCCAGGAGGTCACCCTCGGTGAGCTCGTCCTCAATCAGAAGCAACCCCTGGTCTGGTCCCTCGACGACCAATGGAAGATGGTCCCCCGACGTCTCCTGAAGGCGTTCCCCACGGGCATCAAGCCCGTTTTTCGGATGCGGATGGCCTCCGGTCTTGAGGTCGAGGCGACCGCCAACCACCGCTTCCGCACGATTGACGGTTGGAAGCGTCTCGACGAGTTGGGCCCAGGTGACCAACTCGCCACCCCCATGTTCTGGGACAAGATCTCCGAGATCACCCCGATCGGTTCGATGCCCACGTTCGACGCCACCGTCGAGGACACCCACAACTTCGTTGCGAACGGGATCGTTGCCCACAACTCGCTGGAGCAGGATGCCGACGTGGTGATGTTCCTCTATAGGGATGAGATCTACGACTCCGAGTCCGCCGACCGAGGCACCGCCGAGGTCATCGTCTCCAAGCACCGCAACGGGCCCACCGGGACGATGAAGCTGGCCTTCCTTGACCACTACACCCGTTTTGCCAACATGGCCAACGTGTGATCGACGACGCCGCGGGGACCGTCGATCATTGCGTGGACCGCTGACCCGACGTCCAGCCGTCCTGCTGCCAGTCCCCGGCGCTGATCCGATGAAGAAGGTCGAGCGCAGCACCGACCAAGTTGCTTTGGATCTGTTCTGGCGTTTCTCGACACCTCCTTCAGCCTGCAACGGCATTGCGCGCAGTGATGTCAGGTCTCGGCGCTACGTTGCGTCGCATGGCAACTACATCAGTCCCTGATCGTGAGCGGCCCAGGATCCCTGACGGTTACGGGTTGCCGAGCACGGCGGACGGCCTGCTGAGCTGGGAAGCGGTCGAGCAGCGGCTGCGCGCATCGCTGCACTACTGGCTTGCCAGTGTTCGTCCCGATGGCACTCCGCACTCGGTACCACGCTGGGGCGTGTGGCTGGATGGCTGCTTCTACTATGACGGCGCACCGACGACGCGCCACGTCCGAAACCTCGACCACAACCCTGCCTGCACACTGACGCTCGAGAGCGGCACTGAGGTGGTGATCGTCGAGGGCTTGTCCACCGCGACCGGTGCTGAGCCCGCCGAACTCGGCGCTCGGCTTTCGAGCGCCTTCGAGAAGTACCACCCGGAATACGCGCCAGGGCCGGATTCCTGGTCCGGCGAGCAGGGCGGCGGGCTACGGGTGATCACTCCGAAGCGAGCGCTGGCCTGGTTCGCGTTTCCGAAGGACTGCACCCGCTTTATCTTCTGAGACCGGGTGACGACCCGGGAGGCGAAAGTGCCCGGAAAGCGCTCGGCGAACAAGCCGGCGTTGGCGGGCATGCGCATCCCGAATTCGCCGGGGTCCCGTCAGGAGGGCCGCAGGTTGCATTTGGTCAATGCCTCGCAGGGACCCGCGCTGGCAGGGTGACCGACGGTCGCCGCCGCTGCCCACCGCGCTCCCAACCTCACCCAGGAACTCGACGCTTGACTCTCATTGGGACCGCTGGTGGCCGGGTGTCGCTTCCTTGTCGATGCGGCATTTCACGGACCTGACCGGGCAGCGAGTGTGACCAGCGCCGCCGTAGCCGCAGGAACGTCGACCTGGACACCGTTGCCGCCAGGATCCAGTGGGGCGTCAGCAAGGGGTCGCCACGCACCGTCGGCTCCCACCTCGGCTCCGCCCAGGCGCACGTCGGCCGTCGCCCCCAGCGACGGGCCGGTCAACCACTGCACGCTCGCCCGGCCGCCGTACCCGGGGGCGTGCAGGCTGATGTCGGTGGCGGCGCTCGGCGACGGATTCACGATGACGGCGCGCACGGCGCCGTTGGGCATCTTCACTGCGGCCTCCCACGCCCGTTCTGGCGAGGTTCCCGTGCACGGCAGCCACTGGCCCCCCTCGAGCTCGTGGATGACGAGCAGCCCGTAGAAGTCGGGCTGAGCGGCCAGGCGCCCATCAGCCGTCGCGGCGGCGCCGAGGGAAGTATCGGCCACAGCGTCGATCCCCGGCGCCGTCCCCGCCGCAGCCCCCTTCGCACCGGGAACGCATATCGGCGTGTACCCCCGGCAGGCAGCCAGTCCTCCCTGGATGCCCACGCCGTTCACCCCGCGTTGGGCGACCGTAGCGAGGTACTCGATGATCCAGAGGGCGGAAGCGAGGGTGTTGCTGACGCCGTCCTGACCACCGCAGGATGCAGAGTTGGTCTCATCGAGTCGGACCGGCAGACCGGCGGCGTGGCCGGCCGCAACGGTTATGGAGGCAACACGCTTCTCCGCCTCGAGGGTCGAGACGGAGAGCAGTTGGTCGATCGTCGGCCGGCTTCCGGCGCATCGTGTCAGGGGGTAGAAGTGCTGCGTCAGGAATGCCAGGCCGGCGTCGTCGCCGTTCCCGTACGACGCCAGCCGGGCGGCGGCGGCGGTGTCGGGACCGGATACTTGGACATCGGGCGCCACGGCGGCGATGCTCGCCCGGTAGGCCGCTACATCAGCGCGATAGCTCGCCTCGCTGTACGTAGGTCGGACATCGCCGAGCAGATCGGGCTCGTTGCCAATCTGGATGGAGCCAAGCCCCTCACCGAGTAGGCGCAGCGCCGCAGAAACCTCGTTTGCCGCGGCGCCGGCATCGGGATGACCAAGGGGGACGCCCAGGTCGACCTTCCAGCCGGTCGCCGTCGCCAGGCCGGCGAGGCGCGCCAGATCCGCGGGTGACACCCGGCTGTGGGCCCACCCCGGCAAGGGGGTTGCCGCTTCGGCGGTCCAGGCCGTCACCCGGTCGAGGCTGTCGCCTCCGAAGCGGAGCCGCCCGGTGCCAAGCGCTTGCATCAAGATCGGGAGGTCGGATCGACCCGGATCGAAAAGAGTTGAGCCGAGCACGGACGCCTCGAACGACAATCCGAGGAAGTCGGTCGGCAGCGTGGCGCCAGGATGGGCGGGATCGACGGTGACGAGGATTGGCCGGGCCGCCTGGGCCTTGTGGCCGGCGCCGTCGGAGCCGCAGGCAACGACGCCGCCGGCGAGGCTGCACAGCGACGCAACGACGGCGCAGGCACGCCGCGCGCTCGAGCCGACGGGACCTCGCTTCGGGCGCACCGATGTTGCTACGGGTCGATCCGTCTTCGATTGCAGGACCGAAGTATGCGGCATGATCGGCGCTGACAGCGGGCATCTGGGCTCCGCTGCCCCTCTGACTCTCTAGGAACGGAGCCTGTGGGGACGCAAGGCCGGGCCAGGCCAGGCCGACCGCCGGATCGTGTCGCATCGGCTTGCAACCATCGCGCTGCGCGTTCCGTAGATCCATGCCGCCACGGGCAAGGTTTCACCCCGATGCTGGTGCAGGCGATGGTGTCTGTCTTGGGAGACGGCCGGTCAGGTGGATGACACTCGCGATGATGAGGCAGATGCCCGCGCCGGGGCCCGTGACCGTGCTGGGCGCGACTGACGTGGTCAACCCGACGATGAGAGCGGCTACCGAGACGACGGTGATCAGTAGCCCGACCGGGACGAGGAGCAGGTGGCGAAAGACGCTGGACAGCGGTACGAAGTGCACACCAACACCTGCGCATACCCACACTGCGATCCACTCCGTCAGGCTGGCTGCACCCAACAACGCTGCCCCGGCAGCAGCGGCGTCACGCATGGCCGTGTGTTGGCCCCTGCTGCGGACGGTCAGCACCAGACCAGCGGTGGCCACGAGAGCGGCCATCGCGCTACCGATCCCGAGGGGCGCACTCAGCCAGGACGGGGCCGCTGCCTGCCCCCAGCCGAACCACATGATGGCAAAGAACCCCTCGATCATGGCCGCAATGCCGCGCGTTCGTCCGTTACCAGGATCGGTCATTCCATTCGAGTCCGCCACGCGCCTATTGCACCACAAACCGACATTCCTCTTGCGCCTGCTGGAGCCGGAGGTTGCCTGGAGCGGTGGGGGAACACCACGTCACAGGGCCTGGTTGCGGGTCACGGTTCTCGATGTCCAACCGCCTCCACACGACAACCCGCAGCGGGTGGCCGCCGCCGGATTGGCCAGTCGGTGCGGAACTTACAGCTGCGATGGGTTCCGCACAGAGTTGGCCGACGGCAACGGACCTGGGTGAGGATCTCGAAAAACTCCCAGCGGTGGGATGGCCGGATTCCGAAGGCGGACGGTGGTCAGCCGGTGGCGCGCACGAAGACGACCAGGGGGATCGTCACCACCCCGGGCGGACAGGTCGCCTCTCCGGGCAGCCCACAGGAGTTCGACTGGGCAAAGATGATCATTGTCTGACCGGCCGCCAGCACCCGGAAGGACAGGCACGCCGGTGCCTGGCAGGCCGTGACGGTGGGGTCCCGCTGGAGGATCGCCGGGTTGGCGTCGCCGATGTCGTTGGCGTCGGGGACTTGGCCGGCGGGAGGATGGATCTCCAGATCATCGCCCACCGCCACCGTCACCATCGGATCCGATCGTGGCTCGGCCGGGATGCTCAGCACGACGAAGGGCCGGACGGCCGCCGTGGTTGACGTCGATTTCGGGCGGGTGGTGGTCGGCGCCCGGGGGACGGTGGTGGTGGTCGGCGCCGCCGCGGTGGTGCTCGTCGAGGTCACCGGGGTGGACGGCACCGTCGGGGTCGGCGGAAGGCTCGTGGTGGTGCTGGCCGGCGCGGCGCGGGCCGGTACCGACGTGGGTTGACGGGCCGAGGCGGGCGTACCCCCGCTGCCGATCACCGCGAGCCCGCTGCCACCGGACGCCAGCAGGGCCACGATGGCGGTACCGAGGGCGGCGATGCACCGGTTGGTCCGTCTCACCTGCGCCGGCTCCATGCCAGGACCGCTGGCGGCCAGGCGAGGTGGCGATCAGGGTCTGCTCGTTCGATGATCCGCACTCGCCGCTCCTGTAGCCCGGTGGGCCCAGGCGAAGGGTACTGCCGCCCCGTGACGTATCGCTCCGGCGATTCATCGGGGCCTGTCGGTCTCAGGTCCGGCCGCTCAGGCGGGGACCCGGCCCGGATCCGGGGCGGGAATTGATGCTCGACCCCTACTGATGGATCGGTCTCGGGGGAGGTCTGGGAGACTCTCGCATGATCGCTGAGCATGACCAGCGCCCGTGGGGGTCATACACGGTTCTTGACGACTCGCTGACCCACAAGGTGAAGCGCATCGAGGTCGCGCCCTTGTGTCGGCTGAGCTACCAACGGCACGGCCGTCGGTCTGAGCACTGGTTCATCGTCACCGGATCCGCAGAGGTCACGCTGGACGGGACCGTCTCGCGGCTTCGACCCGGCGATGCTGTTGATATCCCACGTGGCTCAGCACACCGGATCGCCAATCCCGAGCCCCATCCCTTGGTATTCATCGAGGTCCAGCACGGCGACTACTTCGGTGAGGACGACATCGAGCGACTCGAGGATGACTTCGGACGGTCCTCCTGAGCACCCGAGCCTGCTTGGATTGGGCGTGGTCAACGGCGGGCTGATCGTCGCGCTGAACGGGGCACCGAGATCAGGGAAGCGGCAACAGAGGGGTCCCTGCCCCTGTAGGCCATCACGTGACGCAGAGACTCGTTGCCTTCGGGATCGTGCATGGTGGTGGTGACGGGGCCGCGGTCCGATGTCGTCCAGGCGACGGTTGCGCCGAGGGCGATGAGCCGTTCGACCTCGGGGCCAGTGTTCTGCGGGCCGACCTGCAGGTCCAGGTGCAGCCGGTTCTTGGCCGTCTTCTGCTCCGGCACCCTCTGGAAGAACAGACGCGGTCCGGCGCCATCCGGGTCGCAGCAGGCCGCTACATCACGGAAAGCCCGGCGACCGTGGATCTCCACGATGTCGGAATTGCGAAGCCGTCCTGCTTCCAACAACTGGCCGACGACAGCGCTGTGGTCCTCTTGCTGATAGTGCAACGCCTCGGCCCAAAACTGAGCCAGGACGTGCGGGTCGACTGCGTCGAAGACCACCTGGACCCGGATCACCACGCTCACCCTCCCGTGCCAGCAACGTAGACCACGCTCGCTACCGTGGCGTGGGTGAACGAGGGCTGGCGTGATTCGAACCGTGCTTGGTGGGACGAGGCCGCGCCCCTGCACGCCACCAGCAACTTCTACGACCTCAAGGAGTTCGTCACCGGTCGAGACGACATCCGCCCATTCGAACATGACGAGCTCGGTTCGGTCGCCGGTCTCACCCTCTGCCACCTCCAATGCCACATCGGCACCGACACGCTCTCCTGGGCCCGCCACGGTGCAAGCGTGGTGGGACTCGACTTCTCGCAACCAGCCATCGACGTAGCCCAACAGCTGGCGGAAGACTGCGGCCTTAGCGCCGAGTTTGTCTGTGCCGACGTCTATGACGCACCAGCGGCGCTGGGGCACGACCGCTTCGACATCGTCTACACCGGGATCGGCGCCCTCAACTGGCTCCCCGACATCAACCGCTGGGCCGCGACGGTAGCCATGCTCCTGCGGCCCGGAGGTTTCCTCTACCTCGTCGAGATCCATCCGATCATCGCCGGGCTCGACCCGGAGGGAGAGAGGATCGTCGAAGACACAATCAACGCCGGCTACCAGGCGTGGAACGACCCGGAGCAGACCGGCACCTATGCCGCGCCGCAAGCATCGATGAAGCATACGGAGACCTACGAGCGCCACTACGCCATCAGCGAGGTCGTCACCGCCCTGCTCCAAGCCGGGTTGCAACTCGAGTTGCTCGGCGAGCACGAAGTCACCAACGAGCCACTCGGGTGGCTCCAACGCGGTAGCGACGGCCTCTACCGCGTCAAAGCAGGATCACCCCGCTATCCCCTGAGCTACTCCGTCAAGGCGAGGAAACCCTCCTGAGCAGGCATCGCTCGCTGGCGCCACGATCCGGCCCCCGGCCGCCCAACCCCCGACCGCACGACCGCCCCGCCGGCCACCGAGGAGGGGCACGACGGTATGGCGTTCGAGGGGGACGAACCCCCAGACCTGAGAGAATGCCCACCTCGATGCGGACGAAGCCCAGCGATGGCCTGGCCACCAAGCGACGGGTCCTTCCCGTCATCGACCTCGGCTCTGGTGACCCGGTCGTGATCATGCAGGGGTTCGCCCTGCAACCCCGGACCTACCGCGCCGCTGCCGAGCTCCTGGCCGAACGGTGCCGGGTCATCATTCCTCCGCTCTTCGCCGAGGTGGGCTGGCGCTGGAGCCCCGAGCGGGTGCTGGGCGACCTGGAGACCACCCTCGATGATCTGGGCCTGGGCGCGGTGACGATGATCGGTCACTCCTTCGGGGGGGCATTGGAGCTGAACTTCGCCGAGCATCACCCCGAGCGGATCACCGAGCTGGTGTTCGCCGACACCCTGGCCATGGCCCATGAGTGGAGCCTGGCCGCCGAGGCGGTGCGGCCGGCTTCGCTGGTGTGGATGGCCACTCCTCGAGCGGCCATCGACTTCACCACCTCGTTCCTGGCCCACCCCCTGTGCCTGGCCCAGGCCGGCTGGTGGGGGTTCCGCAGCGACCGCCACCAGCAGGTGGCCACGATCGCCGCCTCCGGCATCCCCTGTCACGTGCTGTGGGCCGACCGCGACAGCCTGCTGTCACGGTCGGATGGGGCCGCCTTCGCCCGGGACCTCGGTGCCGATTTCACCGTGGTCCACGGTCGTAGCCGCCACCCTGTCGACCACGACTGGGTGTACCGCCATCCCCACCTGCTGATGGAGCACCTGGACCGGTTGGGACTGCAGGCCCTCACCGCCCGGTAGGGCGCCGACGGCAGTCCCAGCCCCCGCCCCGCCCCAGCCGCCACCGGTCACCCGTCCGGATAGGCGGAGTTGTTGGGCACAGAGGGATGGGCGCGACCGGCAGGGCCGGCGCCGAACCCGGCCAGCAGATTCTTGGTCATGGTGGTGACCGACGCCTCCGGCGTGCCCGGTTGGGGGTCGGCGACCAGCCCGCCGATGAACCCCAGGCTCCCGCTGTCGAAGACTCCCGCGCCGGACGGAGCCGTGTAGTAGGTGGTGTCGGCGTGGTCGGATCTCCCGACACAGGTGATGGGGGAGCGGGCTACGAGCTCCACATTCTTCGGACCCGGGTCGGCCGCCCGGTAGCTGTCGTACTCCGCCTCGATGGCCCCGGTGATCTTGCCGCCTGCGCCCAACCCGGTCCCGGCCATGATCCAGTTGTTCGGGTCGATGATCACCATGTCCCCGTGAACCGGGTTGCATCGCCACATCTCGCCCAGGAGGGAGCTCTCCGGGTTGTTGTTGGGCGGGGACCGCCACGCCGCCGGCGTGGCCGTGGCCGGGTCCTTCACCGGGTCGAGGGTGGCGTCCTTGTAGTCCACTTCCTGGCGCTGGGGTCCGAGGGGCGACGGCTGGAGGCGGACATGGCGGTAGACGGCATTGGCGGCCATGAACAACAGGTTGACCCCCGCATCCCGAGCCGATTGCAGGCCGTTGCGCATGGCGAGGGTGTAGTACTCGTCGTGGCCGAGGGAAACGAAGGCGTGGTGGTGCAGGACCATGGCCGGATGGGCGTCGAGGTCCACATCGGTCGCGTAGCTGACATCGAGGCCCAGAGACTCGGCGACCGACACCATCCTCAGCTCCTCGTTGGAGAAGTCGCCCGAACCGTCCCCGTCGCCCTCGGCGAAATCGTAGGGACGGTCGAACGACACGGTGTAGGCCCGGTCGGCCAAGGCCATGCCGCCCGAGGGCGTGGGTCCCGTGTAGAGGCTGTAGTTGCCGTACTGGTTGTACGCCTGCCAGGTGGTCACGCTGTTGTTGATGAGGTAGGCGGAGTGGCTGGTGTCGTCCCGGATGGTGAGAGGCACGTACGACTGGTAGCCGTCGCTCGATTGCAGCTTGAACAGGTAGTCGCCCTTGGGCCAATCTTTGGGGTCGGTCTGGACCGGGAGAGGGTCGTCCCACTGGCACTGCACCATGCGGACGGCGGCGGTGACCGGGCAGGCCGCCTCCTTCTTGCCCGGCGTCGTCGGTGAGGTCCACACCAAACGACCCTCGGCGCCGCCGTAGTAGCCCATCCGGTAGGCCGTGACCTGGTAGCTGGGCGCCGACGTGGAGACGTAGAGGGCCAGGTGGCCGCCAATGTCGATGCTCGCCTGGTCGCCGTAGCCCTCGATCTGGTGGTTCGTCGCCGGCTTGGTCACGGCCCAGTCCTTGGTCCCCGGCTTGGCGTTCTCGGTCTGGACCCACGTAGCGACCACACCCTGAGGGGCGACATGGGTGGTGGAGGCGGGTACTGCGGCCGCGTGCCCCCCGCCTTTGGTGACCGGGCCCGGACCTTGGGCGTGGCGGGCCCGGGCGTGGGCACCGGGGCCGCTGGAGGCGAACACGGAACGGGCGACGACGGCTATCACGATGACCAGCACCACGGAGGCCCCTATCGCCACCGTGCGGCGGAGGCGGTGCTGGCGGAGGGTCGGCCGCAACCGGGCCGGGCTGCGCCGGCGGGACGCGGAGCCACCGGGTCGTCCGTTGTCGGGCATGCTCCCTCCTCCGCCTTGGGGCCGCTGATCGTTCTACCACGGTGACGCAGGTCAACGGCGCACCCATACGGGGAGGAGGCCTTCCCAAACGAGGTTGTAGGATGCCTCTGGCAGACTAGGCGTCGGCAGACCGGGCGGCACGGGGTCGTCTACTCAGGAGCGTGGTGACGGCAGTGCAGAAGCAGCAGTCTACGAGACGGGTGGCGCTCGCCGGGGCCCTCGCCGCCGTCCTCGGCGCGGTGCTGGTCCTGGCCGTGACGGGGACCCGGGAGTCGGCCAGCGCGTTGAAGCTCCTGTCAGGCGATGTCTGGCTCGGCAACGGGACGGGGACCGCTTCGCACGTCAACGGCTACAGCGGCAAGGTCGACGGCCAGGCTGCAGTGGCCAACCCCCATGACCCGTTCACGGTCATCCAACGCCCCGACGGTGCCTACATCCTCGACCTCAAGACCGGGCGCCTGTCCCGGGTGGGGAGCGCCGGTCTGGACGTGACCGCGTCGCGCCAGCTGTCCGGTGAATCCTCCGCCCTCCAGGTCCTGACCGCCGAGTCGACGACGTGGATCCTCGATCACTCGTCCGGCGTCCTCCAGCAGGTCGACCCCACGACCCTGGTGCCGAACGGACCCCAGATCGCCCTGGGGGCGCCGACCGGCACTGCCACGGTGGACGGGAACGGGAACGTGTGGGTCCCGATCCCGAGCAAGGCGGTCGTCGCCGAGATCTCCGGATCCGACCACTCGATCAGCTCCCATCCCCTGGGCCAACCCGGTGACAAGGTCGTCGTGGCGGCCACGTCCACGGGGGTGTGGGGGATCGACCCCCAGGCCGGCCAGGCCCGCTCCCTGACCAACCCCGGGACCGACCCTCTGCCCCTGGCCCAGGCCCCCGCCGGCGCCGTCCCGCTCGTCGGATCCTCCACCGCCAGCGACCACATCGCCCTGGTGGAAAACGCCACCCTCGTCGACATCGACACCACCCACCCCTCGGTGTCATCGGCGGTGTCGCCCACCTACGGCGGGGCCGTCGCTGTGGTCGTCAACGGGGACACTGCCTACGTGCTCAACGCCGCCGCCCACCAACTCGACTCGGTGAACCTCAATCCGCTGCAGTCGGGCCCGTCGGTCAGCGTCCCACCGGGCTCGGACCAGTTGGTGAGCAAGGACAACCTCGTGTTCGTGAACAACCCGGCGTCCCCCCAGGCGGTGGTGGTCAACGCCAACGGTCAGGTCACGCCGATCACCAAGTATCTCCCGGGCAATACCTCCCCCTCCCCGGCATCGCCCCTCGGCAGCGCACCCAATCCGGCCACCAGCCAGCCCGCTCCCGGCGGGACCGGGCCTTCCACGCCGTCGGGGCCGACCGCCGGGCTCACGCCGACCGGCGCCCCCCCGATCCCGTACGTCCCCGTCCTGCCTGCCACCCCGCCGCCCTCCTCGGCCACGCCGCCACCGGCCAGCCCACCGCCGAACCCCCAGGCCCCTGGCGCCCCGACGGTCACGGCCGTGTCGGCCACCGCCGGTTCGCTGGCCGTGACCTGGTCGGCGCCGGCCAGCACCGGCAGCAGCCCCATCACCTCCTACAAGGTGAGCGCCCTGCCGCAAGGATCGGGCACAGCCGGGGCGACCACCACGGGCGGGTCCACCACCAACACCACCGTCGGCAGTCTCAGCGGCGGGATCACCTACTGCGGCCAGGTTCAGGCCGTCAACGCCGCCGGCGCCGGGCCCCTGTCGGTGAACAACGGCAGCCCCACCGTGTGCGCCAAGACCTCGGTCGACAACCCGGGGCAGGTGGCCACGCCGAGCGCCACCGGAGGCGCCGGGCGCATCACCGTCGCCTGGAACCAACCCGCCCTCGGCCCCTACAACACGCCGATCGCCTCCTACGCCCTGTCGGCCACCCCGTCCGGCGGCGGAACCGCGGTGACCGCGACGGCGACGGCCAGCCCCTACACCATCACCGGTCTCCGAGCCGGAGGCACTTACAACGTCCAGGTCCAGGCGGTCAACCAGACCGGCAACAAGGGCCTGGTGTCGCCGGCCAGATCGGCCACGACCGACGGGGCGCCCGGGCGCTTCGCGGTGACGGTCGACTCCTACGCCAACGAGCTCGACGTGAGTTGGGGGGCGGCGAGCGCCAACAACGGCCAGTCGGTGACCTACAGCGCCACCATCGGGAGCACCAAGGGGACCTCGACGGGCTCGACCTCGGCCAAGTTCACCGGGCTGACCGCGCGAACGAGCTATTCGGTCACGGTCACGGCCACCAGCGCCGGGGGTTCGACGCCCGTGACCCAGAGCGCCACCCCGTGGGGGCGGACATCGACCCTCTACAAATGTCTCTCCACCGACAAGGGCAACCAGTACATCAGCGCCGCATCCAACTGCGACCAGGTCCAGGGCGGGGGCATCGTCCAGAATCTTGGCGCGGTGTCCTTCAACTGGGCCACGTCGCTGCCCCCCAAGGGGTCGACCCCGCTCTCCTGGGAGCACGGCACCACCACCCCCGGCAACTACAACAGCGGGACCGAGTACTGGTTCACGCCGGCCTCCGGCTCGACCCCGCCGAACAGTCAGTGGTACCTGACCCCCAATTCGACGGACCTCATCACCTGGGTGTTTACCAGCCAACAGGCGGCCGGGCCCGGTTCCTCTCACGTGTGCGAGGCCCTCGTCCCCCAGAATTTCATGGGCCAGCCCACCAGCTACTACCAGCTGTTCGCCTATGGACAGCAGCCCAGCGGTTGCGTCCTGGATTTCTGGACCTGACCCCCACGTCGCCCGGCGCTCGTGCGGCTACCCTGAGCGGCTGGCGTAACGATCTCTGGAGCAAGCATGACGGCGAACCCCACCGAGCCGCGGCCGGTCCACTCCAACTCTGACATGACCTGGGTGGCCCAGGGGGCGGAGCTGGTGGCCCGCAACATGGAGCGGGTCATCAGGGGCAAGCCCGACGCCGTGGCCCTCACCGTGATCGCCATGCTGGCCGAGGGCCATGTGCTGGTGGAGGACGTTCCCGGGGTGGGCAAGACGTCCCTGGCCCGGGCCCTGGCCGCGTCGATCGACGCCGGAACCAACCGGATCCAGTTCACCCCCGACCTCCTGCCCTCCGATGTCACCGGCGCCACGATCTACCACGCCCATGACGGGACGTTCGTGTTCCACAAGGGCCCGATCTTCGCCAACGTGGTGCTGGCCGACGAGATCAACCGGGCGTCGCCCAAGACCCAGTCGGCCCTGCTCGAGGTCATGGACGAACGCCGGGTCACCGTCGAGGCCGTCACCCATCAGGTGCCCCGGCCCTTCCTGGTCATGGCCACCCAGAACCCCATCGAGATGGATGGCACCTACCGCCTGCCCGAAGCCCAGCTGGACCGGTTCCTGGTCCGTCTGGCCATGGGGTACCCCGACGCCGCGACCGAAGCCCAAATCCTCGGGGACGACGGAGCCGAGGAGGGGATTGCCCACCTTCGTCCCGTCGTCAGCGCCAGTGACGTCCAGAAGATGATTGGCGCGGTGGCGACCGTGGAGGTTGCCCCCGTCCTGCGGGACTACATCGTGGCCATCGTGGCCACCACCCGAAAGCTCGGCGAGGTCCGTCTCGGCGCCAGCCCCCGGGCCAGCATCGCCCTCATGCGGGCGGCCCGGGCCCGCTCCGCCATGGCCGGGCGCTCCTACGCCACGGCCGACGACGTCAAGGCGCTGGCTCAGGCCACGCTCGGTCACCGCCTGGTGCTCGCCTCCCAGGCCGCCCTGTCCAACACCACCGCGGTCCAGCTGATCGACGAGACCATTCGGGCCATCCCGGTCCCCACCGCCGCGGCGTAGTAGTGCGGCCCACGGCATCGGGCTGGTCGACGCTGGTCGGGGGGATCCTCGTCTATGCCGTCGGCGTCATCCTCGGCTACCCGGAGCTGGTCATCGCCGCCGTCGTGCTCCTCGGCCTCATGGTCGCCGCCCTGGTGTGGGTCGTGGTCCCCCCCCACCTGGCCGTGCGCCGGGAGGTGGCGCCGACGAGGGTTCGCCGCGCCGATGCCGCGCTGGGTCTGGTGGAGCTCACCAACACCGGGCGGCGCCGGGCCCCCCGCCTGCAGCTCGAGGACCGGGCCGGGGCCGAGACCGTCACCCTCGACCTGCCGCCGCTGCACCCCGGCGACCAGCACACCTCCACCTACCGCCTGCCCACCAGGAGACGGGGCGTCTACCAGGTGGGGCCCTTGACCCTGGCCCAGACCGACCCGTTCGGCCTGATCGCCCGGCGGCGCCGCTTCGGCGACAGCGCCACGCTGTGGGTCCATCCCCGCAGCCACCCCGTGCCGCCCAACCGGGCGGGCGCCAACCTGGAGGTCGACGGGCCCATGGACGACCGGGCCCCGGAAGGCACCATTGCCTTTCAGGGACTCCGGCCCTACGTCATCGGCGACGATCTGCGCATGGTCCACTGGCGGACCACGGCCCGGACCGGGACCCTGATGGTCCGCAAGCACGTCGACACCAACCGCCCCCAGGTCGTCATCCTCCTCGACGACCGCCGGGCCAGCTACTCCGAGGACGGCTGGTTCGAGGAGGCGGTCGAGACGGCCGCGTCGCTGCTGGAGGCGGCCCTGCGCACCGGCGCACCCGTCCGCCTCGACTATGTGAGCGGCACGGTGGCCGGGTTCGTGCCCACCGGGGGGCGGGACTCGTTGGACCTCCTGGCCGGCGCGGAGCTGACCGGGACAGGAAACCTGGGCCGGGCGGTCGCCAACCTGGGCCAGGAGACCGGGGGAAGCGCCGCGGTGCTGGTGAGCGGGGAGAACCTCGCCGACAGCGTCAGCGAGCTCGACGCCCTGAGCGGCCGCTACCGCCGGGTGTCGGCCCTGCTCGTGGGCACCTCGGACACCCTCGCCCGCAAGGTCGGCGGCCTCGAGGTGTGCCAGGCCCGGGGCGCACCCGCCGTCCTCGCTCTGTGGCAGTCAGGGACCCAGTGACGACGGCCGTGACCGCGGCTCCTGCGGACGGCGGGACCTCCCCGGAGGGCGAGACCTCCCCCTACGGGGGGTGGCGGAACACGTGGACGGCGCTGGGCAGCGGGCGCCTCGTGCCGGCCGTGGCCGCCGTTGGTGCCGTCATCGCCGCAGGCGTCGCCTTCGGGCGGGTGTTCGGGTTCTCGACGGTGCCGGGGCCCCTGATCATCTCGGTGATCATCGGCGGCCTCGGCGGCCTCCTCGCCCGCCTCCTCCTGGTGGGCACCGGGGCGGGCTCGGGCTCGGCCGCCCTCGACGGCGGCCCCGACCGGCGCCACGAGTTGCAGCCCCTCGAACCGGGGCCGGCGTGGTTGGTCGACGGGCCGGGAGCTGCCGGTCCCAGCTCGGTCCTCCCGGCCCGGTTCTCGCGGCTGGTGGCGGCAGCGGCGTCGGTGGTCATGGCGACGCTCCTTGCTCCTGTCGTGAGCGACGGCGTCTCCGCCAACCCCGGTCCCGGCGGGCTCGGGGGGGCCATCGGCAAGGGAGTCGGCGGCCTGTTCGGCGGGTGGAGCAAGATCCTCACCACCAGCGTCCCGGTGCCTCCCACCGCCGACCGCCTCCCCGTCCTGGCCGGCGTGGTCGCCCTCGCCGTAGCGGTCGCCCTCCTGGCCGGGAGCCGGCGACATCCCGGCCTGGCCGCCCTGATACCGGCCGGGGCCGTCCTGCTCGTCGCCCTGGCCCTGGGCGTGCACGGCCCCGGCTCGGCCATCTCGGTGAGCGCCGCCCCCGCCATCCTGGCCGGCGCCTATCTGCTGGTGGTGTCCCGGCCGGCCGATGTCGGGGTGGCCTGGGTGCCGCCCGCCCGCAGTGCCGCAGCCCTGATCACCGGGGGTGTGGTGGTCGCCGTCGCCCTCGCCATCGGGACCAGTTGGCCCCTGGCCGCCAGCCGGGCGCCGGTCGACCTGCGCTCCTCCCTCAGCCCCCCCGTCGATCTGGGCTCGACGCCCAACCCGCTCGACCTCTTGCCCCAGCGGACTGCTCACCCCGACACGGTGATGTTCTCCGCCCAGGTCGACCAGGCGTGGTTGAGCAGCCCCACCGACTGGCGCCTGGTCAGCCTGGACGTCTACGGCGGCAGCGGGTGGACGACCGATGCCCGCGCCACCCGCGCCGGCACCGTGCTCGACGTGCCACCAGGTGTCGACGCGTCGCGGCTGGGCCCGCCCAGCACCGATCGGCTGAGCGTGAGCGGCCTCACCGGTCCGTGGGTCCCGACGACGGGCCTGCCGACCGGTGTGCAACCCGCCGATCTGGCCTACGACCCGGCCACGTCCATCCTGATCGCCGCGCCGAGCGCCCAGGGCCGCACCTTCACCGTCACCAGCCGTCTCCCGGCGCCGTCACGCCAGGCTCTTGACACGGCCGGGGTCACCGTCAGCAACGCCAACGCCGCCCTCACCCAGATCCCGGCCTGCTTTCCCGCCGGCCTGGCCCAGTTGGCCACCCAGGCCACGTCGGGGATCGGGCGGCCCGACCAGCAGGCGGTCGCCGTCGAGCAGGCCCTGGGCGGTGACCGCAGCGGCTTCAGCACCGATCCCGCGGCCACACCTGGATCGAGCTGCGGGCGGCTCAAGCAGTTCGCCACGACCAAGCAGGGGACGGCCGAGCAGTTCGCCACCGCCTACGTGCTGATGGCGCGGTCCGTCGGACTCCCGGCCCGGCTGGCGGTCGGGTTCCAGCCGGGAGCCGTCGAGGCGGCCGCGGGCCGCACGACCGTGCACGGCTCCGATGCCACCGTGTGGCCCGAGGTCGACCTCGCCGGCATCGGCTGGGTGGCTCTCAAACCCCTCCCGGCCGCGTCCAGCAACGGGTCGGCGGCCGGGGCGTCGGCGCCATCGACCACGGTCAGCAAGAACAACACCGGCCTCAACCAGGTGCGCAACACGGTGGTCAACTCGCCGGGATCCACCGCCCCCAGCGGCCAGCACGGACCGGGGAAAGGGCACGGGGGGCCGGGCCACTCCTCCGGGGCGTGGTGGTTGCTGGCCATCCCCATCGTGATCGTCGTCGCTCTCGGGGGCCTGGTCGGCGCCCGGTTGCTGATCCGGCGCCGGCGGCGGTCCCGTCGCCGTGATCCCGCCCTGGCCCCGGCCCAACGCATCACCGGGGCGTGGGCCGAGGTCCTCGACGCCCTCGCCCCCTTCGACCCCGCGGTCTCCGCCCTGACCCCGACCGAGGTCACGGTCGAGGCCCGCAAGGCGGCGGTCGACGCCGAGGCACCCGTTCGTTCCCTCGGCTCCCTGGTCGATCTGAGCGTGTACGCCGGGAGGGGCGACGACTCCTCAGCGACGGCGGCATGGGAGATGAGCGACACGGCCGTCATCGCCTTGCGCCAGGCCGTTCCCGCCGGGCTGCGGATCCGCTATCTGGCCACCGGTGGGCCTCGGCGCCGAGCCAGCCCGGCCGGCACGCGGCCGCCTCCCGACCAACGGCCGGCTTCCGGCACGCGGCCGCCCCCCGGCACGCGGCCGGCTCTCGGCACGCGGTTGCCCCGGAGCTAACGGCCGCCCCGCGGCGACGGGGCAGACCGGGACCGGGGCCCCGACGCCCTGACCCCTGGCGACGGTGGGCGTTGCGAACCGTTTCTACCGATGCCCATTGGCGTTGCGAACCGTTCGTACCGGTGCCCATCGGCGTTGCGAACCGTTTGTACCGGTTTTCGAGGCTTTGCGCACCGTTTGTACCGCCAGGCGTTATCAACGGTTCGCGACGTCGACGCAGCCAGTATTTTCGGTTCATTCCACGCAGGGACCCCCGGGGTTCAGCGCCCCCCGGGTTCGGCTCCCCGCGCGGACCCCTCAGCCCAACCCGCGTCAGCCCGAGGGGTTGGAGCCCGGCAAGGAGCCCGGTACCGAGGTGGCCGGTGTCCGGCCCGGCACCGGCGTCGTGGTGGACGTAACCGTCGCCGCTCGGATGCACACGGGGGCGGCGTACGCCGGAGGCGACCCCAGGGCGTAGAGGGCCCCGACGACGAAGCAGTAGCCCTTGGTCGCGTCCAGGCTGGCGATGACGGTCTGGGTGGAAGTGTTGGTGGGCTGCGCGCCGGTCACCCCGACGACCTGGACCACGAAGGGGTACAACCCGTTGCTCGGGTCCTTCCAGCGCAGGGTGGCGGTCGTACCCGACTCGTTGACCACCGCGAGGTCCACCGGCTGGTACTGGGTGGGCTGGGGGTTGGACGGGGGAGTCACGGTGTTCGTGGTGACCCGGGGACGGGCCGGGGAACGGGTGAGCAGGAGGGCCGCCACGATGGCGACGACGACCACCGTGGCGCCGGCGCCGGCCGCCCACAGCTTGGCGTGGGAACGCTTCTCGGTGGGCATCGGGGGCAGGTCGACGATCGGCGTCCGCCGGGCCCGGGTCCAGTACTGGGTGGATTCCCCCGGAACGGCGTCGGGAGCGACGAAGGGGACCGGCGACCCGGGTCCGTCCGGCCCAACGAAACCCGGCCCCACGAAACCCGGCCCCACACCACCCGGCCCCACAACACCCGGCCCCGGGCCGCCCCCGCCCCCATCCGGATCCCCGTGGACCGGCGGCGTGGAGAGGGGACGAGGTCCGACCCGGCGATCCCACCGCACCGTGTCGCCGTCGGGTGGATCGGGCTGACCCTCAGGTGGAGCGAAAGGAGAGCGGGCCGGGCCGGCGGGCGTGGGCGCCTGCGCGGGCGAAGGCGCCGCATAGGTGGACCGGGGATCGATGCCCCCGTGCTCGCCGCCGCGATCGGCGCCGGGACCCGGACCGCCGAGAACGGCGCCGCCAACGCCCCCCGACCCCACGTCACCAACGCCCCCCGACCCCATGTCACCAACGCCGGCCGACCCTGTGGCGCCGCCGGTCGCCGGGTAGCGGGCCTCGGCCACCTCCTCGGTGGGCATGGTTGTCACCGCCCACCCCTCTCGACGCTCAACCTCTTGGAGAGCCGCACCGAGCTCGGCCGCCGAGGGCCAGCGCTCCTCAGGCAGCTTCTTCATGGCCCGAGCGAGCACCGACCGCAACGTCTCGGGCACGTCGGCCCGGGGAATGACAGGGACCGGGTCATTCAGGATGCGCAGCATCCCGGCCAGCAGGCCCTCTTCCTCGCCGCTGGCAAACGGGGCCCGCCCGGCCAGCAGGGTGTGGAGGGTGGACCCGAGCGACCACTGGTCGGCGGCCGGGCCCGCCCCCCGGGACTCGAGGACCTCGGGCGCGGCGTGGACCGGGGTCAGGGCCTGGGTGGTCCCGGTCATCTCCCCCGCCACGATGGCGATGCCGAAGTCGGCCAGGGCCGGCTCGCCGAACCGGGTGACCAGCACGTTGGCCGGCTTGACGTCGCGGTGCACGATGCCGGCCAGGCGGGCCATCTCGAGAACGCCGGCGATCTTGACCCCGATGCTGACCACGTCGCGAACAGGGAGTGCACCCTGGGCGCCCAGGCGGTCGGCCAACGAACCCCCGGGGCAGTACTCCATCTCCACGTACGCTCGACCGTCGCCGAAGAACCCGCTGGCAAACACCGTGACCACGTTGGGGTGACCGGTGAGCCGCCCGGCCAGGGCCAGCTCCCGCTCGAAGCGGCGCCGGGCCCGCTCGTCGACGAGCGGCATGGACAGGACCTTGAGGGCGATCAGGCGGTCGAAGGCCTGCTGGCGGGCCCGGTAGACCAGGCTGGAGCCGCCCTGGCCGATGGGAACGACGTCGACGCAGCCGATGGCCGCGAAGGGATCCTCGGGCGGCGCGTCCCGCCGACGGGTTGCCATGCCCACATGATGCCGTACGGCGACGGTGGCGGGCCTGCGGGTGAGCATCCACCACCGGGCGGGGCGGATCCGGTACGAGGGCGGGTGCTGCGGTGCTAGCTTCTCGGAACTGCGCTGCAGCCAACATGCGGCCAGGAGATCCGGCTTCTTCCCTGCGGATGAGCGGCCTGCCACGGGCAGGCGGCCCACCGGGCCGTGTTCTCCACACCTTGTGGACCACCCTGTGGAAAGAGGCGGATCAGAAGAGAAGATGTCCAAGTGAGCGACCCACAATCGCTGTGGAAAGCAACCTCGGAGCACCTCCGGGATCAGGTCTCGGAGGCCACGTGGCGGACGTGGCTGGCCGAGTTGCTCCCCGTGGATGTCGACGATGGCGTCCTGATTCTGAGCGCTCCCAGCTCGCCGGTGCGTGACCGCGTCGAGGACCGTTACCTGCCGGTGGTCGCCGCCTGCGCCAGCGACGTCGCCGGCATACCCATCCGGGTCCGCCTCATGGTCCGCCCCGCGGCCGCCAAGCGCGACGAGGAGATCGAGCCCCTGCGCCTGGTCGGCTCCGCCACCACGACGGGCAACGGCAACGGTGATGACAGCGACGACGTCGACGAGCTGGGCGGAGGGCGGGGGGCGTCCGGCACCTACGCCCGGGCCGCCTACGCCCCCCGCAGCAACGGCCTGCGCGACGCCGTCTCCCTCAACCCCCGCTATCAGTTCGATGCTTTCGTCATCGGTTCGTCCAACCGTTTTGCCCACGCCGCCGCCCAACGGGTGGCCGAAACGCCGGCCAGCTCCTATAACCCCCTGTTCGTCTACGGGGACTCCGGGCTGGGCAAGACCCACCTGCTGCACGCCATCGGTCACTACGTCATCGAGAACTTCCCCGGCATGTACATCCGCTACGTGTCCACCGAGACGTTCATGAACGACTTCGTCGACGCTATCCGGACCAACAACCAGGCCACCTTCAAGCGGCGGTACCGGGACTGCGACGTGTTGCTGGTCGACGACATCCAGTTCATGGAGGGCAAGGAGGGGCTGCAGGAGGAGTTCTTCCACACGTTCAACTCGCTCTACGACAACTCCAGCCAGATCGTGCTGTCCTCCGACCGCCATCCCCGCTCCATCGCCACCCTCGAGGATCGGTTGCGGAGCCGCTTCGAGTGGGGCCTGATCACCGACGTGCAGCCCCCGGAGCTGGAGACCCGCCTGGCCATCCTGCGCAAGAAGGCGGAGGGGGAACGGATGAGCGGCACCATTCCCGACGAGGTGCTGGAGCTGATCGCCACCAACGTCACCGACAACATCCGGGAGCTGGAGGGCGCCCTGGTGCGGGTGACGGCGTTCGCCAGCCTCAACCAGGAGCCCCTCACCCGGCCCATGGCCGAGCGGGTCCTCTCCGACATCCTGGCTGCGGGCCGGCCCCGCCAGATCACCCCCAAGCTGATCATGGAGACCACCGCGACCATGTTCGGCTTCAGCGTGGACGAGCTGTGTGACACCAACCGGCGCCGGCCTCTCGTCAACGCCCGCCAGATCGGGATGTACGTGTTCCGGGACCTGACCGACTTCTCCTACCCGGCGATCGCCCGGGAGTTCGGGGGGCGGGACCACACCACGGTGATCCACGCCGTCGAGAAGATCACCGGACTCATGCAGGAGCGACGCCAGACCTACGACCAGGTGACCGAGCTGATCCACAAGATCAAGGGTGGCTCATGAAGTTTTGGGCAATGTCCTCGCGTCGCGACCCGGTGGACGGTGAGGGGGAAACGATGTGTCGGCCTCGTGTAATTACGGGGGACCGGACGAGCCGGGCCCACAGGGTCGGCCCCGGTCGGCGGCAGGCCTGTGAGGCCCTGGGGATGGGACTCGAACAACCATCTGCCCTCCGACCAGCGACGACGCCGGGTTCTCCACAGTCCACAGCCCTTATTACTGCTACTGCTAAGAATCTCTTTAGAAGAGCAGAAGCAGTAGTACTCCCCAAGGAAGGATCCTGGTGAAGCTTCGTTGTGAGCGTGATGTCCTGGTCGAGGCCCTGGCCAGTGCGGGGCGGGCCGTGGCCGGGCGCAGTGGCGCGCCGGTGCTGTCCGGCATCCGCCTGGAGGTCACCGGTGACAACCTGCGGATCACCGGCACCGACCTGGACCTGACCATCGAGGTGGCCGCCACCGCCTCCGGTGACGGCGACGGCGTGGTCGTCGCTCCCGGGCGGTTGATCACCGACATCGTCCGGGCCCTGGAACCGGGTGCGGTCGTTCTCGAAGCCGGCGACGAGGACCTGCGGATCACCTCGGGCCGGTCCCAGTTCAGTGTGCACACCCACCCGGCGGGGGAGTTCCCCAGATTGCCTCAACCGAGCGGGGCGAGTGTCACCCTGCCCGCCGAGGGCCTCGCCGAGGCTTTGCGCCAGGTGACCAGGGCGGCATCCGGAGAGGACTCGCGGCCCATCCTGACCGGGGTCCTCATGGCCGCCGAGGCGGGTGGGCTGCGCCTGGTGGCCACCGACTCGTACCGCCTGGCCGTCCGGGACCTCGAGGGGGTCGGCATCCTCGGCGAGGGGGAGAAGGTCCTCGTTCCGTCAAGGGCCCTCAATGAGCTCCAGCGCCTGCTGGGCACGGCGGCCACCGAGGTCTCACTGCGCCTGGGGGCCCATGACGCCACGTTCTCCACCGGTCCGGTGACGCTGGTGACCCGCCTCATCGAGGGCGAGTTCCCCAACTACCGCCAGCTGATCCCGGCCGCCTACCCCAACCGCCTGGTTGTCGCCCGCGAGGCGTTGGGTGACGCCGTGCGCCGGGTCAAGCTCCTGGCCCGCGACGCCACCACCCCGGTGCGCCTGGCCCTGCGCCCCGACGGTGTGGAGCTGACGGTGATCACCACCGACTGGGGGACGGCGACCGAGGACGTCGACGCCAAGTACGAGGGGGCGGAGATGACCGTGGCCTTCAACCCGACGTACCTGGTCGACGGCATCGAGGCCATGACCAGCGACGAGATCACCCTCGACACCCTCGATCCCCTCAAGCCCGCCACCCTGCGGCCTGTCGACGCCGGCGACTACCTGTACCTGCTGATGCCCGTCCGGGTCTCGTAGCCAGCCCGCCGGACGCTGAGACAGCAGCATGCATCTCAGCCACCTGTGGCTGACCGACTTCCGCAGCTACCCGGTCGCCGAGCTGGTTCCGGCCCCCGCCGGGCTCACCGTGGTCGAAGGGGCCAACGGGGAGGGCAAGACCAACCTCCTCGAGGCGATCGGCTATCTGGCCACCCTGCGGTCGTTCCGGGGCGCTCCGGCGGACGCCATGGTCCGCACCGGGGCGGAGTCGGCCATCGTTCGGGCCGAGGCCGAGCGGGAGGGCCGGGCGGTGCTGATCGAGGCCGAGCTGCGCCGGGTGGGCCGCGACCGGGTCCAGGTCAACCGCCAGCCCCTGCGCCGGACCCGGGACCTGCTCGGGGCCGTGGTGGTCACCGTGTTCGCCCCTGACGACCTGGCCCTGGTCAAGGCCGGCCCGGGCGGGCGCCGGGACTACCTCGACGATCTCCTCGTCGCCCTCCATCCCCGCCACGACGCCACCCAGGCCGAGCTCGACCGGGTCCTCAAGCAGCGCAACGCCCTGCTGAGGAGCTCCGGGGGTCGGGCCACCCCTGACGTGACCGCCACCCTCGACGTGTGGGACGCCAAGTTGGCGGCCGCCGGCGAGACCCTGGTCGCCGCCCGCCAGGGCCTCACCGGCGCCGTCGGCCCCGTCGCCTCGGAGGCCTACGCGGGACTGGCCACCGCCAGCCCGCGGGCCGGGGTCGCGGGCCGGGGTGGGGACGTGGTGGCCCTGTCCTACCAGCGCAGCTGGAGCGGACCGCTCGACGAGGCTCTGGCCGGGGCCAGGGCCGAGGACCTGCGCCGGGGGGTGACCACCGTCGGACCCCACCGCGACGAGCTCGACCTGTTCGTGGGAGGCCTGCCGGCCCGGACCCACGCCTCCCAGGGCGAGCAGCGGTCGCTGGCCCTGGCCCTGCGCCTGGCCGGGCATCGGATCGTCACCGACCGGATCGGGTCGGCGCCGGTGCTGCTGCTCGATGATGTTTTCTCCGAGCTCGACCCGTTCCGCGCCGGTGCTCTCCTGGCCGGGCTCCCCGAGGGTCAAGCCCTGCTCACCACCGCCTCGGGTCTGCCTCCCGGCGCCACCCCCGCCGTCACGGCCCGGCTGGCGAACGGCACACTGGTGTCATGACCTCGTGGAAGCCGTCCCGGCCCGACCGCCGGGAGCGGGAGGCGACCCCGCTGGTGTCGTCCCTGGCCGGTGAGGTCCGGCGCCTGGGGGGGCCCGATCCTGCCCTCACCACCGCCGTGTTCGCCCATTGGGCCGACCTGGTCGGGCCGGCCCTGGCCGACCACACGAAGCCGGTGGTGCTGCGCCACGGCGTCCTCGTCGTCGCCGTCGATCAGCCCGCGTGGGCCACCCAGGTCCGCTTCCTCGCCACCCAGATCCTGGCCCGGATCGCCGAGAGCACAGGCCGGGCCGACGTGACCGAGTTGCGGGTTCGGGTCGAGGGGGAAGAACCTCGCCGAAAGGGCCGTTGATGACGGGTTGGACACAGGGCGTCTGGTAAACTACAGGCATCGCGTTTCGGGTAGCTGACCTGCGATTTTGCTGGTCGGAGCCCCCGGTTCCGGGCCCCCGTCCCGGCCACTCGAGCGCCGTTCGAACCCCCGCTCTGAGAGGTCGCGCCCATGGCGTTGCAAACGAGGTCCGACGGACGGTCGGCGACACCACCATCGGAGGGTAACGGCTCTTCGTACAACGCCGCCGACATGTCCGTCTTGGAGGGCCTCGACCCGGTCCGCAAGCGGCCGGGCATGTACATCGGATCCACCGGGCCCACGGGCCTCCACCACCTGGTGTGGGAGGTTGTGGACAACTCCGTGGACGAAGCCATGGCCGGCTACTGCGACCACATCGACGTGACCCTCACCGCCGATGGCGGTTGCCGGGTGGTCGACAACGGTCGTGGCATCCCCACCGACATCAACAAGGCCCAGAAGATGACCGGGGTGGAGATCGCCCTGACCAAGCTGCACGGCGGCGGCAAGTTCGGCGGCTCGGGCTACAAGGTCTCCGGTGGGCTCCACGGTGTCGGCGTGTCGGTGGTCAACGCCCTGTCCGCCACCCTGATCGTCGAGGTCGACCGGGACGCCAAGCGCCACCGCATGACCTTCGCGGACGGGGGCAAGCCTCAGTCCAAGCTCGAGATCGTGGGTGATTCACCTCGGGGCCGGCACGGCACGACGGTGTCGTTCTGGCCCGATGGCCGCATCTTCGAGGAGACCGAGTTCCGGGCCCAGACCATCCTCGAGCGTCTCCAGATCTACGCCTTCCTCAACGCCGGCCTGGAGATCCGCTTCACCGACGAGCGGCCCGACGGCGAGACCGAGATCTACAAGTACCCCGGCGGCATCATGGACTACGTCACCCACCTCAACACGTCGAGGGACGCCCTGTTCAAGAAGGTCGGGTTCTTCGCGGCCACGGCGCCGGAGGGTGACGTGGAGATCGCCTTCCAGTGGAACGCCGGCTACCACTCCGACGGGGTCCACGGCTTCGCCAACGGCATCGCCACCACCGAGGGCGGGATGCACATCGAGGGATTCCGCACGGCGCTGACCACGGTGGTCAACCGCTACGCCAAGGCCAAGAACCTGGTCAAGGACAAGGACCCTGCCCTGCAGGGCGAGGACATCCGCGAGGGCCTGACGGCCATCGTCTCGGTCAAGCTCACCGACCCCCAGTTCGAGGGCCAGACCAAGGCCAAGCTGGGCAACACCGGCATCCGCTCCATGGTGCAACGGGTGACCAACGAGAAGTTGACGGATTGGTTGGAGGAGCACCCCACCGAGGCCAAAGTCACGGTGCTCAAGTCCCTGCAGGCGGCCCGGGCCCGGGAGGCGGCCAAGTCGGCCCGTGACGCCACCCGGCGCAAGTCCGTCCTCGAGGGGGCCGGGATGCCCGAGAAGCTCCGGGACTGCGCCCGGGGGACCTCGGCCGAGGACGCCGAGCTGTTCATCGTGGAGGGCGACTCCGCGGCCGGGACGGCCATGGCCGCCCGCAACCCCGTGACCCAGGCCCTGCTGCCCATCCGCGGCAAGATCCTCAATGTCGAGCGGGCCCGCATCGACCGCATGTTGAAGAACAACGAGGTCCAGGCCCTCATCACCGCCATCGGCGCGGGGCTGGGTGAGGAGTTCGACATCACCAAGGCCCGCTACCACAAGGTGTGCATCATGGCCGACGCCGACGTGGACGGCAGCCACATCCGCACCCTGCTGCTCACGTTCTTCTTCCGCCAGATGCGCCCCCTGGTGGAGTCCGGTTACGTCTACATCTGCCAGCCGCCGCTCTATTCCACTCTGGTCGGCAAGGAGAAGGTGTACCTCAAGGACGATGGGGCCAAGACTGCCTTCCTGACCGAGCGGCCCACCCACAAGCCGGAGTTCAGCAGGCTGAAGGGGCTCGGCGAGATGAACTTCGACGATCTGGGGATCACCACCATGGACCCGAGCTCGCGAACCCTGCTCCAGGTCTCGGTGGAGCAGGCCGCCCTGGCCGACAAGGTCCTCTCGACGCTCATGGGCGATGACGTCGAGGTGCGCAAGCACTTCATCCAGACCAACGCCAAGGACGTGAGGTTCCTCGACATATGAGCGACGTGCTGCCCCCCGACGGTGCTGACGGGCCCGGCGACGGGAGCGGGGGTGGCGACCCGCCGGTGACCTTCGCGGGCATCGAGCCCATCGAGATCCAGGAGGAGATGGAGCGATCCTTCCTGGACTACGCCATGTCGGTCATCGTCAGCCGGGCCCTGCCCGACGCCCGCGACGGGCTGAAGCCGGTCCACCGCCGCATCCTCTACGGCATGCACGAGATGGGGGCCCGCTCCGACCGGCCCCGGCTCAAGTGCGCCCGGGTCAGCGGCGATGTGATGGGCAAGTACCACCCGCACGGCGACAGTGCCATCTACGACGCCATGGTCCGCATGGCCCAGCCGTTCAGCCTCCGCCATCCCCTCATCGACTTCCAGGGCAACTACGGCTCCGCCGACGACGGCCCCGCCGCGGCCCGCTACACCGAGTGCCGCCTGGCGCCCATCGCCCACCGGCTGCTCGACGGGATCGACGAGGAGACCGTCGACTTCGCCGACACCTACTCCGGGGAGTTCGCGGAGCCGGCGGTGCTCCCCGCCCGCTTCCCCAACCTGTTGGTCAACGGCAGTCAGGGCATCGCCGTGGGCATGGCCACCAACATCCCCCCCCACAACCTCGGGGAGGTCATCGACGCCACCACCTATCTGCTGGATCACCCCGACCTGGCCGACGATGAGGCCGGGGCCACCACCCTCATGCAGTTCATCAAGGGACCGGACTTCCCCACGGGCGCCTTCATCCTGGGCCGCCAAGGGATCATGGACGCCTACCGGACGGGCCGGGGCTCGATCAAGATGCGGGCCAGGGCGGAGATCGTCGAGTCCAAGCGGGGCACGTCGATCGTGGTCAGCGAGCTGCCCTACCAGACCAGCCCTTCGTCGATCCTGGGGCGGATCAAGGACCTGGTCAACGGCAAGGAGATCGACGGGATCCGCGACCTGAACGACTCCTCGGCCAGGCAGAAGACCAGCATCGTCATCGATCTCAAGCGCGACGCCAACGCCAACGTGGTGCTCAACAACCTCTACAAGATGACCCCGCTGCAGACCAGCTTCGGGGTCAACATGGTCGCTCTGGTGGATGGCATCCCCCGGACCCTCAACCTGGTGCAGGCCCTGACCGCGTATGTCGCCCACCAGATCGACGTCATCACCCGACGTTCGCAGTTCCGCCTCCGCAAGGCGCAGGCCCGGGCCCACATCGTCGAGGGTCTGATCAAGGCGCTCGACATGATCGACGCCATCATTGCCACCATCCGGACCTCCGAGGACCGGGGGGTGGCGGCGGTGGCTCTGCAGGCCGAGCCGTTCGAGTTCAGCGACCTGCAGGCCAACCACATCCTCGACATGCGCCTCTCTCAGCTGACCCGTCTCGGTCGGGCCAACCTGGAGGCGGAGATGGCCGAGTTGCTCCAGACCATCGAGGGCCTCGAGGCCATCCTGGGCGACGAGATGGTCCTGCGTCAGGTCATCAAGGACGAGCTCACGTCCATCAAGGACGCCTATGCCACCGAGCGTAGGGCCATCATCACCTACGACACCAGCGACATGGCCGCCGAGGACCTGATCGACGACGAGGATCTGGTCATCACCATGACCAGGGCCGGCTACGTCAAGGCCGTGCCGGCGTCGGCGTTCCGGACCCAGGGCCGGGGCGGGCGGGGGGTGTCGGGGGCCAAGCTCAAGGAGGAGGACCTGATCACCCGGGTCATCCACACCAGCGCCCACGCCCACCTGTTGTTCTTCTCCAACCGGGGGCGGGTGTACCGGCTGCGGGCCTACGAGGTGCCGATGAAGGAGCGCACGGCGCGAGGGACGGCCATCGTCAACCTCCTGCCTCTCGAGCCCGACGAGCGGATCCAGACCCTGATCGACACCCGCGAGTTCCCCGCCGACCGGTTCCTGCTCTTCGCCACCCGCAAGGGCCAGGTCAAGAAGACGGCGTTCAACGAGTACGACAAGTCCCGCAGGGAGGGGTTCATCGCCCTCAACCTGCGCGACGGCGACGAGCTCGTCGGGGTGATCGTCACCGGCGGCGAAGACGACCTGATCATGGTCTCCCAGATGGGCATGGCCATCCGCTTCACCGAGAGCGACGTGCGGTCCATGGGCCGGGACGCGGCCGGGGTGCGGGGCATGGCGCTGCGCGACGGCGACCGGGTGGTGTCGATCGACCCGGCTCGCGACGACGTCAGCATCCTCATGGTGACCGACGCCGGGTACGGCAAGCGCACCCAGCTGCACAACTTCAACCGCCAGGGCCGGGGCGGGATCGGCGTTCGGGGCATCAAGATCACCGCCAAACGGGGCCGGGTGGTGGCCGCTTTCATGGTCGGCCTGGAAGATGACATCCTTGTCATCTCCTCCGGTGGGGTCATGGTCCGCATGGCCGTCCGGGGCATCTCCAGCCAGGGTCGAGACGCCACCGGGGTCAGGGTGGTGAGCCTTGACGCCGGCCAGACGGTAGCGTCCGTTGCACCTGTGTTGGCTGTGGAGGAAACTGGTTGATGGCCTGTACCTGCGGGGCAAGCGTCCTGCGAAGGAGCTAAGTGGCGGAGCGAGGGCCCCGACCTGCGTTCGACACGCCCGCGGCGGGCTCGTCGCCCGTCCCCGCCCAATACGGTTCGTTGGGTGGCGGCCTGCCGCGCCAACGCGGCGACGGCCCCGAACGGATCGCCCGCGAACGCAGGCCGTTCCGCTGGAAGGTGTGGCGTGACGAGGTCGACGACGACGACGGTCTGACCTCCGAGGCACGGCTGGTGGACGACGGGCCGGCCTCCGAGGCGCGGCCGGCGGACGACGGTCCGGCTGCCGGGGGCGGGGTG
>JBPCNZ010000075.1:0-10425 GCA_051000755.1 Acidimicrobiales bacterium | reverse complement strand
AGCCAGTCCACCAAAATCCCACACCGCCGGCCCCGGCCGCCCCAAAGGCACCCGAAGACCGCCCAGAACCCGCTACCCCGCCGTCAAAAAGACCGCCCAATCAGCAGCCAGGGTTTAATCGCAAGCTCAGGTGGTGGACCAGCACAACCGGGTGGTGGCGGCGTCGGCCAACGTCGCCGGGGAGCCGCCCGTCGCTCCCTTCGTCGCCCTGGGCGATCAGCGCCTGATCCACCGGGTGCAGACCATCACCGCCACCGACGGGGGGCCGTCGCTGCTCGTCGCCCTCGGTGCCCAACTCGGGGGGCACCCGGTGACCGTCTTTAGCGCCGTGTCCCTGGAGGCCACCGACGCCGCGGTGCAGACGGTCATCGTCGGCCTCGCCATCGGGCTGCCGTTCCTGCTCATCCTGGTCGCCTTCACGACCCGGGTGATCGTGGGCCGGGCCCTGCGTCCGATCGAGCTCATCCGCGCCGAGGTGGCGGAGATCACCGACCACGACCTGCACCGCAGGGTGCCCCATCCGGCCGTGGAGGACGAGGTGGCCCGCCTGGCCCGGACCATGAACTCGATGCTGGACCGTCTCGAGACGTCCTCCGCCCAACAGCGGCGCTTCGTTGCCGACGCGTCGCACGAGCTGCGTAGCCCTCTGGCGGCGATCCGGACCGAGCTCGAGGTCGGCCTGGCCCGAGGGGCGGCGACCGACTGGCCGGCCGCCGCTGGGGACCTCCTCCTCGACGAGGCGCGGATGGAGCGCCTGGTCACCTCGCTGCTGGTCCTCGCCCGCCTGGAAGCGGATCACTCGCCCCCGACCACCGATCCGGTCGACGTCGGCACCATCGTCAGGGAGGACCTGCGGGCCCGGGAGGGCCTCGACGGGGTCGCCATCCGAGCCGAGGTCACCGACGGGGTCCGCGCCCTGATCAGTGCCTCCCAGGCCCGCCAGGTCGTGGCCAACCTGGTGGACAACGCCCAGCGCCACGCCCGCGCCGAGGTGGTGGTCACGGTGGCGCCAGCCGACGACGGGATGGCCCAACTGGTCGTGACCGACGACGGCCCCGGGATCTCGCCGGCCGACCGGGATGTCGTCTTCGAGCGCTTCACCCGGCTCGACGAGTCGCGCAGCCACGACGCCGGCGGGGCGGGCCTGGGCCTGGCCATCGTCCGCGACATCGTCGTCCGCCACCAGGGCCGGGTTGCCTTCACCGACGGGGCCGTCGGTGCCCGCATCGTCGTCGCCCTCCCCTCGCCGCGGGCAACGACCGCCTCTCACAGCGGCTGAACCACCTTCAGCATCGCTTCAGCATCCCCCCGCCACAGTGGCAGGTCGTACCGCCACCCGGCCGAGGCCTGGGCCAGACGCAAAGACAAGCCCGGGAGGCTCTTCCCCATCGATCCCGTCTACGACTACCCCGAGCCCTATTGCAGGATGGTCCCCCCCGAGCGGGGCGCCCGTCGACCGACGAAGGGACGGACCCGGCCCTGGGCGGCGAGGATCGTCATCGCCGCCTTCGCCCTGCTGGGGCTGTTCACATCGGCCTCGCTCGTGGGGGCGTTGAGCACGCCCGGCAACGCCAACTTCAACGCCAAGTGGGCGGACTGGTTGCGGGCCCACCATGCAGGGATCGTGGTCAACCCCCTCGAGCGGTGGTACTACTCGTCGCAGGCACCCGCCCCCGGTGGCCACCTCCGGGCCCTCAACGTCGTGCCCCACCCTCACCCTTCCAACCTGCAAGCACCCTCCGGCTCGGCCCCCCATCTGGGCCCGCCGCCGGTTCCCCTGGTGGTCTCCCCCGGCCTGCCCGGTGAGGGGCAGTGGCAGCCGACCGGACCGCTGATCAACGGGCATCCGGGGATGTTCGTCGCCCAGTACCGGGCGGACACCCTCTACACCAGCCAGATCACCACCGCCGTGTGGATCGACCCCACCGCCCTGCGCATCCAGTTGGTGCCGGGCAGCCAGGAACCGGGCGGCACCTGGAGCCAACCCCCGGATGTCACCGGCGCCGCCGCCGCCCACGCCGTCGCCGCCTTCAACGGCGGGTTCCGGTTCCAGGACGCCCAGGGTGGGTTCTACCTCAACGGGCGGACGGCGGTTCCCCTACGGCAGGGCGCAGCATCGGTCGTCCTCTCCAAGGACGGTCGGATCAATGTCGGGGCGTGGGGAACGGAGGTGACGATGGGTCCCAACGTGGCCGCGGTCCTGCAGAACCTGGTGCCGCTCGTCGACGCCGGCCACATCGCCCCTGACGCCACCTATCACGACGCCCGGATCTGGGGCGCCACCCTCGGGAGCAGCACTGTCGTCGCCCGCTCAGGGGTCGGGATCACCGCCGACGGCGCCCTGGTCTACGTGGCCGGCCCGGCGCTGACGGCCAAGACCCTTGCGGAGTCCTTGCAACGGGCGGGGGCGGTGCGGGCCATGACCCTCGACATCAACCCCGAGTGGGTCACCTTCAACCTGTTCAACCACCCCAACCCCGCCGATCGCTCCCAGATCGCGGCCACCAAGCTGTATCCGCAGATGCAGCGGCCCGCCACTCGTTTCCTCGGGCCCACTGCTGAGGACCGGGACTTCTTCACCGTGTCCACCCCGTAACCGGCCCGGTCGGCAACGAAAGGCGGGAGGAGGCCGGTGAGTAGGGGGGGCACCCACCAGCCTGCAACTCCCATTCCTCAAGCTACCGGGGGATCGTTTCCTGACCGATGTGAATTTCGTAACGTCTGGATGAACAGCGGGGGTCGGCCATCGGCCGAGGGATTCCGGGCTCGGCCGGGCGGCTTCGGGGGGCTCAGCCCGGTAGGCCGGCGGCCAGGGCCCGCAGCTGGGGGATCTCGCTGTGCGGGGCGCCGGCGATGGAGGTCGCCAAGGTCCGCGCTGGGAGGTAGGTGCCACCGGCCAGCTCCTGTTGAGCCATGGTCGCGGCGCCGCTCTCGCTGCGGGCCGAGAGGAGCAAGAAGTCGTGATCGAAGGTCGGGCCGGACTCGGCCTGCAGCCGGCCCAGCTCGCCGTCGGTGATGTAGCCGTCCGCCATCATGGCGTCACTGGGCTGGCGGGTCAGGTGGAGGGTCGTCACCCAGCCGACCAGGCGTTGCTCCTCGGGGGTCTGCTCGGCGATGATTCGCTGGCCGAACGCCCGCACCCGAGGGTCGTTCCCCTTCTGGGCGGCCAACGCGCCGACCTGGAGGGCCCGTTGGTGGTGGGGGAGCATGTGGCGGGCGAAGGCGGCGTCGGCAGGGGTGGCCTCCGCGCCCGGCGCCCCGCTGGTCTTCGACGTCGCCGGCGACGACCCCCCCGCATCCGCTCACCACCACCGCCACCAGGGTCAGAGCAGGGACGAGGCGGCGCAACACGGGCATGGCTCAGTCTGTGGCGGGGCCGGGGCTTACTTGGATCGCCCTTGCCTCTTGGGGTGGGTGGCGCCCGGCGTCAGGGCTGATCGAGGGAGACGAAGTGCATCCGGTTGGCGGCGACGACGTCGCGGAGGTAGCGGTGCCGGTCAGCCGCCAGCACCGCGCCGGCGAGAAGCAGCGGGGCGGACAGGACCAGAAAGGCCAAGGCCAGGCCGTGGCCCGACGCCCCCGACACGGCCGATCGGGACGTGTTGATCCCGGCGCCGATGCCCGGGTTCGACGCGCCGAAGGCTCCCGAGACGAACCCGAAGACGAGCGGCGCCGCCCCCTGGAGCACCGTGCGGAGCGTGGTGCGGACCGCCTCGGCTCGCCCCCACAGGGTGGACGGCATGATGTCGAAGCGGGCGGAGTCGAGCGGCGGGTTGACGGCCCCGATGGCGGCGCCGGCGATGATGAACAGGGGGAGCGACACGGCCAGGGTCGTGGTGAGCACCCCAGGGGCGAAGAAGGCCGGAGTGGCAAGAAAGGCGACGGCGGCGACGACAAGCCGAGCACTGCTGTGGCCCCGCCTGATGAGGCCGTCGGCGATCCGCCCGCCGGCCAGCACCCCGATGATGGAGCTGAGGGCGATGAAGACGAACAGGACACTGGCGAGCGACTGGCCGACGCCGTAGCGGTCACGAAAGAACAGTTCGGCGAACGTTTCGAGGCCCTGCAGGAAGAAATAGCCGAAGCCCGAGGCCACGATCAGGGCGACGTTGGTGCGCACCCGGAGGACGTAGCGCACCGCGCTCCACAGCCCCTCCGGGGCCGGCCCCGACAGGTCGAGGTGGGGGGGCGGTGTCACGCCCTTGGCGGTGGCCTGCTCGAAGACCATCGACGGTTCCGTGCCGCCGCCCGAGGGCAGGGGGATCGTGCACGTCTCGGCCGCCACCTCGTCAGGGGCGTCCCCGGCGGCGGGGATCGTCGTTGCCCCTGCTGCCAGGACGCTCCTTCCGCCGCGGACCGGTTCAGGGAAATGGCGCCGGAGCTCCCAGACGAGGACGAATGCAGGGACCGCGAGGATGGCCAGCGCCGGCCGCCAGCCGGCGACCCCCGAGAGCGTGCCCGCGGCCACGATCCCGAAGCCACCCCCGATGAGCTCGCCGCTCAGGACCAGGCCGAACAAGCGGCCCCGCTCGTTGGCGGGGAACAGATCACCGGCGAGGGACACGACGAGCGGTCCGGCCGCCGCGACCAGGACCCCCAGCGCTATCCGGGTGATGAGGAGCATCGTGTAGGAGACGGAGCAGGCGCTGATGGCGGTGGCGATGCCCCAGGTGAACACGGCGGCCTGCAGGACCCGAATGCGGTTCAGGCGGTCGGCGAGCGCCCCGAAGGGCAGGGTGGCCACCACCCCCACCACGGTCGTGACCGTGACCAGGAGTCCCAGGCGGGTGTTGCCGATGTGGAAGCTCTGCTCGAGCGGCGCCGCGAGAGACCCGATGGCACCGGTATCCGCGGCCGACAGGCCCAGGACGGCGGCGAGCATGACGATCACCTGCATCCGGGCTCGCCCTCCGGCAACCCGGATCAGACGCCCTCCCTCCCCGCCGGCGACGGAAAGGGGCGACCCGTTGCCAGGAGGTAGAGATGGTGGCACGGTTGGGGTGTACCCAACGGCCCGACCCGACCAACAGAACCACTCCCTCAGCGCTGAGGAGTTGGCGGCGCTCGCCGGCATCCACCCCGGTGGCGACGCACCAGGATCGGTCCGCCGGGTTCCCGCCCCACTTCGATGCCGCCATGACCACCGATCTGTCGATCGACAACAACGAGGCTCGCGCCACCCTCGCTGAGGCTGCTCGGCGGACCGCGGCCCTGATCCGTTCGATCGCCGACCCCGCCCTGCCCGTGCGCCGATCGGCGTGGACGGTTGGCGAGGTGGGGGCGCACCTGGCGGCCGGCCTGCAAGGCTTTACTGAAGCGGCAAGGGGCGAAACCGCGGCCGTGGCCACCTTCATCCCCCCGACGGGCACCTTCGCCGACCGGCTCTCCGCCGTCACCGCCGGCACCCTGGCCGTGGAGCCCGAACGGGATTCGGTGGCTCTGTCAGGCCTCATCGCGGCGCGGGTCGAGGACTTCCTGGCCACCACCGCCGCGGTCCCGGGCGGGCAACAGATCGCCACGCCCTGGTACGGGGACGGGGTCTCGCTGAGCCTGAGCACGGCCACGGCCATGCTCGTCGGCGAGCAACTCGTCCACGGCTACGACGTGGCGGCCACGGTCGGGCGACCCTGGCCCATCTCGGTCCCCGAGGCCCAGCTGGTGATCCGGGCGGTCACCTCCATGATGCCCCTCTCGGTCAACCCGGAGGGTGTGGCCGGGCGGCGGGTGACCTACGGGGTGAACGTGGCTCCCGATGGCCCTCGCTTCGTGGTCCGTGTCGCCGACGGAGCGGCCACGGTGGAGCCGGCAGGGGAGATCCCGGTGGACTGCCGCATCTCGGCCGATGCGCTGACCCTCATGCTGGTGGGCTACGGCCGGATCGGTCAGTGGGGACCGATCGTCCGGGGCCGGCTCCGGGCCGGCGGGCGACGGCCGTGGCTGGCGCTCGGGTTCACCGGCCTGTTTTACAACCCGTGACGAACGGTTGGCCCTACTTCCGGTTCTCGAACTCCGGATGCATCGGGGCCCGGGTGGGCTGGTAGTCCGGTGGCGATGGGACCGGGGGGTCGGTGGGCGGCGCCCCGCTGTCGGGCTGACCGATGATGGAGTCGACACCCTTCTGGGCCCAGTTCTCGCTGTCCTGTTGGTGTTGGACATAGCGGGCCGTGTTGATGCGATCCTGCTCGCCCCGGGCCTGGGCCCAGGAGGCGGCGAAGCGGTTGGCCAGAGCCACCAGGCCGCCCGAGACCGCTGAGCTATCGCTGCCCTCGGTCCGGAGCTTGCCCTCGAAGAGGTCACGGTTGTTGCCCGACCAGTCCGGCCTGGCCTTGCCTGCGGCCGTGGCCCGGGCGTTCTGGCAGGTGTCAACGGCCGAATGGAGGGTGTAGAGGTCACGGGCCGCTTGCAGGGCCAGGGCAAAGGCGAAGTTGACGTTCGCCGAGCTCGCTGTCTCGTTTGATCCGTACACACCCACGGGACTGTCCTCCTCGCCTTCCACAGCGCACCCCCGACGTTAGTAACATCGCGCCCGTCCCGGTTCCGGCGGGTCCGTATCGGAGGGATTGCGCCTTGGCTGCACCCGTTTCGGCTTGTCCCGACAACCTCCAGGCCTTCGTGGACGCCGCCAAGCCGGCGAGCGACACTCTCGTGAGCGCCATCAACCATCTCCGGGGGAGCTACGACCAGTTCCAGGCCTCGGGCTCCATCACGGTGTCGAACGGAGACCTGATGGACTCCGCCCTCCCCGCCCTGGCCTCCACCCAGCAGACCACCGACGAGTTCGTCAGCCTGACCAAGCAGGCGTTCGTGACCGCCGATCAGGGATCCACGGCCGCGGGGGTCGTGACCGTGCCCGCGTCGTCGTTCCAGTCGGCGTTCAACACGGCCGCCCTCAGCGCCGGGGTCGACCCCGGCACCATCAGCAGCTTGCCCAGCGCGGTGACGGTCCCGCCCGCCACCGCCGGCGCCATCCCGGTCGACTCCGGTTATGTCAACGACCCCATCTGCACGGCCACCGGGCACTTCACCGAGGTGGAGCAGGATCTCGTTGTCCCGTCCCGCCTGGGCCCTCTGGCCTGGACCCGGGTGTACTCATCCCGCCTGCTCGAGGAGAGCGGTCACGGGCGGGGCTGGTGGACCTGGGCCAGCGCCTCCCTCGTTCGTGTCGATGACACCACGGCCCGCTACCGCGGTCCCGACGGCAAGCAGGCGGAGTTCACCGGCGCCGACGCCGTCTGGCGGCGGGTCCCGGGGGTGGACGCCACCCTCCTCGGAGCCGGCGGCGGCCTGACCCTGCGCTGGGATCCGACGTCGACGTGGGCCCTGCAGGAGTGGACCTTCGATCCCGAGGGCCGACTGAGGACCGTCTCCAGCCCCACCTTGGGAGTCACGACCTTCGTCCACGAGGGTGACCGCCTGGTCCGACTCGACCACGAAGGCGGCCGCCGGTTGGACCTGGTGTGGGAGGACGATCGCATAGCCTCCGTCGGTCTCTCCGACGGCCGGTCGGTGACGTACCACTATGACTCGGACGGTGATCTGATCGCGGTCGACGGGCCGGGCGGGCGGCGCCGTTACGACGGGGACGGGTCCGGTCTCATCGTGGCCGTGTACGACGCCGACGAGGTGCGGTTGTGCCACAACACCTACGACGGCGACGGCCGGGTCACCCGCCAGGTCTCCCCCCTGGGGCGGGAGACGACGCTCGAATACCTGCCGTGGAGGCGGACCCGCATCGGCGACACCGACGGCGGCCCGGTGAACCTGTTCGACCACGACGAGATCGGGCGCCTGGTCGGGATCGTCAATGCCGAGGGGAACCGGTTTCATCGGTCCTTCGATGCCGACGGTCGGGTCGGCGCCCAGACATCGTTCGACGGTTCCGAGCAGATCCGTTCCACCTGGGAGGGGGGAGCCACGGTCACCGCCTCGGGGGGCGGAGGGGAGAGTTGGCGCTACGACGCCCTCGACAGAACGATCGCCCATGAGCGCCCCGGCGGGCGGGTCGTCACCTTCGACTACGACGGCGATGCCCTGCTGCCGGCGGTCATCCGCGACCCTCTCGGCGCCGAGCAGCGCTTCGTCTACGACGAGCGAGACCTGCTTGTCGCCGTGGTCGACGGTGACGGTGTCCGCATGGAGTTCGACCACGACGAGGACGGTTGCGTGGTGGCCAGCCGCGACGGGCAGGGTGGCGTGGTGCGGGTCGAGCCGGGCCCGACCGGCCAAGCCCGTCGGGTCACCCACACCGACGGCAGCACCGTTTCGTTCGACCACGATGACGCCGGGCGCCTGCTGGTCATCACCGACGAAGAGGCCAACCGCTTCGAGCTGCACTACACCCCGGCCGGCCGCCTGGCCGCCGTCGTGGACCCCCGAGGAGGCCGGATCGGCCTCGAGTACGCGTCGACGGGTGCCGTCGAACGCGTCATCAACCCGCTGGGTGATGCATCGGACCTCCGCCACGACCAGCTCGGCAGCCTCGTCGGGCTGACCAACCCCGACGGCAGCAAATGGGAGTACGCCCAGACCCTGCTCGGCGAGCTGTCCATGGTCCACGCCCCCGACGGTGGTGTCTGGTCCATCGGCCACGACGTCGAGGGCCGGCCCGCGTCGTTCACCGAGCCCCTGGGCCGCGTGGAGCAGGCCTCGTTCGACAGCGACGGCCGCCTCCGGATCCGCACCGACGCGGCAGGATCGACGACCGGCTACGACTACGACGAGGCCGGCAACCTGATCTCCACCACGACGCCGACCGGGGCCATCACCACCCAGTCGTGGGATCTGGCCGACCGCCCCGTCGAGCGGCGCGATCCCGACGGGGTGGTGGAGGCCCGGCGCTGGTCGCCGGGAGGCCGCCTGATGGAGCTGGCGGCCGGGCCCGACCGGCGCACCTTCACCTACGACGAGCTGGGGATGCTGGCCTCGGAGACCGCGACCGACGGTTCCGTCTGGCGCTACCGCCGTGATGGCCGTCATCGCATCGCCGAGATCGTTTCCCCGGAGGGACGGTCGACCCGCTACGAGCGGGACCGTTCCGGACGGATCGTGGCCACGACGGTGGGCTCGCAGCGGACCACGGCGACCTACGACGAGGCCGGCAACGAGGTGGCCCGCACCGACCCGGCCGGGCGGACCCGGTCCTACGAGTACGACCTGGCTGGCCGTCTCACCGCCAGCGTCGACCCCACCGGGCAGCGGGTCGAGTACCGCTACGACGCCGCCGGCAACCAGGTGGCCATGGTCGACCCTCTGGGCGGGGTCGTGGCCCGCCGCTTCGATCTCGTCGGCCGAGTCCGGGTGGTCGAGGACCAGATGGGTCGGGTGACCGCCTTCGACCACGACCGGGCCGGGGACCTCACCGGGCGGACGCTGCCCACCGGCGAACGGGTGACCTACCGCCGCGACGAGCGGGGCCTGGTCTCCGACGTCTACGTCGACGGCCGCAACGTGGTGGTCTACGAGCACGACGCCGACGGCCGGGTGGGCCTGCGCCACGAGCCGGGGCCGGACCGCACCGAGGCCTTCGCGTGGTCGGCCGCCGGTCGCCTCGTGTCCTGGTCCGATGAGCGCCGGTCGATGGCGTGGCGCTACGACGAATCCGGGCGGCTGGCGGCCCGGCGCGACGCCGCCGGCTCCGAGGTGGCCTACGACTACGACGAGCGGGGCTTGCTGACATCGGTCTCTGGAGCACCGTGGGGCCAGGTCAGCCTCAGCCACGACCGGGACGGTCGCCTCCTGTCCCTCGACGCCGACGGTTCGCGGCGCCGGTGGCACTACAACGAGGCCGGCCACATGGTCGGCTACGCCGTCACGGTCGGCTCCTCTACCTCGTCGGTCGTCGTCGCCTATGACGCGGCCGGTCGGGTCGTCACCACCGCCGACCCCGACGCCTCGGTGGGGTCGACGTCGTACGCCTACGACGGAGCCGGCCGGTTGATCGAAGCGACCGACGGGGCGGGGACGTCGCGATGGTCCTACGACGGCGCCGGGCGGATCGCCACCGAGACCAGCGGAGGGCGCACCCGGACGTTGCACTACGACGCCGCCCACCAGCTCACCCACATCGACGACGAGACCGGCACGGTCACCTTCTCCTACGACGCCGGCGGGCGACGGGTGGCGGAGTCCGGCCCCGGCGGTGAGCGCCGGCTGCGATGGGATGCCCTCGGTCGTCTGGTCGCCGTCGATGACGGGCGGGGAGAGGTCCCGGTCGACGTCGACGCGTCCGGCCATCTGGTCGCCGTGGGCGACACCACCCTGACCTGGGACCCGACGGGCCTGGTCCCCGAGGTCACCGCCCTGGGGGATCGTTCCGTGCTCCGCCTGGCCGGCCATGTGGTCGCCACCGCGGGCCCCGACGGCGTGGACTGGCCCGTCACCGACTGGCGCGGCTCGGTCGGCGAGCGCGGCCCGTGGGGCGACACC
>JBPCNZ010000074.1:0-7444 GCA_051000755.1 Acidimicrobiales bacterium | reverse complement strand
CGGCGTCAGACCGCCTCGGCTGGCGCCGGACGGCAAAGGTCCACGGGTGCCCATCATCGACTCCGATCATCGGCTGAAAAACGGCGTGGAAACTGCGGTCGAATGCGAAAGACCAACCCGTGGTCAGAGGCCGGCAGGCCCTGAAGGTTCTGACCGCCCCCTACCCCTTGCCGTCCATGGGGTCCAGCCGGACCGGTGGTGCCCAGCACGTTCGCCTCAAGTTCGCCAGCGACGGCCAGGACCTCGGCGGCGTCGTCAGCGTCGAGGCGGAGGATTCCGACCAGGCGATGGGCGATCGAGACGCTGGCCACGTACTGACCTCGCTCCAGCGATTCGAGGTAGATGACCTTGATCGCAGCCCGCTTGGCAACGTCAGCCCTAGTGAGCCCGGCCGTCTGGCGGGCGGTCTTGAGGATGCGTGCCGACTCGGCGGCCCGGGAGGTCATGGTCGGCCGCCCATGCTGTCACAGTGACAGACATGCGTTAGGGTGTCACTGTGACAGCTAAGCCCCGCAACATCGCCCCCGCCGAGGTCGACCAGATCCGGGGACTTGCCGGCGAGGCGTGGACGACCCGCCAGATCGCCGCTCAGCTCGGTCGGTCCGAAGCAGCGGTGAAGGCGACGTGCAAGCGCCACGGGATCGTGGTCCGGGCCGACGCGCCGACCAAGGGGGGTCGACGCGTCGGCATCAATCGTGTGATTCGCCAGACCGGTCACAGTCTCGACGCGCAGGCGTGCTCGGTCACGATGTTCGGTTGGGACGGCGTGGACCCGGAGGTGGCCGCCGAAGCGCTCCACCAGCTCCGTTCCGCCATGACCGTCTTCCGGAAGCTGGAGCGGGGGTTGGCCCAGGCCGCCCAGGCTGTCACTGTGACGAGCGAACCGTGCGAGCACTGCGGCCGCCCTGTTCGCTCGTCGTCGACCGGGCAAGTCGTCAGGTACTGCTCCCGGTCGTGTAGGCAGCGGGCATACGAGGCCCGCAAGGCGGCTCACGCCTCCTCCTGACCTGACGCCAGGCGCCGGTAGTCGGCCTTGGCCTGGTCGAGCCAGCGGAGTTGCTCGCCGGTAAGCTGGCCTTCCCGGGCTGCGTGGTCGCCGGTTTCGATCTCGGCAAGCAGGTCGGTTAGGAGTCGGTCCAGGCTGGGCACGGAGTGTGGCGTCACGACGCCAGACTCCTGGCCATCTCGGCGGGTTGGAACCTGGCAGCCGGCGCCGGGCGCATCCGACCCTGGCATCCCACGGTGAGCGAGCAGCTTCGGGCTTGCTTCCGTTTAGGGTCGAGCAGCTGCACCTGGGCGCAGGTATCGCAGGCGTGCCAGGTGTGGGTGACCCACCCCGCGCCGTTGGGGTCACGGAACCCGCGGGCTCCTTCGATCCCCCAGGTGAACAGCCACCGGTGGGAGCGGGCGGCGTCGACAAGGGCGTCGTCCATGATCCCGTCGAGGACGGGCCGGCCGGCCGCTTCGGTGACGATCACCCGGAGGTGGGCCAGCTCGGCGAGCACCTCGCGGGGGGTCATATGGCCGCCCTCCGTCGGCGGAGGCCGTCGCCTTGCCGAAAGTCCGTCCCATCCGTCCCAGCCGTATTGTCGCAGGTCAGGGCGTTGCGAGCCGGGACGGCAACTATGCGTGGGACGGACCTATCCGTCCCACTATCCGTCCCGGCATCACTATCCGTCCCGGTGTTGTCGCAGGTCAGGGCACCATTCTGGGATGTTGGGACGGTTGGGACGGATATCTGGGAATCAGACGGGAGGTAGCGTGCCCACGCGTCGGTCAGGTCGGCCCGCTCGTAGCCCTTGGCCTGGTGCTCGCCTTCCCTGATGTTCTTGGATCGCACCCCGTACGGCCTCAACCTGCGGGCCAGCCCGCGGGCGTCGAGCGGCTTGCCTCGCAGGTCACCCCAGGGTGCCTCCTCCAAGTCGACTAGGGCGGAGACGATCACGGTGGTGGCCATGACGGGCCGGTCTGCGAACAGGTCCCGGAGGTCGCCGAGGAGGCGCACCCCGAGCGATGGGGTGTCGTCGGTGGCCTCGGCGAGGAGCTGCACGGCGGCGGCCCGGGCCCGGCCCGGCCATTCGCCGCCGATGGCGTCGGCGATGGCAACGAGCGGGGCCCACACATCGGCGGGGCGGTCGGTGACACCATCGGGGAGTCGGGGGTCCATCTCCGCGAGGGCGCCGGAGTTGCGTTCGGCCCATGCTGCGAGCCGGCGGGCGATCGGGGCCGCCTCGGCCTCGGCGGTCCGTTGGCGTAGCGGGGTGACGGTCTCGTCGGGGCCCCGGCGGCGCATCCGGATGAGCACAGCCCTGTCCATGATGGTGTCGGGCAGGTCGCCGATCCCGGCGATGGCGGCCGGGGCGTAGCAGGGAAACTCGGTGACCTCCATGGATGCGCCGTCGCCGGTGCAGCGCGGGATGGTGGCCCCTTTGCGATGTCCGGCGTTCAGCAACGCCCGGAGGTCCTCGTGGGCGCCGGCCATCGGGCCGAACACTGCGTCGGCCTCGTCCAACAAGATGGTGCGGGGATGCTTGGCCAACAGCCGGTAGAGGGCGGCGGGGGTGGTGTTCGATACCCGGAGCGAGGCCTGGGTGAGCGGGTCGAGGACCTCGAGGAGCCGGGTCTTGCCTGACCCTTTCTCGGCGGAGATGACGGCCAGGCGGGGGGTGGAGTCGGCGGCGTCGGCGACCCAGGTGTGTATGACCCACAGGGCGCAGGCGTGGAGGTGTCCGGCGCTGGGGAGGGCGACGTAGGTTTCGATCATGGCGGCCACCTCGTCGGCCAGCTCGGCGCCGGTCTCGTCGTCCACGTCGTCGAACGTGTCGGCCGGGTCCGTCTCGACCGGGGGGAGAGCGGCGGGCCGGCGCAACTCGGTGGTGGTGATCTGTGCCAAGTCGTCGACACCGTGCCCGGCGGCGAACCAGTCGTCGAGCCCAACCTTGGTGTTGTGCTGCCCACCCGGGAGGTACACGTAGGCGACCTCGGCGCCACGGTGCGCCAGGACCGCTGAGAGGCGCACCAGGGCGCCGTACACGCTCGTCTTGAGCATCAGGTCGGAGTCGAATGTCAAGAGCACCTGCCGGCCCTTGAGGTGCACGTAGTCCCAGTCGGCCAGGACGGTGAGCCCGTCGTCGGCGTTGCGTCCCCGCCATGACCAGACACCGAGGAGTGCCACGCACGCCAGACCGGCCGTGGCGGCGGCGTCGGCCTTGAGGGGCCCTTCGGTGACATACAACGGCACGGCCGGGTTGCCGAGCAGGGGGCGGACCCGAGGCGGCACGTCGAGGACCATCTTCTGCCCCGCCTTGGTCTCGTACTTGGCCACCTTGCCGTCGAGGATCCGGGGGTCATCGGAGCGCATCTGGTGGCCGACCAGCTCACCGGTCACCCCGTAGAGGGGGACCAGCAGGGCGGGCGGTCGGCGTTGCGCCGGCCCGAACCCGGCCCGTTCCATCTGGGCCTTGTTGTCGGCCGTCACATACCCACGCTCGGCGGCCACCTCGGGGGAGATGGCGGACGCCACCAGCTTCGCGGCGTGCCCGTCGACCAGACGGCCTCCGTACTCGTCGGGTCCGGTCACGTTCCGGTCTCGAGCTCGGCGACGGTCACCTTCGGCATGAGCTGGTCAGCAGAGGGGATTGTGGCCAGAAAGGCCCTGGCGTCATCCCCACTCAGACCGCCAGCGATCAGCTCGGTCTGGACCTCCACTGAGCGGGCCTCGATGGCAGCCTTGGCTCGCTTCGCGGCCGCGTCGATCCTTGTCTGTGCCGCTTTTCGTAGCTCTGCCCGGCGCTTGGCGATGGCGTTCTCGCCCCGACCGTAGAAGCCCGAACTGATGCCAGGGCGGAACTCCGGTCGGATGCCCCGCTCTTCGCAGATGGCGGCGATCTTGGCGTCAGCTTCTGCGACCATTTCCCGGGTGGCTTTCACGATGTCTGCCCAGGCCTTGTCATCGAAGCGGTAGATGGCCGAGAGCTGCGCCTCGACGTCGGCGAGGAGGGCGGCTTGTTGCTCGGCGATCCCGGCGACGGCCACCTTGGTCCGCATCCTGGCGACCTTGGCCAGATCATCTCGGTCCCGGCGGGTCAGGATGTTGATGCTCATGCGGCCTCCCTGCTGTCGAGTGCCCACCAGCACGTCCAGCGGTGACCGCACACAATGCAGCGGTAGCGAGCCAGGCCGTCCCCGTTGATCGCAATCGGGTACCGGACTGGAGATGACTCGTTCCGGTCAGCGCAAGAGTCGCACCAATCTCCGTATGGCAGGGAAAGAACGAGGTTGCGTGGCGGGTAGGATGCTGGTAGTCGATTCGTGTTTCTGGCCGCCCTGGGGATACCGCCCCGGGGTGGTTCGCGTCGGGGGGTCACGACGCCTTGGCCTCCTCGATGAGGGCCTCGATGTAGGCGGCCACTGACTCGATGGGGGCGAGTCTGCGGCGACCACATTTGACGGTGAGCAGCTTGCCGTCTCGGATCAGGGCGAAGACGCTGGTCCGGCCGATGCCGAGCATGCGCGCGGTCTCATCGATGCCGAGGAGGCGCTGACGCTCCTCGAGCCGATGCTCTATTGGGTGGCGTCGTGCAGCGCGGTTCGGTTCCGGCTGCTGTGGCGGGGTGTGCTTCTGCACCGGTTCGCCTCCTGGCGACTCTTGGCGGTCCTCCATGAACCGACGAAACCAACTTTGGCTGACTTCATACGACCATCGCCGCCATGAACACAAATACGCGGACACAGCGGCTAACCTGGTCGTATGGCGAACCCCGTGGACCGCTGCGGATGCCGGCTCGTTGCCCATAGCCACGAGAATGGGCGTTGCTCCGCCAAGGTGGTCTACGGGAGGCAACGGCCATCCCATTCCCGGACGCGGCTTTGTGTTCAGTGCCGCCGCGACTGGCGATCGGCCCAGCTTCAGAAGAATCGGCCGCCCCGGGGTGTATGCGGCCACCCGGTCAGTCGAGCGAACGTGGACCTCTGCCACTCCTGCTATAGCGACCGTTCTCGGGGCCAGTACCGGACGGTCGCTGAACAGAAGGCCGCAGACGCCGTCGAGTCACTGCAAAGCGTAGGAGGCGAGGTGACGCCGACGAACGTGGCGGCGAAGGCCGGGATCTCCTGGGCAGCGGCCAACCGCTATCTCCGCCTTACCCGTTCAGGGAAGTCGGTGAGGGAGCCCATCCAGTACCACGATGAGATCGGGACCGAGCTCGGGTTCAGTCGGCACCGCCACCGCCGCGAGGCAGTTTGTCGACCATGCCGCGAGGCCCACGCTGCTCATCGGCGCCAGGTTGCTGCAGATCGAGCGGCCGGGATCCTTCCTACCCTCATGCCGTGCGGGACGATGGCCGCCTACAAGCGTCACCTCAACGCTGGCGAACCGCCTTGTGACCTCTGCAGGGCGGCCTCCTATGTCGCCCAGCGAGCACGCCGTGAGCGGGCCAAGACGCGGCGCCTGGGAAGCTGCGGGCATCCTGTGAGCACCGCCAGGGCTCGGCTCTGCCGCTCCTGCCGTCTTGAGGAGCGGCGGCGTGGAGCCGTGTGCGGGACCGCAGCCGGGTACAAGCGACACCGGAGGGAACAAGAGCCGGCGTGTGCCGAATGTCTTGCTGCGAAGCGCGCCCGTGGGGGTCGCCGGTGGACAGCCGAGTGCGGGCATCTGGTGTGGGAGCCGGGAACGAAGCAGTGTGGCGATTGCCGTCGACCCCTCTGCGGCACAACGGGGGGATACAGCCGCCACACGTACCTCGGTACCGTGCCGTGCGGTCCGTGCAAGGAAGCGCAGCACGAGAAGGAACGGACGAAGCGGGGCTCGCTGTCGGTCGAGGAGCAGGACCGCCAGCGAGCGTACCGGCGCGAGTGGATGCGGCGCCGCCGAGCGGCCACAAAGAGTGGTCGAGAGTCAGATGAGGCCGGGGGCCAGTGACACAGCGATGGCACAGAGATGGCACGGCCGGGTACGTTCAGGGGTGTGCGCCGACGTTCACGAAACCCTCTGACCTGCTGCTTTGTACTTGAGCGACCGACTACGAACGTACTAACCCATACCTGCAAAGCCCTGTACACCGGTTCGATTCCGGTCGCCGCCTCCCTTTGTTCCCCCTGGTCAGGGGCTGTTTCGCACGCTGCGTGGTTGCTGCTGTTTGGGCCCAACCCCACACCAACCCCACAGCCGGATTCGTCCGGAGGCGTTCGCAGACGTACGACGGTGGCGATCTGGTCGTCGAGGAAGTCGGCCACCTTGCGGTCCCGTTCGGCGGTGGCGTGCTGATAGAGCAGGGCGGCTCGCGGCGATGCGTGACCGATGCGAGCCATGAGCTCCTTGGTCGTGATCCCGGGCATCCGGGCCACCAGGGTGGCGGCGTGGTGGCGCAGATCGTGGATGCGGAGCCCCACCGGTGCCTGGGCCCTGGCCACCGCAGCCCGCCAGAGCTCGGACAGGGTGGCCCGGGTGACGGGGAGGCCCTGGGGGCCAACGAAGACCGGGCTGTCGTGGCCGGCCCCGGTCCAGCGGCCGAGGTGATCCGCAAGGCTATGGACGACCAGTTCGGGCAGGGCGACGATGCGTCGCCCTGCGTCGGACTTCGGATCGGTCATCACTCGCCCTTGGCCGACGATCTGCTGAGCCTGCGTTCGTACCGTCACCGCCGCTCCCTCGAGGTCCACGTCGGCGCGGGTCAGCCCGAGCATCTCGCCGGTGCGTAGCCCACCGAAGCCGGCCACGAGGACCAGGGCTCGGAAGGACGGGGCGATGGCGTCGGCCAGGGTCAGGACCGTCGCCGTGGCCAGCATGGGCCTCTCGTCGGTCTGTTCGGCACCGGCTCCTTTGATCCGGCACGGGTTGCGGCCGATGCGGTCGTCGTCGACTGCAGTGTTGAGGATGGCCCGGAGAAGGCGGTAGCTCTTGGCCGCCTGGTCCCGGCCGTGGCCGAGACTCACCGCCGCGAACCAGGACCGGATGGTCTCCGCGCTGATCTCCCGTAGGCGAGCCTCGCCCAGCGCCGGGTAGATGTTGCGTCGCAGCAGGCCCCGGTAGCCCTGCAACGTCATGAGGGAGAGCGGCCGGCCCTGGACCAGCCGGGTCCGCAGCCATTCGTCGGCGTACGGCCTCAGGTCCTCGTCACCGGCTCTCGGATCGACCAGGATCCCCGCCAGGTCGTCGCCCTCCATCTTCCGCTTCCACGCCTCAGCGTCACTGCGCCGGCGGAAGGAGCGCTCCTTGGACCGACCGTGCAGGCGCCACCGGACGACATAACGGGTTTCGTCGGCCTTCGTCTGCTTCCGTTCGATTGATGCCATGACTGCTCCTGGTCGCCTGCCTCGGTTTAGCTGTCATGGCCCCTGGCGGGGCCGGTCTTGGCGGATGAGAATCGGGGTGTGTCGGTCCGGGCAGACGTCGTGTCTCTATGGCGCTCGGAGCCCGTTTTTAGCTTGACGCGGGGGTCTCGGG
>JBPCNZ010000073.1:0-4375 GCA_051000755.1 Acidimicrobiales bacterium | reverse complement strand
GGGCTGGTGGGCGAGCGTCGAGGACCAGAGCGGGGCGGGACTGGCGGCGGCGATGACGAGGGCCGCCGCCGCCAGGTCGACGAGGAGGAACCCGCCCCGATAGGTCGCCGACTCGTAGTCGTTGAGGCTGAACACCAGCCAGCCCAGGGCGGCCATCCCAGCTGCGCCCAGAAGGTTGAACCAGACCTGCGAGAAGCGGGATCGGAGGAGGGCCAAGCGGGCGTGGGGCAGGACCAGAGCCAGCGTGCATCCGATGAGGAGGCCCTGGGCGTGGGTGTCGGTGCCGAAGTACACCCGGGACGGGTCGGTCCCATGGGGCTGGAAGAGGATCGCCATGAGCACGGTGGAGCCAACGGCGGCCACGGCGGTGCCGGCGGCGATTCGACTCAGTCGCTTGACTCGTGGGAGGAGCAGGGTCAGGGCCAGCGGCCACAAGACGTAGAACTGCTCTTCGATGGCGAGCGACCACAGGTGCAGGAGCAGCGACGGTCGTCCTGAGGCCTGGAAGTAGCTGACCTTGTGGAAGACGAACCACCAATTGGTGACATAGAGGAGCGCCGCCGGTACATCGGTGCGCAGCCGGGAGAGAGCGTCGGGAGCACACACGGCGCTGATGAGGACCACCACGGCCAGCAACGCGATGACGGCGGGGAGGAGCCGTCGTGCTCGGCGCAACCAGAAGCCGACCAGATCGATGTGGCCGGTCCGCTCCCATTGGCGCACCACGATCCCGGTGATGAGAAACCCTGAGATCACGAAGAAGAGGTCGACGCCGAAGAAGCCGCCCGGGAGCCACGTCGGGTCGAAGTGGTAGACGACCACGGCGATGACGGCCAGGGCGCGGATGCCGTCGAGACCAACCATGCGCCCGGCCGCCGGGGTCGGCGACGTTGGCCCCTCGGTCGCGACCGCAGGTTGTGCGCCTGTCTCGTCGATTGCCGTCAGCACGGCCAGCACCCTCCTTGCCCCGCACCCGCGAAGTCGACCCAACCGAACCCCGGCATGACGACCGGCAGGCTCTAGCCTGAACCGTCACGATCTCCGACCCGAAAACGATGTTACCCGGCCGGTAGGCGCCGATCATGCCATCCCTCGGCAGACGATCGGCGGATCACCTCGGCGACGGCGTCGTCCAGCGCTTCCGATCCCGGAACGGTAGCGCCCCTCCCCCTAAGGTGACAGCGTTTCTCAATCGTCAGGAGGACGGCATGCACGTCGTAGCCTTTGCCCCGGTATCGGGGCATCACCTCATCGCCTGGCTCTTCATCGGCCTCGTCGCCGGGGTCCTGGCCGGGATCGTCGTGAGGGGTGGAGGGCTCGGCTTCTTTCGCGACGTCATCGTCGGTCTCGTCGGCGCGGTCATCGGCGGGCTGATCCTCCACGAGGTGCGCGGGGGTTCCCACACCGTGGTCAAGCTGTGGCAGGAGATCGTGGTGGCTTTCGTCGGGGCGGTCATCCTGCTCCTCATCATCAAGGTCTTCACCCATGGTGGCCGCTCTCGCGCTCGGCGCTGACCGAGCCGAGGGGCCCAGCGACTCCACCGTGCAGACGTGACCGATGTCATGGGCGAGATCGCCCAGTTGTGGGCGACACTCACCTAACGTCGTCGGCTGAGATACAGCAGGTGCCCGGGCGACAGTCCTAGAGACCGCCAGAGGGACCATCCAGCCCGCTTCGTTCCGTCCTGCGAGCGATGTCCGGGCCGGGTTCGCCGCTCATTCTCTGCGTTTCGGAGGTGCGTGAAGGAGCGCGCCGACGACCCGAGCGGCCCCCTGTCACTCGAGCCTGTCACCCGTGCCGTTCGCCGACAACCCACGGAGGTAGCTGTTGGATTCATCGGCCGGTCGTGCCCAATGTCGCACGCTCGTCCGCACCGCAAGACCCCATACGCCGTACCCACCCGAGCCCCGCAGGTAGCGGAGACGGCTCGGGCGAGCACTCCGAAGGAGTCCCATGTTGCGTCACCGAGTTACCAAGATCGTTGTACCCGTCGGCCTTGCCGCCGGCGCCGCCCTATCTGCCCTGAGCCTGTCCGCACCCGCGGCGTCGGCCGCCACCCCCACCGCCTACACCGTGGCCTCCGGGGACACCCTGGCCGCCATAGCTCCCCGTGTGGGCACCAACTGGCCCTCGCTGGCCTCCTACAACCACCTGCCCAACCCGAACCAGATCCAGGCGGGCGAGGTTCTGCAGGTCCCCCCGGCCGGCTACAACGCCCCGGCTGGGACGTCCTCGACGCAGCCCACCTCGTCGCATGAGGCCTCATCGACCTCCGCCACGACCCACTCCAGCTCCGCTCACTCGAGCAGCTCGGCGTCGGGCTCGGTCGCCAGCTGCATCCGGGCCAGCGAGAACGGCGGGTCCTACAGCCGGTCGGGCAACGCCTCCCACTTCGGTGCCTACCAGTTCGACCGCCAGACGTGGGCCGCCCACGGCGGCAACCCGTCCGATTGGGGCTCGGCGTCGGCCGCTGAGCAGGATCAGGTGTTCGCCAACACGGTGGCGTCCTCCGGCTACTCGGCGTGGACGCCGTACGACGGCTGCTAAGCCCGGTGGTGGCGGGCGGCTGGTGTGGTCGGTCTAGGCCGTCGACATCACCCCGCCTCACCCACCGCCCGAAGTCACGACGGGGGGGCAGTCCGGATGGCCGGCTGCCCGCTCCGACGTGATATCCGACACTCAAGGTAACGGAAACGTGTGATTCGGCTGTAGCTCGGATGACCCTAGTCATCCGGTGCTAGAGAGGGGTTGGCCGGCGTCGGCTGCGGAGGCATGGATGGACGACCAGGACGACCAAGCGAGCGACAACCAGGAGGACCATCCGAGATCCGGGCCCCTCCGCGTGGTGGTCATCGGCTCCGGATTCGGAGGCCTCTTCGCGACCAAGGCGTTGCGCCGGGTGGACGTCGAGGTGATTCTGGTCAGCAGGACGGCGCATCACCTGTTTCAGCCGATGCTCTACCAGGTGACGACGGGGATCCTCTCGGAAGGGCAGATCGCTCCTGCCACCCGGGAGGTGCTCAGCCGTCAGAAGAACGCCCGCGTCTTGCTGAGCGAGGTCACGAGCATCGATCTCGGGGCTCGGACGGTGACCTCGGAGATGCTCGAGCGAACCTATGTGACCCCCTACGACCGGCTCATCGTGGCCGCCGGGGCCAGCCAGTCCTATTTCGGCAACGACCGCTTTGCCGAGTACGCACCCGGCATGAAGACCATTGACGACGCCCTCGAGTTGCGCGGCCGTATCTTCAGTGCCTTCGAACTGGCCGAGTCCAGCACCGACCCCGCCGACATCGACCGGCTGCTCACCTTCGTCGTCGTGGGCGCCGGCCCGACGGGCGTCGAGCTGGCCGGTCAGATCACCGAGCTGGCCCACCGGACCATGCCGGGCAACTTCCGGCGGATCGACCCGGCGAAAGCCAAGGTGGTCCTTCTCGACGCCGGACCGGCGGTATTGCCGAGCTTCGGCAACCGACTGTCCGACAAGACGCTCCGCCGACTCCAGGCTATCGACATCGACGTCCAGCTCAGCGCCAAGGTCGTGGACCTCGACGCCACCGGCGTGGAGGTCGAGGACGCCGACGGGACCCGCCGGCGCATCCCCTCGGTGTGCAAGATCTGGGCGGCCGGGGTCGCCGGTTCCTCCTTGGGCGCCAAGCTGGCGGAACAGTCCGATGTCAAGCTCGACTCCGTCGGCCGGGTCAAGGTCCGGCCGGACCTGACCCTCCCGGGCCACCCCGAGGTGTTCGTGGTGGGCGACATGATCAGCCTCGACCAGCTCCCCGGGGTGGCCCAGGTCGCCATCCAGGGGGGCCGGTACGCGGCCAACCAGATCAAGCGGGAGGTCGGCCGCCGAGCCCCCCAGGGGCCCTTCGAGTACCACGACAAGGGCAGCATGGCCGCTGTTTCCCGCTTCGACGCCGTCGTCAGCGTGAGGCGATTCCAGTTCACCGGGTTCATGGCCTGGCTGATGTGGCTTGCCCTGCACCTCTTCTACATCATCGGCTTCAAGAAGCGCATCACCACCCTGCTGTTTTGGACCATCAGCTTTCTCGGACGGGGCCGCCCGGAGCGGGCGGTGACCGAGCAACAGGTTCTGGCCAGGACCGCCCTGCAACGAACGGGCACCGAGGCGGCGGCGAAAGCGGTGACCGGGGTCGCAGCGCCGACCACGGCGGATCCGACCGGGGCGACCGAGCCGCCCCGCTAGCGGGAGTTTCCTGGCTGTGGCCTGGTGATGCGGTGTTGTCCCTGGTGGATGGGGGTTTTTAGGTTCTCGCCGCGTATTACCTAGACGGTTGTGTGGGGTGGCTGGGTGACGGCGATGGCGAGGTGGTCGATGGCGTTGAAGGGGTGGGAGGCGTTGTAGTTATCG
>JBPCNZ010000072.1:0-78720 GCA_051000755.1 Acidimicrobiales bacterium | reverse complement strand
AAGACGATGTATACGCTCTGACGCCTGCCCGGTGCCGGAAGGTTACGGGGAAGGGTTAGCCCGCAAGGGCGAAGCTCTGAACCTAAGCCCCGGTAAACGGCGGCCGTAACTATAACGGTCCTAAGGTTTCACCTGAGATAGTCAGGAGTTGCCCCTTGCGGGAGCGATCTCGTAAGTGCAGCTGGCTATATGCTGGAAAACCCGAGTATCTGGCAGTACTCGTTCCTGTCACACCCTGAACCTAGGGTTCCTGGCATGAGCAGTGACAATCTGACCAGTGCGGGCGATCAGCAGGAAAGGTCAAGTATCGAGCAGTGGGCCGTCGGCTTCGTTGACGGCGAGGGCTGTTTCTCGATAGCAGTGGTGCGCAATACTGGGTGCGAACTCGGCTGGCAGGTCCAGCACGAGTTCTCCGTCACCCAGGCCGCGACATCACGGCCGGCGCTCGACGTCCTTCGGGATGTCTTCGGGTGCGGGCGGATCATCGAGAACCAGCGGCACGACAACCATCGTTTCGCCCTCTTGCGTTTCTCTTTGAAGCGTCGGAGGGACCTGGTTGAGAGGATCATTCCTTTCTTCGAAGTACGTCCACTGCGCACTGCCAAGCAGCTCGACTTCGAGAAGTTTGCCACGGTCATCCGATGGATGGACGGCGGCGAGCACCTTTCGGAGGCGGGCCTCCAGCGCATCGCTCGGGTAACCGAGGAGATGAACCGGCGAGGGCGGTCCCGGTACTTGGAATCCTCAGAGGCCATACGCCAGCCAACTCACGTGACGGTGAGTTGAAGATATGGTCCTAGCCCTTTGGCGACATAGGGACAACTAGAGCGAAATTCCTTGTCGGGTAAGTTCCGACCTGCACGAATGGCGTAACGACTTTCCCACTGTCTCAACCACAGACCCGGCGAAATTGAAGTACGAGTAAAGATGCTCGTTAGCTGCGGCAGGACGGAAAGACCCCGTGGACCTTTACTACAACTTGGTGTTGAGTTTTGGTGCGGATTGTGCAGGATAGGTGGGAGGCTGGGAAGCGTTGGCGTCAGCCAGCGTGGAGCCACTGTTGAGATACCACCCTGTTCGTCCTGGAACTCTAACTTAGACCCGTTATCCGGGTCGGGAACAGCGCCAGGCGGGTAGTTTGACTGGGGCGGTCGCCTCCTAAAGAGTAACGGAGGCGCTCAAAGGTTCCCTCAGGCTGGTCGGCAATCAGCCATCGAGTGCAATGGCACAAGGGAGCTTGACTGCGAGACGTACACGTCAAGCAGGTGCGAAAGCAGGACATAGTGATCCGGCGATAGCGTGTGGAAGCGTCGTCGCTCAACGGATAAAAGGTACCCCGGGGATAACAGGCTCATCTTCCCCAAGAGTCCATATCGACGGGAAGGTTTGGCACCTCGATGTCGGCTCGTCGCATCCTGGGGCTGAAGTAGGTCCCAAGGGTTGGGCTGTTCGCCCATTAAAGCGGTACGCGAGCTGGGTTTAGAACGTCGCGAGACAGTTCGGTCCCTATCCGGTGTAGCCGTAGGAAACTTGAGGAAGGCTGTCCCTAGTACGAGAGGACCGGGACGGACGCAGCTCTCGTGTGCCAGTTGTCCTGCCAAGGGCACGGCTGGTTAGCGACCTGCGGAAGAGATAAGCGCTGAAAGCATCTAAGTGCGAAGCTTGTTCCAAGATGAGGTTTCCCACTGGGTTAACCAGGTAAGGCCCGTGGTAGACGACCACGTTGATAGGCCGGAGGTGTACGCGCAGCAATGCGTTGAGCCGACCGGTACTAATCGGCCGAGGGCTTGGTTTCTACGCTTGTTCGTGCTCGCTATGGAATGCTCACAGGGTGGCCGGTGCTGCGCCGGCCCGCTGTTGATGGTCGGCTCTGCGACGCCGACCGAGCAAGGTTTCCGGTGGCCATAGCGGTAGAGTCACACCCGTTCCCATCCCGAACACGGAAGTTAAGCCTGCCAGCGCCGATGGTACTTGGGGGGTTGCCCCCTGGGAGAGTAGGACGTCGCCGGAATTTCTCTGTACGAAGCCCCACGGTCATTCCGGCGGTGGGGCTTCGTCGCGTCCCGCCCCTGTTCCGGCCGGCCTGGGCCGGGCCGGTAGGTTGGGCACATGCCCGCGCCCGGAACTGGACGGCCCCGTCCCGGGGGCGAGGACGACGAGTCGGGGCGTCGCCGCGCCGCCGAGGGGAGTCGGCGCGGGCCAGGACCGGCCCGAGCCCCGGGCGGGACCCGGGGCGGCAGCCCTCGCGGGCGAGTCGGGGGTTCTCCATCGGGACGGCGCGCCCCCGGAGGGCAGGGTGAGAGGCCGAGCAGGCTCGGAGGACGACCCTCGTCGGGGCGCTCCTCGGGCGGTCGCTCTACCGGTGACCGCTCCACGGGCGGCCCGTCCTCTGCAGGGCGCATGCCCGGGGGATCGGGGCGACAAGGAGGAGCCTCAGAGAGGTCGGGTCGACCGACGGGCCGCGCTGGTCGACCGACGGGCGGAGCCGGGACCGCCCGGAGCGAGCGAACCGGAGCTGCGGGACGCGGAAGGGCTGGCGACGGCTCGTCCGGGCGCCCGGAACGTGGCGGAGGCGGACCTGGAGGCGGAGACCTGGGGAGAGGTCCAGCCCGGTCGCGGAGCGAGGAGTGGGCGCGCCCGGACACGGCGAAGGGACAGCGATGGGGCAGTGTCGCCCGCCGGGGTGCCCGATCGCTGAACAGCGATGCCGGTCCATCCGCCAGCGAGGTGTGGCGCCAGACGGTGAGCAGGGCCGGCGGCAACGTGACGGAACGGAGCGAGCCGGCTTGGCAGCCCGACGAGGTGTGGATCGACGAGGGAGCGGTGGGACCGAAGGAGACCGCCGATCAGGGGACGCGGGCCCGGAGGGGCAACGCCGGCCCGGCCCCCGTCGGGGCCCGGGACCGTGCCGGTCGCGAGCCAGTCCCGACGGGCGAATCGAGCCAGGGGGCCCACCGCCATACGGTGCCCCGGCCCGTCGTTGACGAGTTGTCCGACGCGGCAGGAAAGGCGCGGGGCGCTCGCTTGGCGGCCCGGCTGGCGGAGGCCACCCACGCCTATGATCGCGAGCGCTACCAGGACGCCCGACGCATCCTACGGGCCCTGGCCGACGAGGTACCGAAGTCGGCGGCCGTCCAGGAGCTCTACGGCCTCGTTCTCTACCGCAGCGGGCAGTGGGCCGCCGCCGCCGCTCGCCTCGAGCGCTACCGGACGCTCACCGGCGCCTACGACCAGCACCCGGTCCTGGCCGACTCGTACCGGGCCCAGCGCCGCTACGACGACGCCGAGCGTCTCTGGGATGAGCTGCGAGAGGCCTCGCCGGATGCCGACCTGGTGGCCGAAGGGCGCATCGTGGCCGCGGGCGTCCGGGCCGACCAGGGGGACCTGGCGGGCGCGGTGGCTCTCCTGGAGCGCTCGCTCCGGCGCGTCGACCGCCCTGGGGAGCGCCACCTCCGCCAGTGGTACGTGCTCGCCGACCTGGCCGAGCGCGCCGGCGATCTGCCGCGGGCCCGCGCCATCTTCGCCAAGGTGGCGGCGGCCGAGCCCGACGCCTACGACGTCACCGAACGCCTCCGGGCCCTGCGCTGAGGATCCGGGCCGTCACGGGGCCACGACCTGGAGGACCGAGGCTCCCGGCTGAAGGTCAGCCCACGTCCATCGCAGGGTGACCGGCCACCAACTCTTCGAGCAGGGTGGCCACCCCGTGGTCAGCGTTGGCGGGCAGGACCCGGTGAGCCAGGGCCAGCGCCTCGGGGATGGCATTGGCCGGGGCCATGGCCGTCCCCGCCCAGGCCAGCAAGGGCAGGTCGTTGTGGTTGTCGCCGATGGCCACCACCTCGTCGACCCGCACGTCGAGACGGTCGCAGACCCGCTCCATGGCATAGGCCTTGGTGATCCCCGGGGCGCCGATGTCCACCCAGTCGAGCCCCGAGGTCGTCAGATGGCCCTCCTCCCCGACGTGCTTCTCGAGTTGAGCGATGAGCTCGAGGGGTCCCATCCCCGGCTTGCGTCCCACCAGCTTGAAGCAGTCCGGTCCCAGGATCTCGGTGATGTCGGTGACCTCCGTGACCGTCTCGTCCCAGGCCGCGGGGAATTCGAAGAAGCCGGTCTCGTACCAGAACCTGTCGGCGACATCCACGGCCAGACGGATGCCCGGGCTGGCGGCGCGCATGGCCCGAGCCAGGCGCAGGGCGATGTCACGAGCGAGGGTCTGGGTCTCGATGATCTCGTTGCGGTCGAGGTCGACGGTGGCGGCACCGTTTGAGCACACACCGAAGGGACCGAGGCCGGCCCGGGCGGCGATGTCCCAGAGACCCTGGGGGGGTCTCCCCGTCACCGGGATGACGTGAATGCCGGCGGCCCTCGCCGCCACCACCGCTCGAACGGTGCGCTCGGCCACCTTTCCGAACGGGTCCAGGAGAGTCCCGTCCAGGTCCGTCGCCACCAGCCGTATCTTCACCACTGCAACGTAGCCAGCCCCAGGCCTCTCACGGTCGGCGCCGCCACGAGGGCGCAGACGAGCGCATAGGCTCGATCAGGTCACCGCACACCGCCCGACCACCCAGAGCAGGAGCCCCACCGATGGATCTCTCCGTCCTTCTCGGCGACGAGGCCGACGATCTGTTGCATCACCAGTGCAAGGGGATCCTCCGTGACGACTTGGTGCTGCCCGGCCCCGATTTCGTCGACCGGGTGCTGTCATGGTCCGACCGGCCGGTACCGGTGCAGCGCAACCTCCAGAAGCTGTTCGACACCGGCCGGTTGGGCGGAACCGGCTACCTGTCGATCCTCCCGGTGGATCAGGGCATCGAGCACTCCGGGGCGGCCAGCTTTGCCAAGAACCCGGCCTACTTCGATCCGAAGAATCTCTGCGAGCTGGCCATCGAGGGCGGCTGCAACGCCTTCGCCTCGACGGTCGGTGCCCTGGGCATCGTCGCCCGCCGGTATGCGCAGAAGATCCCCTTCATCGTCAAGCTGAACCACAACGAGTTGCTCACCTACCCGAACCGCTACGACCAGATCATGTTCGGTTCCGTCAGCCAGGCCTACGACATGGGAGCCCTCGGAGTGGGTGCCACCGTCTATTTCGGCAGCGAGCAGGCGGACCGGCAGATCCAGGAGGTGCGGGAGGCGTTCGCCGAGGCGCACGAGCTGGGGATGTTCACCGTCCTGTGGTGCTACCTGCGCAACGACGCCTTCAAGAAGGACGGCGTCGACTATTCGCTCTCCGCCGACCTGACGGGCCAGGCCAACCACATGGGCGTGACCATCCAGGCCGACATCATCAAGCAGAAGGCAGCCGAGAACAACGGCGGGTTCACCGCCCTCGAGTTCGGCAAGACGGATCCGCTGGTCTACGACTCGCTGACCAGTGACCACCCGATCGACTTGAACCGGTGGCAGGTCGTCAACTGCTACATGGGCCGCGCCCCGCTGATCAACAGCGGGGGAGCGTCCGGCGGCGAAAGCGACCTGGCCCAGGCCGTCCGTACCGCGGTCATCAACAAGCGGGCCGGCGGCTCCGGGCTCATCACCGGTCGGAAGGCCTTCCAGAAGCCGTTCGCCCAAGGCATCGAGATCCTTCACGCCGTCCAGGACGTCTACCTGGACGCCGGCGTCACCGTCGCCTGACCGCCCCGGCGGCGCCGCTGGGATCTGCCGGCTGAGATACGCCCACCCGTACACTGAGGCGAGGCAATCGCTTTGAAGGGATGGGCATGGTCGACACAGAATCTCGGGACCGGACGGTCTACGAGTTGGACCGGGTCATCATCCGTTTCGCCGGTGACTCGGGCGACGGGATGCAGCTCGCCGGGGATCGGTTCACCACCTCCTCCGCTCTGTTGGGCAACGATCTCTCCACCCTTCCGGACTTCCCCGCCGAGATCCGGGCCCCGGCCGGGACCATGGCGGGCGTATCGGCGTTCCAGATCCACATCTCCGATCACGACATCCTGACCCCCGGCGACCACCCCAACGTCCTCGTCGCCATGAACCCGGCCGCTCTGCGGGCAAATCTGGCGGACGTGGCCCTGGGCGGCACCCTGATCGTCAACAGCGACGCCTTCGACGCAAGGGCGCTGAGCAAAGCCGGCTATGGCGAGTCGCCGCTCACCGATGGGACGATGGCGGGCTACACGCTCTATGAGGTGCCCATGACCTCGGTGACCATGGAGGCAGTCAAGCCGACCGGAACCAAGCCTCGCGACGCCGAGCGCTCCAAGAACTTCTTCGCCCTCGGAGTGGTGAGCTTCATGTACACCCGCCCGGTGGAGCCGACCCTCGAGTGGATCCAGGAGAAGTTCGCTCGAGTCCCTCAGGTGGCGGATGCCAACACGCTCGCCTTCAAGGCCGGTTGGAACTTCGCGGAGACGACGGAGCTGTTCGATTCCGTGTATGAGGTCAAGCCGGCGGTCATGGAACCGGGCCTCTACACCAACATCTCGGGCAATACCGCGTTGGCGTGGGGCCTGATCGCCGCCGGGCAGCTGGCCCACCTGCCGATCTTCCTGGGCAGCTATCCGATCACCCCGGCGTCAGACATCCTCCACGAGCTGTCCAAGCACAAGAACTTCGGGGTGCGGACGATGCAGGCCGAGGATGAGATCGCCGGCGTCGGCGCCGCCCTCGGCGCCTCCTATGCGGGAAGTCTCGGGGTGACGACGACGAGCGGTCCGGGCGTCGACCTCAAGGCCGAGACGGTTGGCTTGGCCGTCAACCTCGAACTGCCCCTGCTGATCATCGATATCCAGCGCGGCGGCCCGTCGACGGGCCTGCCGACCAAGACCGAGCAGGCCGACCTGCTCCAGGCCATGTACGGCCGGCACGGCGAGGCCCCGGTGGCGATCATCGCCCCCCGCGACGCCGGCGACTGCTTCTACGCCGCCATCGAGGCGGCCCGCATCGCGTTGAAATACCGCACCCCGGTGATGTTGCTCTCCGACGGATACCTGGCCAACGGCGCCGAGCCGTGGCGCATCCCCGACGTGTCCACCCTGCCGGACATCAGTGTCCGTTTCGCCACGGAGACCAACCACACCCGCCCCGACGGCGTCGACGAGTTCTGGCCCTACCTCCGTGATGCCGAGACGCTCGCCCGGCCCTGGGCCATCCCGGGCACGCCCGGGCTCACCCATCGCATCGGCGGCCTGGAGAAGGCCGACGGGTCGGGGACCGTGTCCTACGACCCGGCCAACCACGAGGCCATGACCAAGACCCGGGTGGCCAAGGTGGCGGGCATCGCCACCGACATCGAGCCGGTAGCGGTGGACGATACCGACGGGCTCGCTCAGCTCCTGGTCCTCGGATGGGGATCGACCGCCGGCGCCATCGATGCCGGGTTGCGAAGGGTCCGCGCCGCCGGTCATCCCGTGGCCCACGCCCACCTGCGCCACCTCAACCCGTTCCCTGCCAACCTCGGTGAGGTCCTCCGTCGCTATCAGCGGATCCTGGTGCCGGAGATGAACCTGGGCCAACTCGTTCGCCTGGTGCGAGCCGAGTATCTCGTCGACGCCCACGGCCTCAACAAGGTGTCGGGGCAGCCCTTCCGCGCCGGTGACATCGAGACCGCGGTGCTCGAGGCCCTGGACGCCATGGCCAAGGAGGCCCTCACGTGACCGATGTCGCCACCCCGACCACCAAGAAGGATTGGACGACCGACCAGGAGATCCGCTGGTGCCCGGGTTGCGGTGATTACTCCATCCTCACCGCCGTACAGATGCTGATGCCCGAGCTCGACGTGGCCCGCGAGAACACCGTGTTCGTCTCGGGCATCGGCTGCAGCTCCCGCTTCCCCTACTACATGAACACCTACGGCATCCACTCGATTCATGGCCGGGCACCGGCCATCGCGTCGGGGATCGCCGTGTCGCGCCCCGACCTTGACGTCTGGGTCATCACCGGCGATGGCGACGCCCTGTCGATCGGCGGCAACCATCTCCTTCATGCCCTGCGCCGCAACGTCAACCTCACCATCGTCTTGTTCAACAACCAGATCTATGGGCTGACCAAAGGCCAGTACTCGCCGACGAGCGAGACGGGCAAGGTGACCAAGTCCACGCCGTTCGGATCGCTCGACTTCCCCTACAACCCGGTCTCGTTGGCCCTGGGTGCCGAAGCCAGCTTTGTGGCCCGGACCCATGACATGGACCGCAAGCACATGATGGAGATCTTCCGCAGGGCTCACGCCCACCGGGGGGCATCTTTTGTCGAGGTCTACCAGAACTGCAACGTGTTCAACGACGGCGCCTTCGCCACCATCCTGGCCAAGGACGCACGACCCCAGATGCTGATCCCTCTCCGCCACGGCGAGCCGATCCGCTTCGGTCCCGACGGGGAACACGGCGTGATCGTTGAGGCGGACGGCCACGCCCGCATCGTCGACGTGGCTGACGTGGGGGTGGAACGCCTGTTGGTTCACGACGAGACCCGTCCCGATCCGAGCCTGGCCTTCATGCTGTCCCGCCTGGCCGACGGGCCGACCACGCCGACACCGATCGGCGTGTTCCGTTCCATCGAACGCCCCGACTACGGCTCTCAGGTCAACGCCCAGCTCTCCGACGCGGTCGATCGCAAAGGACCCGGGGACCTGGCCGCTCTGCTGTCGTCGGGATCGACCTGGACGGTCGGCTAGATCGTGGCGAGGCCCGGGACGCTGACGGCGAGCTGAACAGGTGCTGACAATCTCAGGGGGTACGTTGCCAACCCCGGGCAGTCGCCTACGGTCGTTCCCGTAGAGCCTACGCTCCGGACTCCGCGAGGACCCCATGCCCACTCCGTCACCGCGACCCCAGTCGCTCGCCACCCACGAACGCACAATCTGCGACACCGGCGGCCCGGTTCCGACGAGATCCGGGTACCAGGCCGTGCGAGACGCCACCGAGGCACTCGCCGCACCGCTCTCGCCCGAGGACCAAACGGTGCAGACCATGCCCGAGGTGAGCCCGACGAAGTGGCACCGGGCCCACACCACCTGGTTCTGGGAGCAGTTCGTGCTCCTCGCCCATGCCTCGGGGTACCAGGCCTATGACGAGCGTTACCTGTACCTCTTCAACTCGTACTACGAGGGCGCCGGCCCCCGCCATCCCCGCAACGACCGGGGCCTGCTGACCCGTCCAGGCGCCGGCGAGGTCACCGCCTACCGCCAGATCGTCGACGAGGGCATGGCCTCACTGCTCGGCGACGACACCCCTGACCATCTCGCCGACCTCGTCGAATTGGGTCTGCACCACGAGCAGCAGCATCAGGAATTGCTGCTCATGGACATCAAGCATGTGCTGGGCACCAACCCGTTGCGCCCCGCCTACCTCCCCGAGGTGCGTACCCCTCAACCGAACGTCGCCTCGGCGCTCGAGTGGGTCGGTCACGACGGAGGGCTGGTGGAGATCGGCACGAACCTGGGGGAGCGATTCTCCTTCGACGCCGAGAGCCCCCGACACCGAGTGTGGCTCGACCCCTTCGAGCTCGGCGATCGGCTGGTCACCGAGGGAGAGTGGCTCGAGTTCATCGACGATGGCAGCTACCAGCGGGCGGACCTGTGGCTCTCCGACGGGTGGAGCATCGTCTGCTCCGAAGGCCAGGTCGCACCGTTGTACTGGGAGCGAGACGGGGACAACTGGGACGTCTACACCCTCGGCGGGTGGCGTCGGCTGGACCCCGCGGCCCCGGTCGTGCACATGAGTTACCACGAGGCTGACGCCTTCGCCCGCTGGCGGGGCTGCCGGCTCCCGACGGAGGCCGAGTGGGAGGCCGCCGCCGCACCCGTCGCCGCCCTGGATGTCGCCCCGATCTCCCTGCACCCTGCGGCGGCCGAGGGATCCGGGCTCCGCCAGCTCTACGACTCTGCGTGGCAGTGGACGTCGTCCGCCTTCTCCCCCTATCCGGGCTTCGAACCGGCGCCCGGCGTGGTGGGGGAGTACAACGGCAAGTTCATGGTCGCCCAGCAGGCGCTGCGGGGCGGAGCGTCGATCACCGCCCCCGGCCACACCCGGGACAGCTACCGCAACTTCTTCCCTCCCGAGGCCCGATGGGGGTTCTCCGGGCTCCGGCTGGCCCGCGGCGCCGCCTGAGGGTCCCGCCCACGGCCCGACGACTCCTGGGTAACCGCTTCGGTGACGGCCGCCAATCCCCGTCAGATCAGCCCCGCTCCCTGGGAACTCCTGGTTAACGGCCAATCGGCGTCAGGCGCCGTTACCCAGGAGCCCCGGCCCCTCGGACGGGTCAAGGTGGGGTTTCACCACGGGCCGGGCTCGGCAGGGCCCGACCCGTGGGAACCGGGTGGTCAGCCGAACAGGCTGCCCGAGCTGTATCCGCCGCCGCTGCCGTAGCCCCCGTAGCCGCCAGAGCCGCTGCCGTAACCCCCGCCGCCGGAGCCGCTCCCGTATCCACCGGAGCCGCCGGAGCCCGCACCGCCCGACGCCGACCCCGAGCCCGACGGGCCGGTCGTGGTCTGGCCGATGCTGCCCTTCTGGAGCTGGCTGATCAGCCCGCTGATCTGACTGGCGGGAATGGCGAAGCCGATGTTGGACGCCGTGTTGTTGCTCGACGACGCCGCCGCTGCGGTGTCCATCCCTATGACCTGGCCGGCCGCATTGACCAGCGGGCCGCCCGAGTCACCGGAGCTGATGGCGGCCGAGGTCTGGATGAGACCGGTGAGCGATTCGCTGTTGTCCGTCTGGATCGACCGGTTCAGCCCGGAGACGATGCCCTCGCTGACGGTGAAGCCGCCGTTCTGGAGGTCCAGGGCGTTGCCGACGGCGAGGACCGGGTCGCCGGCCTGGACCTTCGAGGAGTCGCCGAGGCTGACGGTCGGCAGACCGCTCACACCCTTGATCTGGATGAGGGCGATGTCCTTGGCTGCGTCCTCACCGACGAGGGTGGCGGGCAGGGTGTCGGTCTTGCCGTTGAGGGTGACGGTGATGGCGTTGGCTCCCTCGAGCACGTGGGCGTTGGTCAGAACCAGACCCGACGAGTTGAGGATCATCCCGGTGCCGGCTGCGGCCGTGGTGCTGGTGCTGCCGCCGAAGGGGTTGTTCCCGTTGCCGAAGATGGGCGACTGGCTGACGGACGTGCCGGTGGTGTGGATGTCGACCAGGGCGGGTTCGACCCTGGCGATCAGGGCCTGGGTGCTCGACGTGTTGGTCGACAGGGCCACGGGGGAGGTGCTGACGTGGGCCGGGGCCGCGGCGACATGGCTCGAACCGTTGGCCACCAGAGCCGACGTGGCGGCTCCGGCGCCACCGCCGGCGATGAGTGCGGCCCCGAGGGCGAGGGCCCCGAACCGGCGCCGGAGGGCGCCACCACCGTGGCCCCGGCCGTCGCCGTCATCGTCAGCAAACGACGATGACGCGGCGGGTGCGCCGTAGGGGCCGGGCTCCCCGGAGAAGGGCGTCTCGTAGCCGGGCGCCCCGTAGCTGGGCAGCTCGGAGGTGGGCGAGTCCGACCGCTCCCACGACGGCGCCCCGGCCGGGTGAGGCCAGTGCGAGGGTCCCGAAGGGGGGTAGGGCGCTGCGGACCAGGGCGTCGGGTCGGGGGCAGGAGGCTGGTGCTCGGAGCCGGGGATGGTGTCGTCGTCGTTCATGGGGACTCCTCCTGGGGGGATGGACCCAGTCAAGGGGATGATCTTCAGAGCGGGCTGAAACCAGCCTGACAACTGGCTGAGAGTCCCCTCGGAGGACCCTGAGCGGGCGGCCGCCCTGTGGCAGGAGTCACCGGGCCCATGACCGCCACATCGTTGTATGTGCCATCGCCTGATGATACGGTCGAAGGGTTACTGGTAGTAGGGAAGGAGAGGCCATGAAGCCCACACCCGTCACCATCAGCGGATCGACCGCACTCGTCACCGGCGCAGGAAGCGGGATCGGCCGGGCCACGGCCCTGGCCCTGGGATCCGCCGGAGCCCGGGTGCTGGCCGCCGACCTGGACCCGACCAGCGCCGAGAAGACGGCCGCCGATTGCGGGGGGCATGCCTTCGAGGTCGACGTGAGCGACCCGGAGCGGGTCGGGGCCCTGGCCGCGGAGGTGATCGCCGGACACGGCGCGCCCGACATCGTGGTCAACAACGCCGGAGTCGGCATGTCGGCCCGGTTCCTCGACATGGACCTCGATGACTGGAGGTGGATCATCGGGATCAACCTCCTCGGTGCCGTCCACATCTCCATGGCGTTCGGCCCGGCCATGATCGAGCGAGGCTCGGGTCACGTGGTCAACGTCGCCTCCGGCCTGGCCTACACGCCCCGCGCCACCGAGCCCGGCTATGTGACCACCAAGGCCGCTGTCCTGGCCTTCACCCAGTGCCTGCGGGCGGACTGGCACGACCGCGGCATCGGCGTGAGCGCCATCTGCCCGGGGGTGATCAACACCAACATCGTCCGCTCCAACACCCGCTACAAGGGCGAGCGGGCCGACGCGGCGACGATCAGCAACGTCCAGAAGGCGTTCAAACGGGGTCATCCGCCCGAGAAGGTCGCCGACGCCATCGTCGACGCCGTCCGGCGGAACCGCAGTGTCGTGCCGGTCGGATTCGAGGCTACGTTCGGCTGGGTGACCCGAAGCCTGATCCCCACCCGTCTGGCCGATCTGGGCGCCCGTACCCAGATCCGGGGCCTCTGAATGAAGCCCCCGCGCCTGGTCGCCATCGCCGTCCTGGCCGGGGTCGCCACGCCGGCGCTGGCCCGCCGGCGGTGGATGGCCAACCCCGACCCCACCGGCGGAGCGCCCCTCGACCTCCCGCCCGGGCGGGAGGTGGCGGTGCCGACCCGCGACGGTGGCCGCTTGGCCGCCTGGGTCATGGGGCCCGACGACGGGCCGGTCGTGGTGTGCGCCCACGGGTGGACCGCCGAGCGGCGCATCTGGGCCGCCCCGGCTCGCCGGCTGGTGGCCGCCGGTCGGCGCGTCGTCGTCTACGACCAGCGGGGCCACGGTGCGTCGACGGCCGGCGACGACGGCCTCACCATCGCCGCCATCGGGGCCGATGTGGCCACGGTGCTCGAGCATCTCGACCTGCGTGACGCCGTCGTGGCCGGACACTCCATGGGCGGCATGGCCGTGCAGTCGTTCGCCATCGAGCACAAGGACGTCCTCGGGGAACGGGTCCGGGCCCTGGCCCTCGTGTCCACCGCGGGGGCGGAGATGGGCCTGAAGGCCCTGGACAAGTCGGCCGCATCCCTGATCGGCAGCGACAGCACCACCAAGGCCGTCGCCGATGCCCGGTTCGGGCCGTTCCTGGTGCGAAGCACCTTCGGGCGCCGCCCGGCGATGGCGGCCCTGCGGGCCACCACGGAGTCGTTCGCCAGGACACCCCCGGCGACAAGGAGGGGGTTCCTGGACGCCATCGGGACAATGAACCTCCATCCCCATCTGGGCGCGGTGACGGCCACAACCGCGGTCGTCTCCGGGACCCGGGACACCCTTGTCCCCCACGCCCGCAGCCGGCGGACCGGCGAGCTCATCGCCGGGGCCCGGTTCATCCCCATCAAGGGCGCCGGGCACCAGTTGCCGTTCGAATCACCCGACCGCCTGGCCGCCGTCCTCATCGATCTCGGCCCCACCGATCCCTCCCGTGAGGTGAGATGACCGCCACCGGTGGTGCCCTCGAGGAGGTCGAGATCGTCGTCATCGGCACCGGGTTCGCCGGCCTGGCCATGGCCTCCCGGCTCCTCACCGAGGGGTTCAGCGATCTCGTGGTGCTGGAGCGAGCCGACGACGTCGGCGGCACCTGGCGGGACAACACCTACCCCGGGGCGGGCTGCGACATCCCGTCCCATCTGTATTCGCTGTCGTTCAACCCCAACCCGGGTTGGTCGCGGGACTACTCCCGCCAACCCGAGATCCTGGACTACCTGCGGGACTCGGCCGACCGCTTCGGCGTGACACCGCACATCCGCTTCGGCCACAACGTCACGGGCGCGGTGTGGGACGACCGGGAGTCCCGCTGGACCGTCACCACCAGCCGAGGTCGGTTCTCGGCCCGGTTCCTCCTCGCCGGGGCCGGACCCCTGGCCGAGCCGGTGCTGCCTGAGATCCCCGGTCTCTCGGAGTTCTCCGGCCGGGTGTGGCACTCGGCCCGTTGGGATCACCAGGCGGACCTGCGCGGCTCGCGGGTGGCGGTGATCGGCACGGGCGCCTCGGCCATCCAGTTCGTACCCGAGATCCAGGAGGATGTGGATCATCTGACGCTGTTCCAGCGGACGCCGCCGTGGATCCTGCCCCGACGGGACAAGCCCATCGGTCCCCTCCGCAAACGCCTCTACCAAGCGTTCCCCCCCGCCACCAAGCTCAGCCGGGCCTTCCTGTTCTGGCGCCAGGAAGCACTGTTCATCGCCTTCAAGGGAGCCGGACGCAGGTTCCGCCTGGCCGAGCTGTTGGCCCGCAAGTACCTGACGAGCCAGATCAAGGACCCGGTGCTGGCGGCCAAGGTCACTCCCACCTACGCCATGGGCTGCAAGCGGATCCTGATGTCTGACGACTATTACCCGGCGCTGACCAAGGCCAACATCGACGTGGTGACCGACCGCATCACCGAGGTCACCGCATCGGGCGTGCGGACCGCGGACGGCACCGAGCATGTGGTCGACACGATCATCTTCGGGACCGGCTTCCACGCCGTGGACCCGCCCATGGCCGAGTTCACCACCGGGCGGGACGGGGTCGTCATGGCCGAGGCGTGGAAGGACGGCATGGAGGCCTACAAGGGCACGGCGGTGGCCGGATTCCCCAACCTGTTCTTCGTCATCGGGCCCAACACCGGCCTCGGGCACAACTCGATGGTCTACATCATCGAGTCCCATGTGGCGTACATCATGGAGTGCCTGCGCAAGACCCGCGATCAGGCCATCGGCGCGGTCGAGGTCCGCAGGGACGCCCAGGACCGCTGGAACGAGCAGATCCAGAAGGAGATGGTGGAGACGGTCTGGATCCAGGGCGGGTGCACCAGCTGGTACCTGGACCGGGGCCGCAACACCACCCTGTGGCCGGGCTACGCCAGCCAGTTCCGCAAGGCCACCCGCCACTTCGACGCCGCCGCCTACGACCTGCGGCGCTCGAAGGTCACAGCGACAGCCTGACCAGCGGAATCAGTCGAGGAGGTCGCGGATGACCATGCCGGTGCGCGGCTTGGGGGCGAAGAACGTGGTCTTCGGTGGCATCCGCACGCCGCCCCGGGCCACTACGGCGATCTGATCCACGGTGGCCGGCCGCAGCAGCACCGCGGCCTGGGCCCGGCCCGCGATGGCCTCCGCCGCAGCATCGAACCACCCGTGCTGGAAGGTCACGGTGGCGCCGGGGACAGTGGCCAGGGCCACGTCCAGCCGGCTGGAGTCGAGATCGTGGACGGAGGCGTCGATCACGGCTGGGCGGGGCCGGGCCAGCCACGTCCCCGAGGCCGTCACCACCGCCAGGGCGCCGGCGTCGGCCATCCGTTCGGTGATCGACGAGTCGGGCGGCGCAGTCGGTGTCAGATCGAAGAAGGGATCCAAGGCGCCCAGTAGGTCGAAACCGGCGGGCAGGTCCGAGACCAGGCGGTGGATGGCCTGGACCGAGAGCTGCTCGCCGGCCAGCTCCACCACCAGGGCCATGACCGCATGGTGGTCACCGGGTTGAGGCCCGGTCTCCGCCTCGTAGGCCAGGGCCGTCTCGTAGCGGTGATGGCCGTCGGCCACCAGCACCGGTCCGCCGCCGACCAGCTCCGAGATGGCGGCGACCCGCTCCGGTTCGGTGATGGGCCACAGCTCGTGGATGGCGCCCCGCTCGTCGGTGGCATGGCTCGAGGGGTGGACAGGCGGCTCACAGAGGGCGGCCAGGCCGGCCTCTGGGGTAAGGACCCAGATGGGCGACAGGTTGGCCCTCGCCGCTCGCAGCAGCTCCAAGCGGTCGGTCTTGGCCTTGGGTGTGGTCTCCTCATGGGGGAGAATGCCCTCCCCGGGTGGCTCAAGGCCCAAGGCGCCGATCACCCCGACGCTGGAACGGGCCGCCCCGCTCGGGCTGCGAAAGGACATCCGGTATCCGTAGAAGGCGGGGCGGTGCTCACGGAAGAGCACCCCGCCGTCGCGCCAGGCGTCGAGGAGGGCGGCGGCGCCGCGGTAGGCGTCGGGTCCTTCGGGCAGCTCGAGGCGCACCACGTTGTACGAGCTGCGGTGCACCAACGCCTCGCGCTGGCTCTCGTTGATGACGTCGTAGGGAGGGCAGACCACGTCGTCCAGGGTGCTGATGTGGGACGGGGCGTAGCGCAGGCCGACGAATGGCTCGAAGCGAGGCATTCCCCTTTCGTACTAGAACGGGGTGGAGGATGCTTTGGGTCTTCGATCTCGACGGGGTGATCTGGCTCGGCGGTGAGCCGATCGCCGGTTCGGCCCCGGCCGTGGATCGCATCCGCCGGGCCGGTCATGGGGTGGCCTTCGTTACCAACAACTCCGGGCCCACACGCGCCGACTACGTCAAGATGCTCGCCGGTGCCGGGGTGGAGGCCAGTGAGACCGAACTGGTGACCTCGGCCCAAGCCGGCGCCTCACTCTTCTCCCCCGGTGAACGGGTGGCGGTGGTGGGCGGAGACGGCATCCTCGAGGCGCTGGCCGACCGGGGTGTCGCCGTCGTCGAACCGGGCGACGATCCGGCCGGGGTGCTCGTCGGGCGGGACCTCGACCTCGATCACGACCGGCTGGCTGCGGCGGCCACGGCCATCCGGGGGGGAGCCCGCTTCGTCGCCACCAACGCCGACCCGACCTTCCCGACGGCGACCGGCCTGCTGCCGGGGGCGGGCGCCCTGGTCGCCTTCTTGGCCACGGCGGGCGGCACCGAACCCGAGGTGGCCGGCAAGCCCCACCGGCCGGTGGCCGACCTGGTCCAGGACCGGTTTGGCACCGTCGACGTCATGGTGGGGGACCGGCCCGACACCGACGGGCTGTTCGCGGCCATGATCCACGCCCGCTTCGCCCTGGTGCTCAGCGGGGTCACCGGGCGCGCCGCCATCCCCGCCGACCCCGCGCCCGACGTGGTCGGTGCCGATCTGGCGGCCATCACCGAACAGCTCCTCGGCCCGCGCTAGCGGCGACCACGCTCCCATGCCCCGGTGGGGCCGGCGGCCAGAAGGCGAGGGAGTTCCCCCATGGAGGAGAACACGACCGACGCCTCGCGCAGGTGGGGCGCCGGCGTTACGGCCGCGTAGCCGAACGCCGTCATCCCGGCGGCGTTGGCGGCCTCCACCCCGAGCGGGCTGTCCTCGATCACCGCGCAGCGCTCCGGCCGGGCCCCCATGGCGGCGGCGGCGTGGAGAAACAGATCGGGCGCGGGCTTGCCCCGCGCCACGTCCTCGGCGCTGAAGATCCGCCCCTCGAACCCTGCGGCCAGACCGGCGAGGGTGAGGGACCGGCGGATGCGTTCGTGGCCGCCCGAGGACGCCACGCAGACGGGGATGTCCAGGGCGCCGACCACCTCGGCCACCCCCGGAACGGCGACCAAAGAGGTGTCGAAGGCGGCGAACAGGCGGCGGTGATAGGCGTCCTCGAAGTCGCTCGGAACCTCGACCCCCTCCGCCTCGAGCAGGGCCCGGACCCGTCCCAGCGACGTCCCCAGATGGCGCTCGACGGCCTCGTCGGTGGTGGTCGGCCGCCCGTAGCCGGTGAGCAGATCGCCCAGGATGGTGTTGGCCATCCGCTCGCTGTCGACCAGCACCCCGTCGTTGTCGAAGATGACCAGGTCCCACGGGGGCACCGCCCCAGTCTGGCCCGTGACGCGTGAGGTACCATGAAAGGATGACCGACGACAGGTTCAAGCGGTACCAAGAAGCCGGCAACGACTTCCTCGAAACGGCCCGCGCCCGAGCCGAGGATTTCCTTCGGGAGTTGGCCAAGGCCACCGAGTCGACCCAGAAGCAAGCCCAGGGTCAGGTCGACGATCTGGTGGCCGCCGGCCGCCGCGGGACCGACCAGATGATCGACCTCGTGCGCCGAGAGGTGGAGTCGCAGCTGTCGCAGTTGGGGGTGGTCACCAAGGCCGAGTTCGAGGCGTGGAAGCGGCGGCTGGGCGGAACCCCGTCGAAGAAGGCGGCCGCCCAGCCGACGCCGGCCGCCAAGAAGGCCCCGGCGGCCAAAAAGGCCCCGGCGGCCAAAAAGGCCCCGGCGGCCAAAAAGGCCCCAACGGCCAAGAAGGCCCCGGCCACCAAGAAGGCCCCGGCCACCAAGGCGGCCCCGGCGACGAAGAAGGCCTCGAGTACCAAGTCGGCAGGCAAGAAGGCGCCCGCCAAGCGGAGCCCGGCCAAGAAGACGACGGCCAAGAAGGCCTCGACCGCGGTCAAGAAGGCGCCGGGCTCCACCAGCTGACCCCGACCAGGGCCGGCTCCGCGCCCTACCAGGCCCGACCGGCCATGATGGTCCTCGCCGCGTCCGATGTCCGGACGGCGCGCCGATCCCACCGGGAGGACTAGATGGCCACCGTCGGCTTCCTTGCCCACCTCCGCCGCCCGGCGGCCGTCGAGCTGGCCGGCAAGGCGGCGATGTGGCTGCAGGACCAGGGCCACACCACCCGCGTGCTCGACGACGACGGCGCCTTCGATCAGCTCGACCTGGCGGTCAGCCTGGGCGGGGACGGCACCATGCTGCGGACCGTCGACCTGGTCAGTCCGGCCGGGGTGCCGGTCATGGGGGTCAACCTCGGCCAGCTCGGGTACCTGACGACGGTCGAGCCCGACGGCCTCCTCGACGCCCTGACCCGCTTCTTGACGGGCGACTACCAGGTCGAGTCGCGCATGACCCTCGACGTCATCATCAGCGACGCGGGAGGGGAGACGACCCTGCGGCGCAGCGCCCTCAACGATGTGGTGCTCCAGCGCCCCGGGGGGGGTCACACGGTGCGGGTGGAGATGAGCGTCAACGACATGTCATTCCTGACCTTTGCGGCTGATGCCCTCATCGTCGCCACCCCGACCGGTTCCACGGCCTACAACCTCTCGGCGCGCGGCCCGATCGTCTCCCCCCGGGCCCGGGTCAAGATCGTGACCCCCGTCGCCCCCCACATGCTCTTCGATCGTTCGCTGGTCCTCGACGCCACCGAGGACGTGGCCTTCACGCCGATCGGCTCCGGGTACTCCGACGTGGTGGTCGACGGCTGCCCCCTCACGGAGCTGCGACCGGGCCGCACCCTGGTGTGTCGTGAGGGCCAGCGCGATGCCCGGATCGTGAGCTGCGGCGGCGACCGGGACTTCCACGGCGTGCTCAAGCACAAGTTCAACCTGGCTGATCGGTGACGGCGCCGCCCCGCGGGAGGACCCGCCCATGCTGAGCGAGCTTCACGTCAGCAACCTCGGTGTGATCGACGATGTGACGGTGTTGCTGGGCCCGGGGATGACGGCGTTGACCGGCGAGACAGGGGCGGGCAAGACGCTGCTGGTCGAAGCCGTCGAGCTCCTTCTCGGGGGCCGGGCCGACCCGGCCCTCGTCCGCCCCGGTGCCATCGAGGCCGGCGTCGAGGGCCGCTTCGTCGAAGACTCCGTCGTCGATGGCTCCGAGGGCGGCGGGGGGGTCGGCGGCTCCGGCGACGACGAGCGGGTCCTGCGCCGCGCCGTGCCCGCCCAGGGCCGGTCCCGGTCCTACGTCAACGGCCAGATGGTGGCGTCATCGGCGCTGGGTGAGGTGGCCGGCGCCCTCGTCGACCTGCACGGTCAGAACGCCCACCAATCGTTGCTCTCGGCCCCCGTGCAGCGGGCCGCCCTCGACGCCGCCGCCGGCATCGACGAGGCCCCCGTGCGAGCGGCCCGGACCCGGCTGCGCCAGATCGACGCCGAGCTCGAGGGGCTCGGCGGCGACACCCGGAGCCGGGCCCGGGAGCTCGACCTGCTGGCGTTCCAGCTGGGCGAGCTCGACGCCGCTGACCTCGACGACCCCGACGAGGACGATGGCTTGGCCGCCGACGAGCTCCGCCTGGGTGACGCCACCGCCCAACGCCAGGCCGCTGAGGGCGCCCTCGCCGTCCTCACCGCCGAGGGCGGCGTCCTCGACGGGCTGAGCCAGGTCGTGGCCGGCGTGGCCGGCCGGCCCGCCCTGACCGCCCTCCACGACCGTCTCGGGGCCCTCGACGCGGAGCTGGTCGACGCCGCCAGCGACCTGCGGTCCGGGGCCGAGGAGCTTGTGGACGACCCGGAGCGGCTCGAAGCGGTCAGCTCCCGGCGCCACCTGCTGGCGGAGCTGCGACGTAAGTACGGCGAGACCGTGGCCGCGGTCATCGAGTACCGGGAGCAGGCTCGCGCCCGTCACGTGGAGCTCGGTGGCTACGAGGCCCGAGCGACCGAGTTGGAGCGCCGGCGGGCCGAGGCCGAGGCCGACCTGGCCGCCGCCGAGCAGGCCCTGGGCGACGCCCGCAGGCGAGCCGCCCCCAGGTTTGCCGAAGCGGTGACCGCCCAGCTCCACATCCTGGCCATGGCCCGGGCCCAGTTCGCGGTCGAGGTCGGAGATGACCCGGCCGGCCGCACCGTCACCTGGCTGCTGGGGGCGAACCCCGGCGAGCCGGCCCTCCCCCTGGCCAAGGTGGCCTCGGGAGGTGAGCTGGCCCGCACCATGCTGGCGGCCAGGCTGGTGCTCTCCGGCGCCGTCGGCCCCGTCCCCGGCGGCGGCCCCGGTCGCACCTTGATCTTCGACGAGGTCGACGCCGGGATCGGCGGGGAAGCGGCGGTGGCCGTGGGCCGGGCCCTGGCGGCCCTGGCCCGTGACCACCAGGTCCTGGTCGTCACCCACCTGCCCCAGGTCGCCGCCTTCGCCACCGATCACCTGCGGGTCCGCAAGACGACCGACGGCGGGCGGACTGCGGCCGAGGTGTCGAAGGTCGACGGTCCCGAACGGGTCGTCGAGCTGTCCCGCATGCTCTCGGGCCAACCCGGCAGCGACACCGCCCGCCGCCACGCCGAGGAGCTGCTGGCCATGGCCGGTTCGCCCCGCCCGTCGCGGTAGGATGGGTTGGCCGCTACCCAAGGGGCCCGGACACAGAGCCGTTTGACACCGCGCCGACTGTGCAGCATCGGGAGTGGAGGGATCGGGCGTGGCGAAGCACATCTTCGTGACCGGCGGCGTGGCCAGCTCGCTGGGCAAAGGGCTGGCGGCATCGTCGTTGGGTCGGCTGCTCAAGAGCCGGGGCCTGCGGGTCACCATGCAGAAGCTCGACCCCTACCTCAACGTCGACCCGGGCACCATGAACCCCTTCGAGCACGGCGAGGTCTTCGTCACCGAGGATGGCGGCGAGACCGACCTCGACCTCGGCCACTACGAGCGGTTCATCGACGAGAACCTGCATCGCGACTCCAACGCCACCACCGGGTCCATCTATTCGGGCGTCATCGCCAAAGAGCGACGGGGCGACTACCTGGGCAAGACCGTCCAGGTCATCCCCCACATCACCGACGAGATCAAGGGGCGCATCACCCGGCTGGCGGCCGACGACGTCGACGTGGTCATCACCGAGGTGGGCGGCACCGTCGGTGACATCGAGATCCTCCCGTTCCTCGAAGCCATCCGCCAGTTCCGCAACGACATCGGCCGGGACAACGTCTGCTACGTCCACGTCACCCTGGTGCCCTACCTCGGGCCCTCGGGCGAGCAGAAGACCAAGCCCACCCAGCACTCGGTGACCGAGCTGCGCAGCCGGGGCATCCAGCCCGACGTCATCATCTGTCGCTCGGACCGCAGCATCTCGTCGGATCTCAAGCGGAAGATCTCCAACCTCTCCGACGTCGCTGTCGAAGGGGTCATCTCCTGCATGGACGCCCCCAACCTCTACGAGATCCCCCTGGCTCTGCACGAGGAGGGCCTGGATGCCTACGTGTGCCGCCTGCTGCGCTTCGACGGAGTCGGTCCCGACGGCGAGCCCGAGCATCCTCTCGACCTGCGCTCGTGGGAGCGGTTGGTCTCATCGGTGGAGGCTGCCACCCGCCCGGTGCGGATCGGCCTGATCGGCAAGTACGTCAACCTTCCCGACGCCTACCTCTCGGTCGTCGAGGCCCTCCGCCACGGCGGCTACCGCCACGGTGCGGCCATCGACATCGCCTGGATCCAGGCCGAGGACGTCGAGGGCCTGCTCGTCGAGGGCCGCCTCCACGACCTGGACGGCATCGTCATCCCCGGGGGCTTCGGCGAGCGGGGAGTGGAGGGCAAGGTGGCGGCAGCCACCTACTCGCGCGAGCACGACATCCCCTGCCTGGGGCTGTGCCTGGGCCTGCAGGTGATGGTCATCGAGTACGTCCGCAACGTGGTCGGCCTGCCGGAGGCCAACTCCCACGAGTTCGATCCCCGCTCGCCCGATCTGGTCATCGACCTGATGGACGATCAGCGTGACATCACTGACAAGGGCGGCACCATGCGGCTGGGGACGTGGCCGGCCCGCCTACGGCCCGGATCCCGGGTGGCCCAGGCCTACGGCGAGGAGCTCGTCTACGAACGGCACCGCCACCGCTACGAGGTCAACCCCCGCTACCGCAACCGCCTGGAGGACGCCGGTCTGTGCTGCTCGGGCGCATCGCCCGACGACCGGCTGGTCGAGTTCATCGAACTGCCGGGCCACCCGTTCTGGGTGGGCACCCAGGCCCACCCGGAGTTCAAGAGTCGCCCGGACCGGCCCCATCCCCTCTTCGCCGGGCTGGTCGAGGCGGCCGTGCGCCGAGCCGATCGCAATCATCCGGTCCCATCGGCGGCGGCGACGGCGTTGGGGTCGGCGGCGGCCCCGGAGGAGGGGGCGTTGGGGTCGGCGGCGGCCTTGGGGGAGGAGGCGGCCCGTGGCCGGGTTCCGCAAGCTCACTGAGACCGAGATCTGGCGGTCACCGTTGCTGCGCGTCGCCAAGGGCAGGTTCGCCGCACCCGGGGGCGAGGAGTTCGAGCGCGACATCGTCCACCATCCCGGCGCCGTGGTGGTGGTGCCCATGATCGACGATCGCCGGGTGGTCGTGGTCCGCCAGTACCGGGCCGCCATCGACGCCGAGCTGCTCGAGTTGCCCGCCGGCAAGCGCGACATCGACGGCGAGGCCCCCGAGGTAACCGCGGCCCGGGAGCTGGAGGAAGAGGTGGGCCGGACCGCGGGGCGCATCGATCTGCTGGTCCGCTTCTACAACTCGGCGGGTTTCAGCGACGAGCTCTCCCATCTGTTCCTGGCCCGTGATCTCACCAAGGTGGGCAACAACCTCCAGGGGATCGAGGAGCGCCACATGACGGAGGAGGAGATCTCTCTCGACGACCTCGACGAGCTGGTCGCTTCGGGGGCCCTCCTCGACGCCAAGACCATCATCGGGCTGACCCTGGCGGCCCGGGCCCTGGGCTGACCGCCGCGGTGGCGGTTCGGTGGCGGGTGCCCGTACGGTCGGGAGGGGGGCGTAAGGTGCGACAGCGACGCTGCGCCCGCCCCCGCCGGTGGCGCGGAACCGTCCCTGGGGACTGAAGGGGCCAGCAACAGGCCAGGATGGTGCGGTGCGACGGTTCGGCAATGCCCAGGTACTGGTGGCGGTGGGCCTGATCCTGCTGGCCATCTATGCCCTCCGCCAGCGTCTCGGCATCACCACACTGCTGATCTTCGTGGTGGTCGTCCCGTCCATCATCCTCCACGAGTTGTCCCACGGGGTTGCGGCTCTGGCCTTCGGCGATGACACCGCCAAGAAGGCCGGTCGGCTCACGCTCAACCCGATCAAGCATGTCGACCCGATCGGCACCCTGGTTCTGCCCGGAGTCCTGGCTCTGGCCGGTCTGGGCGCCTTCGGCTATGCCAAGCCCGTCCCCATCTCGCCGGGACGGATGCGATCCCCGCGCAACAACTCCCTGGTGGTCAGCCTGGCCGGCCCCGTCACCAACCTGGTCCTGGCCGGGATCTCCATCCTGGTCTTGCGCTACCTGCGGCCTCCGGGCACGGCCCAGACGATCGACACCCTGATCAGCTTCGGCGGGCTCGCCTCGGTGAGCATCGTGGATCAGTTGCTGTACCTGTTGGGCTTCTTGAACGTCACCCTGGCGGTCTTCAACTTGATCCCCCTGCCCCCCCTCGACGGTTCGGCGGTGGTCGAGCGACTGCTCCCACCATCGGCGTGGCCCACCTGGTTGAAGGTCCGCCAATACGCCATGCCAGTCCTGTTGTTGGTCGTGCTCCTCAACCCGGGCGGGTTCCTCGGTCACGTCTTCGGACCGGCTGAGCGGGCGTGGGCCCACTTGCTCACGGCCTGAGATCGTCGATGACTCCCGCCGACTCCGGTGCTGCAGCTCGTCTCGATCGCCTGCCGCCGTCGCCGTGGCTGCGCCGGGTGATGGCCGTCCTGTTCCTCAGTTGGCTCATCGAGTCCTACGACATCGGCCTCACCGGCGCGGTGCTGCCGTCGCTCACCCACCTCTATCACCTGTCGACGGGGATGAAGTCGCTGGTGTCGATCTCCGCCAACATCGGGATCGTGGCCGGCATCGTCCCGGCCGGGCGGATGGCGGACCGCTTTGGTCGCAAACGGGTCCTGGTCTGGGGGACGGTCGGCTACGCGGTGCTCACCGCCCTGGCCGGCCTGGCTCCGGGCATCGGCGTGTTCATCATCCTGCGCGTCGCTGGCGGGCTGGCCATGGGCGCCGTGTTCCCCCTCCCGTACGTGTACGGCTCGGAGCTGTGCCCGCCGTCCCAGCGGGGACGGTTCACCGGGATCGCCGACGCCTTCTTGTCGGTCGGCTATTTCCTCTCACCGCTCCTCGCCGTCGGGCTGATCCCCTCCACCGCCGACACCATCGGCTGGCGGATCATGTTCCTGCTCGGCGGCCTCCCCCTGGGGTTCGCCGTCGTGGCCTGGAAGCTGCTTCCCGAGTCCCCCCGGTGGTACGAGTCGCAGGGCCACATCATCGAGGCGAGCGCCGTGCTCGACGACATCGAGGCCCGCGTCCGCGCCGATTTGGACGACCCCCGCTCTCTGCCCCCGCCCCGTCCGGCGCAGGCGGAGTGGGCCACTGCTGATGGCGCCCCCGATGAGAACCATGATCGCCCCGCTCGTCCAGGTCTGCGGGCCGTCCTCAGCCCCCGGTACCTGCGCCGGTCGCTCATGCTCTGGATCACCTTCGGGGGGACGTTCTTCCTCTTCTACTCGGTGCAGACGTTCATGCCGACCGTCGTCCACGACATGGGATTCACTCTCACCTCGTCGTTCGCCTTCACGGCCGTGATTGTCGCCGTGTCGATACCGGGCAAGTTGCTGGAGGCCTGGGTGGTCGAGCGTTGGGGCCGCAAACCGGTGATCGTCACCTTCACCGTCGTGGCCGCGGGGGCAGCCGCCGCCTTCGGCTTCGTACGGGGGGCGGTGCCGGTCCTGATCCTCGGTTGCCTGATCTCCTTCTTCGGGATCGGTGTCGACCCGGCCGTCAAGGTGTACACCACCGAGAGCTACCCGACCGAGATGAGGGCGGTCGGGACCTCGGCCACGGAGGGTTTCGGTCGGCTGCTCTCCGGCGTCATCGGGCCGTCCCTGGTGCCGCCGTTGCTCGACGCCGCCGGCGTGGGATCGGTCTTCCTGCTGGTCGCAGGGGCAGCCCTGGTGGCGGTGGTTGCGGTGCTCGTGTTGGGCTCCGAGACCCGGGGCCGGACCCTCGAGGAGATCAACCAGGGCGCCGAGGCCTCCAGGAGCATTTCGGGGCGTGCCGGCGACCAGTAAGGCGACCAGAAAGCGGACCCGTGACCGCTACGGTTGGCCCGGTGAGCGAAGGGTTCGGATCCATGCGGCACCTGGCGGGCCGTCTGGCCGGCTCGCTGTGGCCGGGAGGACCGCCTGCCGCCGGCGAACGCTGGGCCCGGTCCTGGCTCCTTCCTGGCGAGGTCCGCCTGTGGACCCGGCTGTCAGGACCCGACCGTCGCCACGCCGTGGGGGTGGCCCGAGAGGTGAGCCGCCAACTCGGCCCGGCCCCCGATGACGGTGCCCGCCGGCCGATCATGGCCGCCGCGCTGCTCCACGACGTGGGGAAGGTCGACGCCGGGATGGGCACATGGTCGCGGGTGGCGGCCACGGCGGTTGCTGTCAAGCTCGGCCGTCCACGGGTCGCGGGCTGGGCCGCGCCGGGCCGGGCGTGGCGAGCCCGGGCCGGCCGTTACGTCACCCACGACCGGCGGGGGGAGGAGCTCCTGACGGCCGCCGGCAGCGACCCGTTCACCGTGGCCTGGGCGGCCGAGCACCACCTGCCGGCGGCCCGGCGCAGCGTCGATCCCGCCGTCGGTGCCGTGCTGGAGGCGGCAGACGGCGACTGATCCGGCCGGGTCCGGCACCGTCCCCGCCTCGAGCCGCCGGGCCCGAGGCCCGAACAGCCGGCGGACAGCTCAGGCGGGGGAGAGGCCGACGGCCTCGTAGGCCCGGGCCGCGGTCGGTGCCGCTGCCGCCCGGGCCGTCTCCGCCCCGGATCGCAGGATGTCGCTGATGGCGTCGGGGTCGGCGGCCAGGGACCGGTAGCGCTCCTGGATGGGGGTGAGGAGATCGATGACGGCGGCCGCGGTGTCGGCCTTGAGGGGGCCGTAGCGGCTGTAGTCGCCGGCCACCTCGGTCGGGGTGCGTCCGGTGACGGTGGCCAACAGCTCGAGGAGGTTGGAGACGCCGGGCTTGGCGTCAGGGTCGTAGCGGACGGCGTCGTCGCTGTCCTCGGCGTCGGTGACGGCCCGCTTGATCTTGCGCTCGATCGCCTTGGGCTCGTCGAAGAGGAAGATCGTCCCCGCCGCCGATTCGGCCGACTTGGACATCTTGCGGGCCGGCTCGGCCAGGTCCATGATCCGGGCTCCGGCGCCCCGACCGGGGATCATCGCTTCGGGGATGGTGAACACCTCCCCGTAGCGGGCATTGAACCGCTCCGCCAGGTTCCGGGTCAGCTCCAGGTGCTGGCGTTGGTCGTCCCCTACCGGTACCCGATCGGCCTGGTAGACGAGGATGTCGGCCGCCATCAACACCGGGTAGGTGAACAGCCCCGCCGTGGCGTCGCTCTCTCCGCCCTTGGCGGTCTTGTCCTTGAACTGGATCATGCGCCGCAACTCCCCGACGCTGGCCGTGCACTGCAGGAGCCACGCCACCTCGACGTGGGCGGGAACCTGGCTCTGCAGAAACAGGGTGCAGCGGTCGGGGTCCAGGCCGGCGGCCAGCAACAGGGTGGCCATCGACCGGGTGGCGGTCCGTAGGGCCTGCGGATCGCCGGGGACGGTGAGGGCGTGCAGGTCGACGATGCAGTAGAAGGCGTCGTGATCGTGCTGGAGGCTGACCCACCACCGCAGGGCGCCGAGGTAGTTACCGAGTTGGGGTTCGCCGGTCGGCTGGATGCCGGAGAGCACGGTGGTCACGGCTGGGGATGCTACGGGACAGACTGAGGCCCGCTGCAGGTATTCCGCCCGGCTGCGGGCGGGTGCCGCCACCCCCATCGCCGGAGCCGGGACCCGGCGCCAGTAGGCTGGTCCGGTGCCCTACACCGTGAGCACGCCGGTCTTCGAAGGCCCCTTCGACCTGCTCCTGCATCTCATCAACCGTGAACAGGTGGACCTATGGGAGGTCTCTGTATCATCGATCGTGGACGCCTATCTGGCCACGATCGAGCACATGCGGGGCGTGGACCTGGAGGTGGCCACCGAGTTCCTGCTCATCGCCGTCATCCTGGTGGAGCTGAAGACCCGCCGGCTCCTGCCCGGTCGATCCGACGTGGAGCCGGAGGAGGAACTGGTCCTGTGGGAAGAGCGTGACCTGCTCCTCAGCCGCCTGCTCGAGGCCAGGACGTTCAAGGACGCGGCCGGTTCGCTGATACGGATCATGGACCAGGCCTCGGGTTGCTACCCGAGGACCGCCGGGCTCGACGAGCGCTTCGCCGCCCTCACCCCCGACGTCTTGGCCGGGGTGACCCCCGACGCTCTGCGCTCCGCCATGGAGAGCTTGCTCGCTCCCCGGCCCGCCGCCCGGGTCGTGCTCGATCACGTGGCCCCCATCCGGCTCAGCGTGGCCGACGCCGTCAGCGAGCTCAGCATGGACCTGGCCCGCGTGGGGGAGGCCACCTTCGCGGCGCTCGCCGCCGGGGTGCCCAGCCGATTGGAGGTCATCGTCCGGTTCCTGGCCCTCCTCGAGATGTACAAGCAGGGCTCGATCGAGTTGAGCCAGGCCGGGACCTTCGCCGAGCTGCACGTGTCCTGGCTGGGCGAGGGCGCCGCCCTCCTCGAGCCCGTCGAGGAGTACCAGGGATAGTGCCGTCGTCTGTCCCTTCGGTGGCTCTGACGGGAGCGCTTCGTGGCCAGTGAGGCCCAACGAGCCATCGAGGCCATCCTCATGGTTTCCGATGTCCCGGTGGAGCCGGGGATCCTGGCCCAACTGCTGGAGATCTCCCCCGGGCGGGTGGAGGAGCTGTGCGCGTCCCTGGCCGCCGACTACACCGAGGCCGACCGGGGTTTCACCCTGGCTCGCGTGGCGGGCGGCTACCGGTTCCAGAGCCACCAGGATCTGGCGCCATACGTGGAGCGGTTCGTCCTCGAGGGCCAGAGCGCCCGGTTGTCGGCCGCCGCCCTCGAAACGCTGGCCATCGTGGCCTACAAGCAGCCCGTCTCCCGAGCCCAGGTGGCGGCCATCCGCGGGGTCAACGCCGACGGTGTGCTGCGCACGCTCGTCCAGCGGGGTTTCGTCGGCGAGGTCGGCCGCGATCCCGGCCCCGGCCAGGCCGTTCTCTACGGGACGACGTCGTTGTTCCTCGAGCGTCTCGGCCTCGATCGAATTGGGGACCTTCCCCCCCTGGCCGAGTTCGTGCCCGGGGCGGAGGTCATGGAGGCCCTCGAGCACAGCCTGCTCGGGTCCCGCCCGGTCCAGCAGGAGAGCGCCGTCAGCGATCCAACGCCCTCGGGCAAGGGGACGTACGGCGACGATGAGGCGGACGGGCCCGGCGGGACCGTGGCGTGACCGCCACCCCGCCCCGATCCGACGCCGGCACAGACTCCGACGCCGGCACAGACTCCGATGCCGGCAGGGTCCCGGCCGTCGCCGACCGAGAAGGCGAACGCCTGCAGAAGGTCCTGGCCCGCATCGGCATCGGGAGCCGGCGGGCCTGCGAGGAGCTGATCGCCGACGGTCGGGTCAAGGTCGACGGGGAGGTGGTGGTGCTCGGCCGGCGAATCGACGCCGATGTGGACCGCATCGTCATCGACGATGTCGCCGTGTCCATCCGGCCCGGCCTGGTCCACTATCTGGTCAACAAGCCATTGGGGGTGGTGACCACCGCGTCCGATCCCCAGGGCCGGCCCACCGTCCTGGGCCTCGTTCCCGGCGAGCCCCGGGTTCACACCGTGGGACGGCTCGACCGTGACACCGAGGGCCTGCTCATCGTGACCAACGACGGGGATCTCACCTACCGGCTGACCCATCCCCGCTTCGGTGTGGACAAGGAGTACCTGGCCGAGGTGGAGGGGACGCCGCGACCGGCCGAGATCCGCCACCTCCGGGAGGGGGTCGATCTCGATGACGGGCCGACCGCACCGGCCCGGGTGGCGCGGGTGGCACCATCGGTGTTGCGGATCGTCATCCACGAAGGACGCAACCGCCAGGTCCGCCGCATGTGCGAGGCCGTCGGTCACCCGGTGCGCCGCCTGGTGCGGACACGGTTCGGCCCGGTGGCGGACCGGTCCCTGCCTCCCGGTTCGTGGCGGCCGCTGACCGCCGAGGAGGTTCGGGCGCTGGAGACGGCGGCCGCTCACCATCCGCACCCCTCGCGGTGACCGGAGGGATGAGCGAAGGCATGAGCGAAGGCGGCGGGGGGCGAGGCCCGTGGTCCCGGCTTCGGTCCCTGCTCCTCGGGGCCATCGTGGTCCTGATCGGGGCGGGAATAGCCGGCGTGGCCACCGTGCACGCCAATCCCCACCACCACCACCACCACCACCTCATCGTCCGCCTCGTCCCGGCGCCGGGTGGCCCCCCCTCGGCGACGCCGGTCTGCCCGGCCGCCCCGGAAGGCAACGTCGGCCCCCGGCTCGGCAGTGTGGTGCTCGACCCTCCCGCTGGGTTCGTGCGCCAGCCGGATCAGGCCGTGCATGCCGGAGTGCTCAGCGCCCCGCAGTTGGCCGCCGTATCCCAGCTCCCCAGCCAGGCCGGAGCCGAGTTGGTTCGCGACGGCTTCGAGGGCGCGGTTCAACGAGTGTGGATCGACCGCGGGGCCGGCGAGCAGATCCAGGTCCTGCTGACCCAGTTCAGCTGCGCCGAGGGAGCCGCGGAGTACTTCAACAGCCAACTGGCGGGATCGTACGGAGTGGCCCCCTCGGAGCCGTTCGTCATCGACGGACTGGACGGTGCCAGGGGGGAGCGGTCGACGAAGGCCGACGCCAAGGGCCACTACCTGCAGGTGGTCGGCTTGGTCAGCGGATCCATCTATGCCCAGACCGGCACCTTCACGTCCCTCCCCGACGACGGCGGCCTGGCGGGGGCCATCAGCGCCATGCAGGCGGGCGCCCTGGCCCCGGTCTGAGCCCGGGCGGGCCCGGCCCCGTTTCGGCCTTGGCCCCGTGAGGTTCTAACCTGGCCAGCCGTGCCCAACGCCCCCGTCGGTCCTCGCCCGTGGCGATGAACGGCCTGAGTGCCCACCCCCGGGCTCAGGTGGTGGGCACGGGCCTGGTCGGCGGCTCGCTCGGCTTGGCGCTGCGTCGGCGGGGCTGGGTGGTCACCGGCACCGATGCCGACGCCTCCCATTCGGCCCGAGCCCTGGAGCTCGGCGCCCTCGATTCGGAGGGCTACGACCTCGACGCCGACGTGGTCTTCGTCGCCACCCCGGCCGGTAGCACCGTGGACGAGGCCCTCAAAGCCCTGCGGGGACGGGCCGTGGTCACCGACGTGGCCGGGGTCAAGGACGCCATCGTGACCGCGGTGGCTCATCCTCGCTTCGTCGGCGGGCACCCGATGGCCGGTTCCGAGCAGGAGGGCGTGGACGGGGCTGACCCCGATCTGTTCATGGGCGCCACGTGGGTGCTCACCCCGACCGAGGTGACCGACCCGGATGCCTACGCCCTCGTCGCCGGGGTCGTCGGCCTCCTCGGCGCCACGGCGGTCGCTTTGCCCCCCCGCCGCCACGACGATCTGGTGGCCATGGTCTCCCACGTGCCCCACCTGACGGCCACATCCCTGATGAACCTGGCCGCCCGCGCCTCGGTCGAGCACGGGACGCTGTTGCGCCTGGCCGCAGGGGGGTTCCGGGACATGACCCGCATCGCCGCCGGCCACCCCGGGATCTGGCCCGACATCTGCGTCGACAACCGGGAGGGCATCCTCGAAGCACTCGACGGGCTCACCGAAGCCCTGGCCCACGTCCGCAAGCTCGTGGTCGACGGCAACCGGGAAGGCCTCCTGACCTGGCTGGAGTCGGCTCGGGAAGCCCGGGTCAACCTGCCGTCCGCTGGTCTGCCGGCAGGGGAGTCGGTCGAGCTGCGCATACCCGTGCCCGACCGCCCGGGCGTGTTCGCCGAGGTCACCACCCTTCTCGGCGAGATGGGGGTCAACATCTACGACATGGAGGTCGCCCACTCCGTCGAGGGGGACCGGGGGGTGCTGGTCCTGGTGATCGCCACCTCCGCCCTCGAGGCGGTGCGGACCGTCCTCACCGAGCGGCAGTTCCGCGTCTCTCATCGGCGGCTGGGACCATGACCGCCACCGGGATCGGTGGTGGTTTCTCCGCCGGCCCGGCCCTCGGATCGCCGCTCCGAGGTCGTCTGGCCGTCCCGGGGGACAAGTCGATCTCGCATCGGGCCCTGCTGCTGGCGGCAAGGGCCGACGGACGCTCGCAGATCACCGGCCTGTCGACGGGCCTGGATGTCGCCGCCACCACCGCGGCGATGGTGGCCTATGGCGCTGACGTCGAGCGGCGCTCCCCGACCAGCGTCGCCGTGACCGGTGGCCCCGACCGCCTCGGCGAGCCCGCCTCGGTCATCGACGTGGGCAACTCCGGTACCGCCCTGCGCCTGTTGGCGGGATGGTCCGCCGGCCTCTCGGGGCTGAGTGTCCTGGCCGGCGACGACTCCGTCGGGGCCCGGCCCATGGACCGGGTCACCGAGCCGTTGCGGGCCATGGGGGCGACCATCGACGGGCGCGGCGGCGGGCGATATGCGCCCCTGGTGATCCGGGGGGGCGCCCTGCACGGGATCGACTACCGCCCGCCTGTCGCGTCGGCCCAGGTCAAAGGGGCCATACTCCTCGCCGGTCTGAGCGCCGAAGGCCGCACCACCGTGCACGAACCCACCCCCACCAGAACCCACACCGAGGACATGCTGGCCGTCGCCGGCGCCGACGTGAGCGTTGCCGACGGGGCCGTCACGGTGCGGCGCTCCGCGTTGCGCCCGGTTGACGTGGACGTGCCCGGCGATCCCTCCCAGGCTGCCTTCTGGGCGGTGGCGGCCAGCATCGTGGCCGGCAGCGACCTGGTCATCGAGCACGTGTACGTCGGTCCCGGCCGGGCCGGGTTCCTGGCCGTGCTCGAGCGGATGGGTGCCGACATCACCGTGGAAGCGACGAGCCGCACCGACCGGACAGCCGACCTGCGGGTCCGGGGGGCCTTGTTGCGGGGCACCGAGGTGGGCGGCGCCGAGGTGGCGGGCGTCATCGACGAGATCCCTGTCCTGGCCGTGGCTGCCGCTTTCGCCGAGGGGATCACCGTCTTCGCCGATGCCGCCGAGCTGCGGGTCAAGGAGACCGATCGGATCGCCACGGTGACCTCCGAGCTGCGGGCGGTCGGTGCCGATGTCACGGACCGCCCGGACGGCCTGATCGTGGTCGGCACGGGGGGCAGGCCTCTGCCGGGCGGCGCCGTCCACTCCCACGGGGACCACCGGGTGGCCATGGCCCTCGCCGTCGCCGCCCTCGCCACGTCCGGGGGCGTGACGATCAAGGGCTGGGATGCCGTCGCCACCAGCTACCCCGGTTTCGAGGAGGATCTCCACCGATGCAGGTCATAGCCATCGACGGTCCGGCCGGGTCGGGCAAATCCACGGTGGCCCGCGCCGTCGCCGACCGCCTCGGCTTGGACTATCTCGACACCGGCGCCATGTACCGGGCGGTCGCCTTCGCGGCCATGCGTCGCGGCATCGATCCCGACGACGCCGAGCCCGTCGCCCGCCTGGCCCAGGCCATGGACCTCGACGTCGGCGAGCGCGTCCAGGTCGACGGGGCGGACGCCACCATCGAGATCCGCAGCCCCGAGGTGACCCGGGCGGTGAGCACGGTGGCGGCCAATACCGAGGTCCGCCACGAGCTGGTGCAACGCCAGCGTGAGTGGGCCGCGGCCCATGGTGGCGGGGTGATCGAGGGCCGCGACATCGGAACCGTGGTGTTCCCGTCGGCGACGATCAAGATCTTCCTCACCGCCGAGGACGCCGAGCGGGCCGGCCGGCGCAGCAAGGAGATGCTCGACATGCACTACGACAAGGTGGCGGCCGACATCGCCCGGCGCGACCACGTCGACTCCACCCGGGCCGCGTCCCCGCTCGCCATCGCCGACGACGCCATCGCCGTCGACACCACCGGCCGCAGCATCGACGACGTCGTCGAGGCCGTCCTGGCCCTGGTGGAGGAGGCGACCGGCACCGGAGCCGGCAACTCCTCCGGGGGCGACGACCGTGGCTGAGCCGTCGGTGCCGGACGGGGCCGGGCCACTGGGACGGATCGGGTTGGCCTGGTACGCCTTCGCCCGGGGGGTGGTCGAGGTCGTGTGCCGCCTGGTCTGGAGGGTAGAGATCACCGGCCGAGAGCACATCCCGAAGACGGGCGGGTATGTCCTCGCCCCCGTGCACCGCTCCATCATCGACACCTTCCTCTGCGGCTGCCTGACCCGGCGCCGCCTGCGCTTCATCGGAAAGGACAGCGCGTGGAAGTACGGCTGGTCGGCCCGGTTTCTAACGTCTCTCGGTGGCATACCGGTCCACCGAGGTATGCCGGATCGGGAGGCATTGCGGGCATGCGAGACGGCGGTGCGCCAGGGTGAGCCGGTCGTCCTGTACCCCGAGGGCACCCGTCAGAAGGGACCGGTCGTGCATCCCCTCTTCGAGGGCGCCGTCTTCGTCGCCGCCCGCATCGGCGTGCCCATCATCCCGGTCGGCATCGGCGGCAGCGAGTGGGCGCTTCCGAGGGGGGCCAAACTCTTCCGTCCGGTGAAGCTCCACATGATCGTCGGTCCCCCCATCGCCCCGCCGTCCCGTTCCGAAGGCGGAGGCCGGGTCTCCCGCCGGGCCGTCAAGGAGACCACCGTCGTGCTCTCGACCGAGCTCCAGCGGCTCTTCGACGAGGCCATGGCCCGGGCCGGGCGGACCGGCCAGGTGGCGCCCGGCTGAGGCTCCACGCGACCGCCGCGGCCCACGCCCGGGCCCACGACGAACCCGGGCGGCAAGGACCCGACACCCGCCGGGCATCGGCCGCCGAGGTGACCGGAGCCGATCCAGGCGGCGTTCAGTGGGCCAGGGAGGCGATGACGTCGGTGGCGGAGATGCCACGGTCGTCGAGGCCTCCCGGCCTCCCCGCGGTGGGGTCCGCCGCCGGGGCCAGGCTCGCCATGGCCGCGCTGGCCGACACCCGACGGAGCAGGTTGCGGAGCTCGCGGGGGAGGGGGAAGTACTGGTCCTCGTCCACGGCGATGACCTCCTCGGTGCCCTCAGCGGGGGCCAGGCGCTCGACGACGGCGCTGACCAGGCTCTCGGGGGCAGACGCGCCGGCGATGACCCCGACGGTGCCGTCCAGGTCGTCGGGGACCTCGTCGGCTCCGTTGTAGCGCTCCACCCAGGGGCACCCGGCGGCCCGGGCGGTGCGGACCAGGGCCAGGGTGTTGGACGAGTTGGCACTGCCGATGACGATCAGGGCGTCGCAGCGACCGGCGATGGCCTTGAGGGCGGCCTGGCGGTTGGTGGTGGCGAAGCACAGGTCGGAGTTGCCCGGCACCCACAGGTCCGGCCAGCGGTCGCGGGCGGCGTCGAGCAGCACCTGCCACTCGTCGACCGCGAGGGTCGTCTGAGCCAGGAACGCCACCGGGCTGTCGAAGTCGGGAAGGGCCTCGATCTCGGCCACCGACTCCACCCGGTGCACGGCGTCGGGGGCGACGGCCATGGTCCCGACCGCTTCCTGATGGCCCTCGTGGCCGACGTAGACGATGCTGTAGCCCTTCCCGGCGCGCATCTTCACCTCGTGGTGGACCTTGACCACCAGGGGGCAGGCGGCGTTGACGACCGAGCCGCCGTTGTCGTGGGCCGCGGTCACCACATCGGGGGCGGTGCCGTGGGCCGAGAGCATGAGTGGCGCGCCGTCGGGCACCTCGGCGATGTCATCGACGAAGATCACGCCCAGGTCCCGGAAGTGGTCGACCACGAAGCGGTTGTGGACGATCTCGTGATAGCAGTAGACGGGCTGGTCGAAGACCCGGACCATCCACGCCAGGGCTTTGATCGCCATCTCCACCCCGGCGCAGAAGCCCCGCGGCGATGCCAGCAGTACCCGGTCGACAGCCACCAAACCACGGTACCCGGCCCCGCCTCTCTTGGCGGTACGCTGGCCTGACCATGTCACTGCCCCGTGTGGTGGCGGTGACCCCCGGGTCGCCTGCCGCCCGGGCCGGTCTGCTCCCCGGCGACGAGATCGTCACCATGGACGGCCAGCTCCCCCGAGACATCATCGCCTACCAGCTCCTGGCCGACCGCCCGGAGCTGGACCTCGAGGTTCGCCGCGGCGGCCTGGAGCTGCCGGTGACCGTGCGCCGCCACGGCAATGAGCCCCTCGGGATCGAGGTGGACGCGGCCCTGTTCGACCGGGTCCGCACGTGCGACAACCATTGCGAGTTCTGCTTCATCCACCAGTTGCCCAAAGGGATGCGAAAGAGCCTGTACACCCGCGACGACGACTACCGCCTGTCGTTTCTCTACGGCAACTTCACCACCCTCACCCGCTTCACCGAGGCCGATCTCGAACGCGTCATCACCGAGGGCCTGTCCCCCCTGTGGGTGAGCATCCACGCCACCGACCCCGACGTGCGCTCCCGGATGCTGCGCAACCGGCGGGGAGCGACCAGCCTGCGGTGGCTGCGGGCCCTGCTCGATCACGGCATCGAGGTCCACGGCCAGGTCGTGGTCTGCCCCGGTGTCAACGACGGGGCCATCCTGGAGGACACCCTCATCGGGGTGGCCGACCGCTACCCGGACCTGGCCACCGTGGCCTGCGTCCCGCTCGGAGTCAGCCGCTACAACGTGGAGGGGACCATGCGGCCCCACACCGCGGCCGAGGCCGGCGCTGTGATCGACACCGTGGAGGCCTGGCAGGAGCGGTTCGTCTCGGCGCTGAGCCGCCGCCTGGTGTATGCCGCCGATGAGTACTACCTGGTGGCGGGGAGGCCATTCCCCTCTCTTGCTTCGTACGGCGACATCGCCCAGCAGGAGAACGGCGTCGGCATGGCGAGGGTGTTCGAGGCCCGCTTCGAAGGGCGCGATGACGCCCCCACCGGCGGTCCTGGCGGCTTCTTCGGCTCCGTCGACGGCGCCCCCGCCGAGGGGTACCGGGCCCCCCGTCAGGCGCCGGGCACCATCACGCTCGGGGCGTCGCCGAAAGCCCCCGTCACCATCCTCACCGGCACCTACGGCCGCGCCATCCTGGCCCCACTGGTGGCCTCCGTCCGAGACGACGTCGAAGTCGTGGTGGTGGAGAACACGTTCTTCGGTGGCAACACCGGGGTCGCCGGCCTGCTCACCGGGCCCGACCTGGCGGCCACCCTCGAGCGCGCCCCCACCGGTCGGCGCTACCTGGTGCCCGACTCGTGCCTGACCGGCGGTCGCTTCCTCGATGGCAGCACACCTGGGGAATTGCCCCGCCCGGTGGAGATCGTCCCCGCCGACGGGGCCAGCCTGCGGGCGGCTCTGAGGTCGTCCTCGTCACTCGTCGGGGCCCACTGATGACCAGGCTGCCCGTCGTCGCCGTCATCGGCCGACCCAACGTCGGCAAGAGCACCCTGGTCAACCGCATCGTCGGCCGTCGGGAGGCGATCGTCGAGGAACGCCCCGGCGTGACCCGGGACCGCAAGCCCCTCGACGCCGAATGGGCGGGGCGTGACTTCATCATCGAGGACACCGGCGGGTGGCTGGCCGCCGGCAACGCCCTCGACGAGCAGGTCAGCGCCCAGGCCGAGAAGGCCATGGCCGAAGCGGCCGTACTCGTCGTCGTGGTCGACGCCGTGGTGGGGATCACCGACGAGGACGCCAAGGTGGCCCGCCTGGTGCGCCAGGCCGACCGCCCGACCCTGCTGGTGGTCAACAAGGTGGACGGTGAGAGCCGGGACTCCGACGTGTGGGCCTTCGCCCGGCTCGGGATCGGCGATCCCCACCCGGTCAGTTCCCTGCACGGCCGGGGAACGGGCGACTTCCTCGACGCGGTGGTGGCCGCTCTCCCCGCCGCCGATCCTGAGGCCGACTTCGACGATGCGGAGGTGGTCGGCAAGGTGCCGGCGGTGGCGATCGTGGGGCGGCCCAACGTGGGCAAGTCGACATTGTTCAACCGCCTGATCGGCAACGAGCGCTCCGTCGTCCACGACGTGGCCGGCACCACCCGCGACAGCATCGACACCGTGGTCGCCACGACCGACGGCGACATCCGCTTCGTCGACACCGCCGGGATGCGCCGGCGGGCCCGGGAGGCGTCGGGGGCGGAGTACTACTCGCTGGTGCGGGCCCTCCAGGCCATCGACCGGGCCGATGCCGCCCTGTTGGTGATCGACGCCACCGAGGGGGTCACCCGCCAGGACCAGCGCCTCGCCGAACGGGTCGACGCCGCCGGCAGCCCGGTGGTGATCATCCTCAACAAGTGGGAGACGCTCGACGCCGAGGGCCGAGCCTCGGTGGCCGCCGAGGTCGCCGACCGGTTGGTGTTCCTGTCCTACGCGTCCGTGCTGAAGGTCTCGGCCGCCACCGGACTCGGGGTCCACAAGCTGTATCCGGCCCTGTGGTCGTCGATCGACGCCTATCACCGGCGGATCCCCACGGCCGAGCTCAACCGGGTGGTGGCCCTGGCCCAGGCCGCCCACCGCCCGCCCCGGGGCCGGGTCCTCTACGCCACCCAGGGGGCCACGGACCCGCCCACCTTCACCCTGTTCACGACCAGCACCATGCCTGCCCCCTACCTCCGTTACCTGGAACGCAAGGTGCGCGAGCACTTCGAGTTCGGCCCCACGCCTCTGCACTTCCGGGTGCGGCGCCGGACCGGCTGAGCGCTGCTCCGTAGTACCGTTTGGTCATGTTCGCCCAGCCCTGGCTGCTCGCCCCGGCGGTGTGCTGCGCTGTCGCCGCCGGCCTGTGGGGGAGGGCCGCGTCCCGCCTGGCCCGGGCATCGCGACGCATCGAGACGGAGACGGCGTCATCGACGACCGGCGCCGACGCCGTGGCCCTGGTCCGGGCCGCCTTCGACAAGGACCTGCACACGTCGATCCTGTACTCGGTGCTGACCGTGGGGCTGTTCGTGGCGTCCCTGTCGACCTCGGCATGGTTCGAGCTGCCCCTGCTGGCGGTGGGCGTGCCGGTGGCCGTGTCCATCCGCTTCGCCCCCCGCTTCTTCGACGAGGCCCGCCTGGCCGAGAACCGGGCCATGCTCGAGCGGCGCGCCGAGGAGGTCCTGGCCCAGGAGGACCTCGCCCCCCGCCAGTGGGCCGACCGCCTGGCCCCCGAGGACCTTCCCCACATCGACGGCTTCGAGTTCGGTCGGGTCTACGAGCCGGGCACCGGGATGATGGCCGGGGACTTCTACGATGTCTACCCGACCGAGGGCGGCCGCATCGCCGCGGTCATCGGCGACGTGGCCGGTCACGGGATCGAGCCGTCCATCACCGCCTTCCAGGTCAAGTACCTGTTGCGGAACTTCCTCAGCCAGTACCGGGACCCGGCTCAGGCCCTCGAGGAGCTCAACAAGGTCCTCTCCACCAGTGGCCGTCCCGAGGACCTGGTGTCGGTCTGCGTGGTGGTGTTCGACACCGAGGCCTCGACGCTCCGCCACGCATCCGCCGGCCACCCGGCGGCGTGGTTGTGGCACGACTCTGAGATGCGGTCCCTGAGCTCCACCGGCCCTCTGCTGACCCTCGATCCCGAGGCCACCTACGTGTCCCGGGAGCGTTCCCTCTCGCCCGGCGACCTCATCGTCCTCTACACCGACGGCCTGGCCGAGGCCCGCGACGGCGGTCAGCTCTTCGGTGAGGACCGCATCGCCAGCATCATCCGCCGGGACCCCGGCCAGGACGCCACCATCATCGGCAAGGTCCTCCTCGAGGCCGCCCGGGACTTCGCTTCTGCCCCCCTGAGCGACGACGTCGCCATCCTGGCCGTCCGCCGCACCTGAGGCGTTCCGCCGGCCGGCCGTATCGCCGTATCAGGTCAACATGGCTGTGGATTCTTCCCGGTTTCCGGGACAAATGCACAGCCACATTGCGGGCAAGGCCCGGCGCACGGGTGGGGGCGGGGCGCCGGCGACCACCTCGGGCGGGGGGGGCGGTAGCGTGACTGGCACCTCAGGAGCTCCCCCCGACTGCCTCCCGAGCGCCCCTGATGGAGGACCGAGTTGCCCTGGTGTGAGGACTGCAGCAAGTTCTGGAACCCGACGAGCATGGGGGAGGGCGGCCAGTGCCCGACCTGCGGTGCGGTCATCACCAAGCCCAAGACCGGCGTGCCCTGGCACTTCAAGGTCCTCCTCATCGGCCTCGCCGGCTACATGGTCTATCGGGTGTACTGGCTGGCCGAGTGGCTGCCGAAGCACATCTGAGCGCCGTGGCCGTCCACATCTGTCCCGTTTGCGGCCTGCACTTCGAGTTGGCGACCGAGTTGGAATGGCACCTCGTTCATGAGCACGACAAGGAGTGGGCGGCGCCGGACAAGCGTCCCAGACCTTCGAGTAAGGACGGCTGATCGGTCGCCGCCCGGGCATCGTCGGTTGTCGTCGGGGTCGCTGGGCGTCGATCCGATCGAGCCCGAACTGCCGTCCGGCGGATGCCAAGCGGGCCGTGGGTGTGCCGTCGCCGAACCGCGCAGCCGACCTGGTGCTGAACGACCTCGCCCACCGTCGCCTGGCCGAAGAACCTCTCGGTGCGGTCGGCTGCGAGGGTCCCGGTGGCCGACTAGGTTCGGGGAGACATAACCGCCCCGTGACGGGTGGCCACGGGCAGGCCGACCCCTAACGGGTCTCCCGTGCATGTAACGGGCTGTGGCGCAGTTTGGTTAGCGCGCTTGACTGGGGGTCAAGAGGTCCCGAGTTCAAATCTCGGCAGCCCGACCACGAAAGCCCAGGTCAGAGGCTTACCGGGGGGATCGGCGGCAAGCGGCAAACGGGGGAGGGGACCTACGGGGGGACCTACAGGGCCAGTCTTCGAGGACGTGAAAGTAGGTGGGCGAAGTCGCCCACCTGCCCCCAGGCCCGAGGCACCGGCCCGGATCTGAGGCACCATGCCCGCACCTGCAAGGCGTTTCCGGGGGTTAGGCCCGCAAACCCCATACCCGTACGGGATCGGAGGCGCATTGGCGTGCGGTGTCCGCTGCGAGGGTACCCCGGGGGGGTATCGGGGGGGGCCTTGCTCCTGCCTACCCGCCGCCGAAAAACGGGAGCGAGGCGCACGCAGGGTTGGATCTGCGATACCTGGCGGTGGCCGCGGCACCCCGGGGGGGAGGGGTCGACGGGGGTGGCCGCCCCCCGCTAAGCCTCGACCGACGAGGCTGAGCATCGGACCGGACAACGGGGGCGCGGCGGCGGTCACCGAACCTGGCGCCACCCGCCGTCGCCGACCGGCGCACCGAGGGTGGCGAACAGGCGGCCAAGCACGTCGGCTGGTGGTGGTGCCGGCGGCCCGGCTCGTCCGGAGCCGCCCTGGGCTGGGTTGGGTGCTGGCACCCGGGGTGCGGGCTGCATGGCCGGGGCGTCGATGACGGACACGGGCGGACTGGCCGCCAAGCGGGCGTGGAGCAGGGCGGCGAACTGGCCAGCTGGGCTGGTGGTCGTCATCAGCCGGCGGCCTGCAGGGCGCCGGTGGGCAGGGGCCTGTCGTAGCGGGCGCCCGCCCTTCCTGCCTGCCGGGCGGGCGGTGCGGTAGTCCATGACCGCACCGCTTCGACCCTGGGGGCCACGCCGGCCGGGCCGACCATCTCGACGGGCAGCTGCGGGAGGCTGTCCCTCCATCGGGTGAGCGGCGCCGGGTTGAAGCACGCCCAGCGGTACAGGACGTCGGCGAGGGGGCGACCTTCGATCTGGCCGGGTCGAGGTTCCGCCACGGCGAAAACGACGAGTGCGGCGATCCGCTCGTCGAGGCGTTCGCCTGCGAGGGCGCCGAGGACGTGGCGGGCGTCATGAAGACGATCGAGGCGGAACGCTTGACCGACAGGGTCGAAGTCTGGGTTGGCGATGAAGTGCTGCCACCGTTCGTTGAACCCGTCGACAACGGCGACGATCATCTCGGGCACAGCGGCTCTGACCACGGTGGCCAGCCCGGCGTCGGCGACGGGCTGCAGAGCGGCGGCGGCCTGCCGGCGGGCGTTCACCGACGAGGTCGCGGTGGCGTGGGCGAGGGTGGCTGCGGCGTAGTCAGCGATGGCGGCGGCGACGTCGAGCACGGCACCTGGCAGCGCCGGCGTGCCGGGTAGGGCTTCGCCCTGGGCGTGCCGGATGGTCCTGGTGACAACCATGGCGGCCGTCACCTCTTCGGGCAGTTCGATCCCGGCGGCGGCGGCGGCCCGTAGTGCTTGGTCAGTCGGGCTGGTGGTGTCGTTGGTGAAGGTCACAGTGTTTCTCCTTTGGTTGGCTCCCGGCGCATAGGTATGCGCCGGGTGCGGTGATCGGTGGGTGTTATGCAGTCGGTCGATGGAAAGGGCATGGAAGGCATAGGAGGGCATGGGAGCGTTACGGATAACCGATTATCCGTCGAGCGGCGGCCGCCAGGGTGGTGTTCACTCCGGTCACGAGGCCACAGTCCGGGCCGAGGTCGGGCACTGGTCCTCGGCGGCGGCGAGGACGGTGGCCAGGGTCCCTCGGGCGACGATGACGGTGGGGTGCTCACCTGGGGGTCGGATGGTGAGCGCCCAACCGGCCCGGATGGGGGTGGCGTGCAGGCGGGTCCCGTCTCCGGTCGGGTCGGGGTTGATGATGGCCAGCCATCCCGGCCCCTGCCGGCGCCAGGGCAGCGGGGAACGGGCGACCACCTCGGCGTGGAGGGCGGCGATCACACTGGCCCGTTGAACCCGAATGCCTGCCTTGAGGTGGAGGGGGAGCCGGTCGAAACGTTGGGACTGGAGGCGGTCTGGGTGCCCGAGACGGAACTCTGCCCCGGCGGCACGGGCGGCGGCGAGGAGGTCGGCGGCGTTCACGATCCGACCTCCTCGTGCCCGTCGACCTCTTGCCAGTCGTCCTCTTGCGGGTGCGACCGAAGCGACCTAGGCGACGAAAGGGGGTCCGGCAGGGACCTTCGGTCGCTTCGGTCGCTTTGGTCGCACGTTCCCGGGGGTTGCCCGGGGCAGGGCCGGCTGACGAGCCGGGGGCGTCCCTCGGTCGCTTCGGAGGTGGTGACGATCAACCCTCGGCGTTCCAACAGGTCTCGGGCGACCTCCAGGCGCCGGCCCGTCTGGTGGCGGCCGAGGGCGTCTCGTTGGCCGGTCCCGTCGAGACCTTCGGCGCCATGTTCGCTGATGGCGGCCAGGAGCTTCTCGGCTACCTCGTCGCCGAGGCGGTCCCCGAAGATGTAGCCGGCGCTCGCCCGGCAGTAGGTCCACAAGGCGTAGGCGGCGTTGACGTGCTCGACGTCGATGGCCTCGGCCCCGTCGAGCAATGCGTAGATCAGCGACAGGCGCAACGTCTGGGGTGCGTCCCGGGCGATGATCGCCCCGAGCAACCCGCCCGGTTCGTCGTCGGCCATCTCCTGGTAGATGTCAGCCCAGCGGGCGGCGGCGGCGTCGGTCCGCTCCAGGCGGCCCATCCCTCTGGCCAGGAGGATGGCATCGCCGAAGCGGGCGGCGTAGGCGTCGATGACGTCGGCGGGAACGTTGCCCCCGGCGGGGAGGAGGCGTGCCCGTTTGGCGCAGACGAACAGGAACCTGTTCGTGAAACCTCCGTAGGTTTCGGTGTCGGTCAGCCGTGCCCGCAGCTCCTCTGCGGTGACGTGGCCGACAACGCCCAGGTGGTGCGAGCTGGCCACGACCTTGCGCGACCGGGATCGGGTGGCGAGCGGGCGGCCATCCCAGCCGTCGCGGATGATCGAAGACAGGGTGGAGCCCTCTCGGGCGCAAACCTTGAGGATCTTGGCGAACTCCCCCTCGTGGATCAGCAACCTGGGGTCTCGTGACGCTGGGGCGTCGTCGTCGTCGGGGTCTCGCACCTCGTCCACGACCGCCTCCCCTGACCCGAACCCGCCGAGGATGCGGGCCTGAATGCCGGGGGCAGCGCCGATGAGGGTGGCCTCTGTGGCTGCCCACGATGTGCCCTTCCCGGCTTTCGAGGTGGGGCCGACGATCACGACGAACAGCGATGCGGGGTGGCGGGCGTTGCCGGCCAGCGCGTGAGGTGTCCGTCCGACAGCAACGCCGTAACCGGCGAGGACACTGGCGAGCATGGCAGCGGGGTCCGCCTCGGTGTGAGGCGAGGCGGCGGCGACGAACTCGCCGGCCAGACCGTGGAGGGCGGCGGGGGGAAGGGTGGGCCAGACAGGGCTGGTGCCCTCTGCGTTGAGCGCCTCGCCGATGGCCCCGGCGGCCTCGGGTGGGAGGTGTTCGGCGGCGCTCATGATGCCCTCCTGGCCATCGCTCGCAACGCCCGGGCCGCTTCGGCCTCATCCCCGCCGTAATGGAGGTGGGCCCAGGTGCGGAACTTGGTCAGCTTGTGGCCGGGACCGGATGGGAGCCCGGTGGCGGCGGCGGCCGACTCGGAGAACACCACGAGCACCGGGGCGCCGTGGTCGGTGGTCGCCGACGGTGTGCCTCTCGGGGAGCTGGCCGCCGGGTGGCGCCAGTAGGTGACATTCCCTCGGGTGCCCATCTCGGTGAAGCCGGCGGGCTCGAGGATCTGGCCCCAGGTCACGCACCGGGAGATCGCTTCCGCCGGTGTCTCCCCGCCACCCGGCCGTGGTGCCCGGATCGGCCTCTGTGGGGCCCGTGGTGGCGGCGGGGATACCGGGACGGCTGGCAGGGCTGCGGCGAGGTCGGCGGGCCGGTAGCGGCGATGTGTGTGGCGCTCGACCACCCGGACCGGGACCGGCTCGCCCTTGCGGTTCCATGTCCCCGCCACCCGGCGAAGGCGGGCCAAATCGCCGACGTTGTCGACGTGAACGCCTCGGGTGCGGCCGAGCTCGACAGCGTGGGCGTTCCACCTTGCCGAGAGGGCCTTGGCGTTCGCCCGCTTCTCGTCGGTCCCCAGCACCATCGGACGGTCGAACAGGTAGTGCACCAACAGACCGTGGCCCGTATCGACCACCATCGTCGGGAGCACCGGCATGGCGGCAACGATGGCCAGGGCCTCGGCCCGGTTTGCGGGCAGCGGGAGGCGGCCGGCAACGTCGGCATGGCCGGCCCCGGCCACATCGATGTCGAGGACCAGACCGGGCAGGGCCAGGGTGTCCGCTTCCCCACCGCGACCGTGTGCCGGCCGGGCGGCCACTGGTGACCCTGTACGCCAGCTATGTGGCCAGTGCCATCGAGCGGGATCGGCTTCTCGGCGAGGTCACGGCCCGCAACCAGATCCTCGAGACGATTCGGGAGGTGCTCGAGACCCTGGCCGGTCCGGTGCCGCTCAACCAGGGTCTGGTGGTGGCCCTGGCTGCGCTGCGGGAGGGGCTCGGCGCCGACCGGGTTGGCCTGGTCGGCGCCGACTCGGACGGCATCGCCAACTGTCGGGGTTTCGTGGACGCCGGCGGCTCCCACCGGGCCTGCCCGACCGACATCGAGGTCGAGGCCCTGCTGGCCATGGCCGCTCCCGGAATCGACGGGACGGCTCGGGGCCGGCCCGGTCCGGCCGGTCCCACCTCGCGGTGCGATTCTCCACTCCGAGCGGGTCCAACGTCCTGCTCGCCGACTGGTCCCGGGGCGTCCTGCCGCCTGGCACCGCCCCTCCTGCCGACGCCACCGCCCTCCTCGAGGATGCGGCCCACTCGCTCCATCTGGCCCTGGAGCGGGAGGAGTCCGAGCGGGCCCAGCGGGAGGCGAGCGCCCTTCGGCGATCCCAGGAGCTGCAACAGGGCTTTCTTTCCCGGCTGAGCCACGAGCTGCGCACCCCGCTCACGGCCATCCGGGGCTACGCGTCCAGCCTCATGCAGTCCGATGTGACCTGGGACGGTGCCTCCCAGACCCGGTTCCTCAGTCGCATCGCCGCCGAGTCGGCCCGCCTGGGCCGCCTCGTCGACGATCTGCTCGACTTCTCCGCCATCGAAGCCGACCTTCTGCGCATGCACCGCGACTGGTGTGACCTCCAACTGGTCTTTGACGCGGCCGCCGCCTGTCTGCCCCCTTCGGGGAACCCACCCGTCGAGATCGACTGCCAGGCCGATCTTCCCGTGGTGTGGGCGGACCACGACCGCCTCGAGCAGGTCCTGGTCAACCTGCTCGACAACGCCATGCGCCACAATCCGCCCGGGACGAAGGTGACCCTGAGGGCCTCGGCTGTCGACCCCGCGGAGGTGCTGATCACGGTCGCCGACGACGGCCCCAGCGTGCCCGAGGACTTCGTAGCCAACCCGTTCGAACCCCGGCGCCAGCGGCGGAGCCCCACCGCGGGAGCGGGCCTCGGGCTGTCGATCGCCAAGGGCATCATCGTCGCCCATGGCGGCCGCATCGAGCTGGCCCCGCGCCCGGTCGGCACCTGCTTCCAGATCACGCTGCCCACCGACACCAGCGATGGGGATCCGGCCGCCAACGAAGGCGACCACGATTCCTGAAGGCCCGGTCACCAAGGTGCTGGTCGTGGAGGACGGCCCCAACATCGTCGACCTCATCCGGTCCAACCTGGCGGTGCGGGGCTTCGACACCGTCGTGTCCACCGACGGGGCGCGGGCCCTGCAGCTGCTGGAGATCGAGCAGCCCGACATCGTGTTGCTGGATCTCATGCTTCCCGAGGCGGACGGCTTTGAGTTGTGCCGCCAGGTGCGGGAGCGCTCGAGCGTGGGAGTGATCGTGGTGTCGGCGCGCGGGGGTGAGCGCGACAAGGTCACCGCCCTCAACGCGGGAGCGGACGACTACCTGACCAAGCCCTTCAGCATCGAGGAGCTCCTGGCCCGGATCACCGCCACCTTGCGCCGGTCCCGTCCGATCGAGGCGGCGGAGCCGGAGTCTTCGGTGGTCAAGGCGGCCGGGGTGGAGATCGACCTCAGCGGCCAGCAGGTCACCCGGCACGGTGTGGCCGTTCACCTGACCCCGACGGAGTTCGCCCTGCTACGGGAGCTCGCCACCAACCGGGGCAAGCTGCTGACCCATGCCACCCTCCTCCGCCGGGTCTGGGGGCCGGGGTACGAGACCGAGACGGAATACGTCCGCGTCTACGTCCGCCGCCTCAGGGCCAAGCTGGAGAGCGAGGGCGACCCTCCGCTGATCGTGACCCAGCCCCGGGTCGGTTACCGCTTGGCGGCTGACTGACCTTCCCGCCAAGGGCCGGGGAGTGTTGATGGTTTATTCATGAGCACCGGGTGATGTTCACGGAACATTCACGTTTTCGGCTTTATGTTTCTTTCAGATAACGCAGACGGCTGCCGTGTCACCGACTTCGACCCGAGACGCACGGACCAGCCTTTCCGACAAGGGGGAAAGTTGAAGACAAGTACGATACGTGCCGCCGCGGCTCTGCTGGCGGTGGGCAGCCTGGCCGCCGCTGGATGCGGCAGCAGCAGCACGAAGTCCAGCACGGCCACAACGGCTGCCGGGCCGCCGACCACCGTCGGCACGACCTCGGCCAGCTCCTTCGACCTGAGTTTCTCGGCCATGACCGCCCTCAAGTCACTTGCCGGCCAGGGCTCGGGCAAGATCGGTGTGATCCTGCCGGATACGACCTCGTCGGCTCGCTATGTCGAGTTCGATGCCCCCTACCTGGCCAAGGCGTTCCAGACGGCCGGACTGCAGCAGTCCGACTACACCATCCAGAACTCCCAGGGCAGTGACGCCACCGCACTCACCGACGCCCAGGCGGACATCACCAACGGAGCCAAGGTGCTCCTCATCGACCCGGAGGACCCGGCCGGTGGCGTCGCCATCGAGAACTACGCCAAGGCCCACGGCGTGGACACCATCGACTACGACCGCCTGACCCTCGGAGGCAGCCGCAACTACTACGTGAGCTTCAACAACGTCGAGGTCGGCACCCTCATCGGCAAGGGCCTGGTGAGCTGTATCGGCGCCTGGAACGTGCCCAACCCCCAGGTGATCGTCATGCACGGCTCCGCCACCGACAACAACGCCACCCTCTTCGCCCAGGGGTACAACGCCGTGATGGCCCCGTACTTCACGTCGGGCAAGTGGACCAACCTGGCCAGCACGGCCGACACCTGGACCCCGGCGGACGCCCTCACCGAGTTCCAGCAGGCCTACACCGCCCACAAGACCGCCAACGCCGTACTTGTCCCCAACGATGAGACCGGGGCGCCGATCGTCTCCTATCTGCAGACGCAGGGCATCAAGGCCAAGACGTTCCCTCTCACCGGTCAGGACGCCACCCTCGTCGGTCTTCAGAACGTCCTCTCCGGGTACCAGTGCGGCACGGCCTACAAGCCGATCTACGAGGAGGCTCAGGCGGGAGCGGCGCTGGCCCTCTATCTTCGGGCCGGAAAGACCCCGCCCTCGGGCCTGGTCAACGGCTCGAGCCAGGACACCAGCAGCAACATGACCGTTCCGTCCGTGCTCCTTACTCCGGAATGGGTGACCACGGCCAACATGGACTCCACCATCATCAAGGACAATTTTGTGCCGGCCAACCAGTGTGTGTCGACAAGTTCGCCGCCGAGTGCAAGGCGGATGGGATTTCCTGACCATGGCATCGATGCCCGATCGCAACGAAGCGGTCACCCCGAGCGTCGACTCCGGTGCCCGGCCCGCAGCAGCGGGCCGGGCATCCGGCGGTACCGGCGGTGATGGCGCCCCGCCCCTGTTGCGTCTGCGCAACGTGGTCAAGAACTTCGGCCCGGTTCAGGCCCTCAGTGGCGTCAACCTGAGCATCCCCGCCGGCCAGGTCTCGGCCCTGGTTGGCGACAACGGAGCCGGCAAGTCCACCCTGATCAAGACCATCTCGGGCATCTGGGGGCTCGACGGTGGCGAGATCCAATGGGACGGCAAACCCGCTCACGTCAGCTCGCCGCGCGACTCCGCCGCTCTGGGGATCGCCACGATGTACCAGGACCTGGCCCTGTGCGACAACCTCGACATCGTGGCCAACATGTTCCTCGGCCGCGAGGAGCGCAAGCATCGCACCCTCGACGAGTCGAGGATGGAGCTGGAGGCCAAGGCCACCTTGACCGAACTGCAGGTCACGACGGTCCGGTCCATCCGCCAGCCCGTCGGAACGCTCTCGGGGGGCCAGCGCCAGGCGGTGGCCGTGGCCAGAGCCGTCATGCAGAACGCCAAGCTGCTCATCATGGATGAGCCCACCGCCGCCCTCGGGGTCTCCCAGACCGAGATGGTGCTCAAGCTCATCGAGACCCTCTCCGCCCGCGGGATCGCCGTCCTGGTGATCTCTCACAACCTGAGCGACGTCTTCCGGGTGGCGGACCGTCTCGCCGTGCTCTACCTGGGTCGGCTCGTCACCGAGGGACCCATCTCGGACTTCGACACGCAGAGCTCCGTCGAGTGGATGACCACCGGCCGGCAGGGTGGTCCCCGCCGCGACGCCGCCATGTCGAGGTCGACCAGTGCCGAATCGAGAGAGTGAACGCATGTCAACAGAGCAGGACGTAGATGGTGGTCTGGCGACGACGGCGACAGGGACGGCCCCCGAGCCGCCGCCCGTGGACCTGGCGCTCATCGACGCCAACACGGCCGGGTCCCTCTCGGAGTACGCCCGGGCGTGGGTCAAGCGCATCCGCAATGGTGACATCGGGCTCCTCCCGGTCATCGGCGGGCTCATCCTCATCGTCATCATCTTCCAGACACAGAAGTCGGTCTTCCTCTCCGCCGGGAACTTCGCCGCCCTGCTGAGCCAGGCCTCCTACTTCATCCTGTTCGGCATGGCCGAGGTGTTTGTCCTTCTCCTCGGCGAGATCGACCTTTCCACCGGCTATGTCGCAGCCTGCGGTGCCGTGGTGACGCTCATCCTCGCCGGCCAACTCCACAACGTACCGTGGTGGCTGGCCATCATCGCCGGGCTGGCCCTGACAACGGTGATCGGCGCCGTCCAGGGTGCGCTGGTCACCAGGCTCAGACTTCCGTCGTTCGTGGTGACCCTGGGTGGGCTGCTCGCCTTCGAGGGCTTGCTGCTGTTCATCCTCAACAAGTACGCCGGTAAGAGCAGCGGGGGCACGGTGGCCATCACCAACACCATCCTCGTCGACCTGGACAATGGTGCGGTCACGCCGGCGGCCGGCTGGATCATCATGGTCGTCCTGGTCATGGTCTTCGCCGCCTTCGTCCTGTTCCGTGACCGGGCCCGTAAGGCCAGCGGACTCGTCGCTCCACCGCTGGCCCTCAACGTGATCAAGATCGTGGCCGTGGCCGTGGTCGGCGTCGCCGTGGTCGTCATCTGCAACCTCAACCGGGGACCATCCCGCGGCCGGGTGATCGAGGGCGTCCCGTGGTGCGTCTTCATCATCCTCGGCATCGTGACGGCTGCGACCTTCCTGTTGAGCCGGACCCGGTTTGGTCGCTACGTCTATGCCGTCGGGGGGAATGCCGAGGCGGCCCGGCGGTCCGGGATCAACGTCAATCGGATCCGCTTGATGTGCTTCACCCTGTGCAGCTTCACGGCCGGCCTGGCTGGATTGTTCTATGCCTCCTTCATCCAGTCGATCTCCCAGAGCGTCGACGGCGGCAACCTGGTCCTCTATGCGGTGGCTGCGGCCGTGATCGGCGGCACCAGCCTGTTCGGTGGACGAGGCAAGATCATCCACGCCGTCCTCGGTGGCGTGGTCATCGCCACCATCTACAACGGGATGGGCCTGGTGGGCCTGAGTGCCGACGCCCAGGACATCGTCACCGCCCTGGTCCTCATCGCCGCCGCGACCGTCGACGCCGTGGCCCGGAGGGGCCGTACCGCCGCCTGAATCTGCTGACCTCGGCCGACGGGCCTATCCGACGGTGATGGCCCCGGTGGTGAAGCTGAAGAAGATGTAGGCGTACTGGAAGTTGCTCTGACGGCCGGCCGAGCCGATCGGGAACTCGTCGGAGGTGGGGAACCCAAGGAACGATGCGGTGCTACCCAGAGACAGATATCTGGCCAGGATGAGGCCCTGCACCTCGTACGCCCCGGTGGCGGGCGACCAGTCGATCACGCCTCCCTGGAAGCTGTTGAAACGACCGCCCTGGCCTCTGGTCGGCGTTTCGTCGCTGGTCGGGTAGCCGAGGACTGCGGCGGGGCCGCCCAGAGCCAGATAGTGACCGAGGATGGCACCGTGGACCTCGAAGGCGCCGCTCGGCGGCGACCAGTAGAGGTTGCCGTTCTGGAAGGTGTTCAATCGGCCGGCGTTGGCGCTTGCCGATTCGTCGCTGGTCGGGTAGCCGAGGGCTCCGGCGGGGCCACCCAGAGCCAGATAGTGACCGAGGATGGCGCCGTGGACCTCGAAGCCCCCGGTCGGCGGCGACCAGTAGAGGTTGCCGTTCTGGAAGGTGTTCAATCGGCCGCCGTTGGCGCTGGGCGACTCGTCGGAGGTCGGGAACCCGAGGATGCTGGCCGGGCCGCCCAACGCCAGGTAGTGGCCCAGGATGATGCCGTGGACCTCGTAGGCGCCGCTCGCCGGCGACCAGAAGATGGCGCCGCCCTGGTACATCTGAGAGCGCCCGGCGCCGGCCGGTTGTTCAGGACCGATCGGGTTGCCGAGGAACGATGAAGCCCCACCCAAGGACTGGTAGCGGTCGACGATGGGGTCGCCGCTCAGGAGCGCGGGGTTGACGCTCTGGGCCATGGCCTGGTAGCCGGCGTCGTTGAGGTGGAGGTGGTCGCCGTAGTCGTAGCCGGGACGGAGCCGGCTGGGGTCGGCGGGGTCGGCGACGGCCCCGGCGAGGTCGATGGTGCCGTCGAAGGCGTCGGCGGTCAGGATCCACTGGTTCACCTGTTGACGGATGACTTCGCCGCCGGGGGTGTAGTAGTAGGCGCCCTGGTCGGGGGTGATGGTCCCGCCGATGATGGTGATTCCGGCGCTGTGGGCCCGGGCGATGAGTTGCTGGTATCCGGCGATCATCGAACCGGCGGTGATGGACTGACCGTTGGGTCCGATCCTGTCGCCGATGTCATTGTTGCCGAGGGAGGACACGATGACGGTCTGGGCCCCGCTCTGGCCGAGACCGTCGCGGGCGAAGCGATTCTCGGCGCTCTGACCGCTCGTTCCACCGTCGCTCAGGAGGCGGTTGCCGGAGATGCCTTCGTTGAGGACCGAGGGCGCCGCCGTCGGGTTGGATGCCTCGAGGCTCCCGTTGAGATCGTCGATCCATCGCCGGTTGGCGTCGAACGTGGAACCCAGCCCGTCGGTGGTCGACGCGCCCAAGGCCACGGCGCCGACCCTGGCAGGCGGTGCTTCGACGTCGACGCCGCTGAGGAAGAACCACGAGCTGGCGGTGGACTGGTAGGGCATCACGTCGTCCGCCGTGTGTTGACCCGCGCCGATGTAGCTGGTCGTAAGGGCCACCGGGTGCCAGGTGGCGGGCCCGGTCGGGGCTGCAAAATAGAGGCTGACGGCCAGGTCGCTGGCTGCGGTGGTCTGCAGGCCGACAGGGTCACTGAAGACGAAGGTGCCCGCCGGGATCACGAACGAAGCCGAACCGCCGACGGTGATGGCATGACTGCTTCCGGGAACGACGTTTCCCCCGGCTTGGCGTACGCCGATCTCAGCGGCGGCAATTGCCAGAGGGCTCGTGCCGAACACGTTGGTGAGTCGCACCCGGAGCTGGCCGCCGCCGATGCTGGTGTGTACGACCTCACGGACGGTCTGGCCCGCGAATCCGGTGGCCGACGGCCCGGCCGTATCGGGCTGAACCTCAGCGGCGCTCCAGGTTCCGACCCAGTGGGACCCGGGGCTCAGGGCGGCAGCCGGCGCGGCGACGGCGGCGAGGTGGCCGGTGGCCACGCCGAGGGCAAGCACGAACCCCATCGCCAACGGGCGACGCCAGGGCAGGGTCATCATGGGGCCTCTCATTCCACCGAGCTGCAGACTCACGCCACGACCGGCGGTGACGAGCGAACCGACGCCGTGGCCTGCGGTGACGGTAGCCGATTCATCAGGTGAGCCCGGTCGGCACCGCTCCCCTGACCACCCGACGCCGCGCCAGGTCAGGGGTGCTGGACCTGGTACCAGACCGGGTTCGGGTTGAGGGCGTTGGGGGCCAGCGACCAGTTCCAGTCACCGGGAGTGTTGTGGTAGTTGAGGTAGTTGCCGTATACCGGCACCGAGCCCGCCACGGCGCTGTTCAACACGCAGGCGATGGGACCCTGACTCACCCAATTTTGGTTGTGCCAGGAGGTGAGGTCGGTGAAGTAGTAGTGGTCGTAGTTCTTTGCTCCGGGGGCGCTCGGCGGGTAGTTCCACTTGAGCAGTGGTGTCGCCCAGGTCGGGCAGGCCCCGTTTTGGAGGGGGTAGGCATCGGCTGCATACGACTGGGTGTTCCATACCGACGCCGGGCTGCCGGGCGGGGGGGCGTCAGCCGTGTTCAGGTACCAGATGCTGGTCCCGGTGTGATGGAGCTCGTAGAGGGGGACGGCACAGTAGGAGTCGACGGTCAGGGTCAGGGTGGAACCGGGCGGGACCTGCGCCCCCGGCGATAGAGACTGGGTGAACGTGTCACCGCAGGTAAGACCGGCCGATGGTGGCGTGCCGGTGGTCGAGGCCAAGGTCAGCCCGGGTGCCTTGCAGGCCGACGGGGCCTCGTTCCGGCAGTCCGGGACCGTCACGGGCGGGGGCGGCGGGATAGGGCTGTGGTAGTCGGCCACCACCGCCGTGTTCGGCGGCTCCAGCATCCCGGCCGCGGGCGTGACGTTGACGACCCTGCTGGCCGGCGAACCCGGGCCGAGGTCGTGCGCGGAGCAGGTGAAGCCGGCGGCACTCGCCAGGGCGCAGTAGGCCTGAGGGCTTGTCGAGGACCCATAACTGGGCACGGCCACCTCGTCCACGTTGACCACGACGGTGGCGCCGGGGGCCACCTTGCCGCTGTTGGGGTTGCTGGAGGCCACCATGTTGGGCTTCTGGCCGCTCGAGGCCTGAGCCTGGTACTGCACGTGGCAGACCAGACCTGCCGCCCGCACCTCGGCGCAGGCAGTCGGCTCGGCCTGACCGGCCAGGTCCGTCGGCACGGCCACGAGCGAGGACGTAGGTGATGGGGTTGGTGACGGCGGCGGGGGACCGGACGGGACCGGAGGGGGAGTGGATACGGGCGGCTGGGCGGGGGTGGTCGGGCCGGGTAGGGGAGTCGGGCCCGGTAGGGGAGTCGGGCCGGGAATCAGGCTCGGCATCGGGGAGGGGGTCGGGGCGGGCGTGGGGGCGACGCCGGCCACCGGGCTCGAAGCAGGGGCCGGGGCCGCGCTCGGAGGAGCAGGTGTGGGCGGGGCGGGTGTGGCGTTCGGGTCGACCACCTGATCCCCCGTGCCCTTGTCGACCGTCCTGACCCCGTTCTGGTCGACCACCTTGCCGTCTCGCGACGTCGGGTTGTCGATCCAGACCTGATGGTCCTTGGCGATCAGCTCGATGTCGGTGGCGCCCGGGGCGCCGGGCGGGACGGCGATGGGGGCGGCCGGCGCCAGGGTGACGGCGTCGAGGACGAGGGCCTGGCCGGCGCTGTCGTCGGGCACATACACCCGGCCGCCGTTGACGACCGGGACCCCGAAATGATGACGGTCGGGCAGCGGAGCCGACCGGGTCTGCCCGTTGGAGAGGTCGACCCGTGCCAGCACGTTGCCCTGGGTCAACCACAAGGGGCCGTCGGGCTGGTTCGGGCCGACCTGGACGGGGCCGCCGGCCGGGCCGGGCAGCGGGATCCGTGAGGGTCGGCCGCCGTCGAGGGAGTAGACCGTGCCGTTCTGTGGGTCCACGGCCACGGCCCGGGTGCCCACCACGGTCACGATCAGGGGATCCCCCTTCGGTGCCACCTGGACCGTCTGGGGCCGCCTGGCCTTGACGATGGTGACCGCTCCATCGTTCTGGCCGATGTACACCGTGCCGTCGCCGGCGATGGTCTCGCTCTCGATCGGAGCGGGAAGGGGGATGGGGCGGCCGATCGGGTGGAGTTGCTGGTCCACGGGGGTCAACGTGCGCAACGTCCGGTCCACGATGTACAGGGTGGATCCTGCCGCTAGCACGCCGGTCCCGACGGCCCGGGCAACGGGGTCATGGTGGCCAGATCCATGCGAAAGATCTTCCGGGTGGCGCGGTCCGCGGTGTACACCTGCCCGTCAGGGTCCTGCACCACCTGGACTGGGTCGGACGCCGATGACGCCAACCGCAGCGGTTGGTCGCTCACGGCCGCATCGAAGCGGGCTGACGGTCCGTTGATGTGGGCGATGGTGACGCCTTTGCGCAGCCAGGCGCTGTCGTCGCCGGTGAGGGCCCGGGTCGTCGTGTAGCCGGTGGCGAAGGTGACGGCCCCGACGATGACGACGACCAGCCCCGGCCGGCCGTAGCTGCGACCCGACCCCCGCGTGAGCAGCGCGCTCACGCTCCGACGGGTCCCGGTCATGGGACCATGGTACGCGGGCTGCGAGCCGCGGTCGCCGGGAAGCCCTCCCCTCGACGTGGGCTACCCTCGGGTCGTGGGTGAGATGGCCAGCGAGGCGGACGGCGTCGTCGTCACCTACGGCGCTTCCCGCTGGGAGTTGGGGCCCGCTGAGGTGCTGACGTTCGGGCGGGCATCGTCGTGCACCGTGTGCCTGGACGCCGACGATCTGGGCATCTCCCGGCTGGCCGGCTCGGTGGAGCACGAAGCCGGTACCTGGTGGTTGCTCAACCGCAGCACCGTGCGCCCTCTGACCGCGGCCGACGAGCTCGGGATCCGCAGCGTGCTCGCCCCGGGCCGCCGCCTCGCCGTCGCCGGGTCCCTCACGGTCATGGTGGAAGGGTCGGCTCGCCGCCATGCCATCGACGTGATGGCCGAGAGGTCCCCCGTGCCCGGGGCGACACCCGAACAGGCCTCTGACGCTCTCCCCACGGCCCGGTTCGATGCCGGGACCGTCAACGACCTGGATCGTCTGGCACTCGTCGCCCTGTTCGCCGGCTACCTGGAGGCCTTCCCTCGCTACGATCCGCATCCTCGCAGCTATGCCGACGCCTCGGCCGAGCTCGGCTGGTCGCGCACCACCCTGGTCAAGCGGGTGGAGCATCTCCGGGCCCGGCTCACGGGGGCCGGTGTGCCCAACCTGGTCGGGGAGACGGCGCTCCAGCAGCTGGCCGAGTGGGCCCTCACGACGGGCGTGGTCGGCCGCGACGATCTGGCGTTGCTCCGGCCACCCCGCTGAGCCCCCGCTACGCTCGTGGTGGTGGACGGCGGCGGACCCTGATGGCGGCAGGACCGACGGGCATCGAGGACCTGGTCGTCGGCGCCGAGGTCGACGGGTCGCTGCTCCTGGGCTCGTCGGAGGTGACCGGCGGGCGGGTGGTCGCCAGCGGCCACCGCGGGGTCACCGTCCGGGCCCGGCGCCAGGACGGCACGGATGTCGCCATCAAGATCGGCGAGCCGATCCGCCCCGGGCGGGCCCGGCGTCGCTTCCTCGATGAGCTTGCCGTCCTCCGGGGTCTGGACCCCGGCAACCACATCGTCCCGGTGGTCGGTGGGGGTGTGGGGCCAGCAGGCCATCCTTGGTTGGTCACGCCCTGGCTGGCCGATGGTTCCGTCGGCGACCGGCTGGCCCGGGGGGGCCCGCTTCCGAGCGCCGATGTGGCCCGGGTCGGGCGCGACGCGTCGCGGGGCCTCGCCGACCTCCACCGCCAGGGGGTGCTGCACGCCAACGTCACCCCCGCCAACCTGCTCTGCGGGGCCGGCGGCGAGGTCCGTGTGGATGGCATGGCCCTGGCCAGCTTTGGTCCGGAGGACGTTCGCCGCGGGGTCGGGTCCGGCGCGGGCGAGGCGGCCCCCAGCCATGTCCCGCCCGAGGTCCTCGAGGGTGGACCGTGGACTCCGGCGGGGGACATCTGGGCGCTCGGATCGTGCCTGCACACCCTCCTCAGCGGCCGGGCCGCCCTGGTCCTGGCCATGGCTACCGGCCGGTCGCCGGGACTACGTCCGGCCGAGGTCCCGGCCTGGATGTCGCAGCTCGTCGATGCCTGCCTGGCCGTCGACGTCGCCGCTCGCCCAGCGGACGCGGCGGCGGTGGGAGACCGCGCCGGGGCGGAGCCGGACGATCGGACAGAGACGACGACCCTGCCTCCCTTGGAGCTCAACGGCCGGCCCCTCGGCAGCAGCTACCTGCTCCTGGATCGTCTCGGCGCCGGATCCAGCGGCCAGGTGTGGCGAGGGCAACGCCGGTGGGACGGGGGCTTCGTGGCGGTGAAGGTCCTCCGCCCGGAGCTGGCCGACGACCCCGACGCGGTGGCGCGGTTCGTCCGGGAGCGCACCACGCTCGTCGGTCTCGACCATCCCAACCTGGTGCCCATCTTCGACCTGGTGGCAGAGGGCGGCACCCTTGCCATCGTGATGGAGTTGGTGAATGGGGCGGACCTGCGCAGCATCCTGCGCCGCGGTGCCCTCCCCCCGGCGGAGGCGTGCGGGCTGGTGGCGCAGGCGGCTGCGGGCATGGCCGCGGTCCATCGTGCCGGTGTGGTCCACCGGGATCTCAAGCCGGAGAACGTACTGGTGGAGGGGGCCGGCAGCCGCGAACCCCGCGTGCGGGTGACCGACTTCGGCATCGCCCGGGCCGCGACCGGCACGTCGGTGACCCAGGGCGGCCAGGTCGTCGGAACGGCCGAGTACCTGGCGCCCGAGCTGGTCGCCGGTCGGCCCCTGACCCCGTCCGCGGATGTCTACAGCCTGGGGGTGCTGGCCTACGAGCTGCTGGCGGGGCGCCGACCGTTCGAGGCCGATCATCCTGCCGCCATCCTGCGGGCCCACCTCGATGCCGAACCGGTGCCGATCGACGGGATCCCCGAGGGGCTGTGGGCGGTGGTGGCGCAGGCCATGGCCAAGGAACCAACGGCCCGTCCTGACGCGTCGGAGCTCTCCGGCGAGATGACCGCCTGGGTGCCCCGGCTGGCCGGGGTCGCCGCCCTTGCGGTCCAACCCCCGGCCGGCAGCAGGCGCTATCGAAGCCCAGACGCGACCGGTCGAGAGGCGGGCGGGTCCCGCCCACCTGGTCTCGCCCGATCCACCACCCGCCGCCTCTGCCCCGCCGATTCCGAACCGACCGGCCGGCCCCGAGACCTCCGAGTACACCTCATGGCGGCCCCGGTCGGCGTCGTCCCCGGCGCCGGTCGCCGCTCCTGCCGCTCGCCGGCCCCGGCTCCGGGCCGTGATCGCCGGTGTCGCAGGCGTCGCCGTGGTCGGCGCCGGCGGGGGCCTGGCCCTGGCTCTGACCCGTACGCCGCCGCCCCCTCCGCCCCTTTCCATAGGCGCAGACATCCTGGCATCGGTGACGACCGGCGACCATGGTGCCGTCACCATCACCTGGCCGGCCGAGTCCTCGAGACCCAACTTCGGTGGCTATCTGATCAAGCAGGACAACCAGGCGGTGCCGCCCCCGTCGCAGCCCCCGCCCGACGCCTCCCACCAGATCCTCGACCTCGTCCCGCCCGGCCCCCACTGCTACCAGGTGCTCGCCATCTTCCGGCGGGCTCTCCCCCCGGGCCTGCCCCGTACCGACCCCAGCAAGGGATGCGTGACCGTCCGATGAGCCCTCCATCCTCGCCCCCGGCCGCCCAGCAGATCACGGCGGCCCACGCATCGTGGTTCGCGGAGCGCCACCACGTCCTGCTGGCCAACCTGGAGCGGGTCGTCCGCGGCAAGCGCGACGTCCTGCGCCAGGCCCTGTGCTGCCTGTTCGCCGAGGGTCACCTGCTGATCGAGGACGTGCCCGGGGTGGGCAAGACGTCCATTGCCAAGGCGCTGGCCTCATCGATCGACGCGACCTGGAGCCGGATCCAGTTCACGCCTGACCTGCTGCCGTCGGACATAACCGGGGTGTCCATCTGGGATCAGGGCAGCGGCCGCTTCGAGTTCCACTCCGGGCCGGTGTTCGCTCATCTGGTCCTGGGCGACGAGATCAACCGGGCCTCGCCCAAGACCCAGTCCGCCCTCCTCGAGGTCATGGAGGAGCGCCAGGTGACCGTCGACGCCGTCACCTACCCGGTGCCCCGGCCGTTCCTGGTAGTCGCCACCCAGAACCCTATCGACCTCGACGGCACGTACCGGCTGCCCGAGGCCCAGCTGGACCGGTTCCTGATGCGGATCCGCGTCGGCTACCCCGGGGCCGACGCGGAGACAGAGATCCTCGACCAGCGAGCCGTCGGCGGCCAGGCGCCCACCATCGGCGCCGTGCTCGACGCCGCCCAGGTCCTGGAGATGACCCGCATCGCCGCCTCCGTGCGGGTCGACCCGGACGTGACCCGCTACGTCGTCGCCGTGGCCGGGGCCACCCGGGAGCTGACCGACGTCCGCCTCGGTCTGAGCACGCGGGGCGCTCTGGCCCTGCTGCGCGCCGCCCAGTCCCGGGCCGTCGCCGAAGGGCGTGCCTACGTGGTGCCCCAGGACGTCAAGGCCATCGTCCACGCCGTGGCCGGCCACCGACTCATGCTGACCCCCGAAGCGGAGGTGGAGGGCCGACGCATCGACGACCTCGTCGACGGGGTGCTGGCGGCGGTTGCCGTTCCCGCCTCGCCATGACCGGGCGGTCGGGGCGACGCGCTCGCCGGGCGGTCGTGGCAGGCGTTCCCCTCACCAGCGAGGGGGGCGCCGTGGTCGGCGTCAGCGTGGTCTGTTACGTCGCCGGCGTCGCCCTCGAGTACACGCAGCTGATGGTCATCGCCGCCGGCGGTGTGGTGGCCCTGGTGGTGGCCGCCGGGTTCGTGCTGTGGCGGCCGCGGGTGCGGGTGGCGCGAACCTTCGAGCCGGCCACGGTCACTGCCGGCCAGCCCGCGGTGGCGCTGCTCGAGGTCACCAACCGGTCCCGCTGGCCGTCGCCGCCGGTCAAGGTGGTCGACCGGGTGGCGGCGGCCGACGTACCCCTGGCCGTCCGCTCCGTGGGGGGCGGCGGCTCGGCCCTCGTCCGCTACCAGTTGCCGACCGACAGGCGCGGCCGTATGGCCCTCGGCCCGTTGCGGGTGCTGCGATCGGATCCCTTCGGTCTGCTCGTCGCCCGCCAGGACCACGGGGGCGCCGACGTGTTGTGGGTGCACCCCCGGACGTGGCCCCTGTCGACCCTTCCCGCCAGCGTCGTGATCGACCTCGAGGGCCCCGTCTCCGACATCGCTCCCACCGGATCGGTGACCTTTTCCTCTCTGCGGGAGTACGTCCCGGGCGACGATCGCCGGCTCATCCACTGGCGGTCGTCGGCCCGGCTGGGCACGCTCGTCGTCCGCCACCACGTCGACACCAACGAGCCCCGGGCCACGATCGTTCTCGACGCCCGGCCCCGGCCCTGGAGCGATGACACCTTCGAGGCGGGCATCGAGGTCGCCGCATCGGTGGCCCGTTCCCTCACGGGCAACGGGCACCGCGTCGTCCTGCGCATCGTGGGCGAGGAGCCTGGATGGGCGCGCCGGATAGGGGCGACAACCCTCGCCGACCGGCTGGCGGCGGTGGATCGGGGGGACAAGAACGACCCGTCGGCCCTGCTGGCCGCGGTGGAGGCCGGTGCTGAGGGCGGCGCCCTGGTGGTGGTCTCCGGGCGCATGGAGAACCCCATCCAGGCCCGCCTGGCCGCCCAGACCCACCGCTTCGCGCCGGTCGTGATGTGCCTCCTCGAGGCCGGGCGCAGCGCCGGTTGGCGTCGCCGGTCGGGGCTGACCGTGGTCCAGGGCGCGACGGCTCCGGCGCTAGTGGAGGCGTGGAACAGGATGGCCCACCGGTGAGGATGGCAGGTGGTCGCCAGCAGGCGGCCTTGGACGCAGGTGCGGCCGGGTGCGTGACCGGTCTGGTGGTCCCGTCGATCCTGCCGCTGTTCGCAGGAGGTGGTGCCCCGTGGTTGGTGCTGGCGGCGGCCGTGCCGACCGTCGTGGCCGCCGTGTCCGTACTGCTGCGGACCCCGGGCTTGAATCGGCCGTGGGTCCGCTTCGGGGCCGACGTGATCGGCGCCGCCATCGTGGTCGCCATCGTCCCGGGCGGCAGCGGGAGCCAGTCGGCACTCGGGGGCCTCCCGTCGGGAGCGGCGCAGCTGATCACCTCCGCTCTCCCGGCCAGCGTCCGGGGTCCCGAGCTGGGCTTCGTCGTCGTCACCCTGGCCATTGCTGCGGGACTGGCGGGCGAGCTGGCCTTGCGCACCGACGCCACCCTGCTCCCGTTGGCGCCGGCCCTCGTTCTTTATGGCGCCGCCGTGGCGGTCGGCGCCGGGGGGATCCGGACGCCTACCTGGGGCGCGATCCTCCTTGTCGGCGGCGCCGCCGCGGCCGCCCTGATCAGGCGCCAGCGCCCGCTGGGGATGGGCGACGCCGGTGATGCCCTCGTTCCGGTGATCGCCGGAGGGCGCCGATCGCCCTTCACCGTGTCGTGGCGCCGGCTGGGGGCAGGGGTGGCGGCCGCCGGCGTGGTCACCGCCGTGGCCCTACCGCTCGGCACCCACCTGCCCGGGGCGGGGGCCCGACGCCCCTACGACCTGCGGGCCGCGGTGCAGCCCGCGCCCCGAGTACCCGACCAGCCGAACCCCCTCGTCACCTATGCCTCCATCTACGACGGACCGCCCCAGCCCGTGTTTTCCGTGCGAGCCACCGGAGCCGACCCTCGGGACCTCTACTGGCGGCTGGACACTCTGGACCATTTCACCGGCCCCGGATGGACATCCACCGCGTCCCTCCTGCGGGGCGGCTCGACGCTCCCGCCCGGGCCGCTCCTGACGGTGGCGACAACCAAGGTGGTCGCCACCGTCACCCTCCAGGGCCCGCAGCGTGGACGCGCCGTCTACCTGCCCGCCCCGGACCGACCGACACACGTGTCGATCGCCGGGCTCGACGTGTCGCCCGCCGACGCCGTCCTCGCCGTACCGCCAGGGACGGCGTCCCCCACCCAGTACGTCGTCACGGCGTCGAAGCCTTCCCCGTCCAAGCGAGAGCTCCTGGCCGCGGGATCGGTGTTTCGGCCCGATCCCGGAAGCCCGGCGCCGTCACCGCTCATCCAATCGACGGCCACCGCCATCGTCGGCTCCGCCTCTGCCTCGCCGTTCGCCCGCTTGACGGCCATCAGCACCTACCTGACTGGTGCCCCCTTCGTACGCCACCCCCCTGAGGGCTCGCCTCTTGGCTCCGGTACCTATCAGGTGATGCAGCTGCTCATGGACCATGACGGCAGCGATGTGCAGTACGCGGCGGCGTTCGCGCTCCTCGCCCGGTCCGTCGGCTTCGATGTCCGTTTGGCCGTGGGCTACCTGGGTGGGACGAGCGCCGCCTCAGGAGCAGTCGACTTCTCCACCCGCGACCTCTCCGTCTGGCCCGAGGTGCTCCTTGCCGGGATCGGATGGTTGCCATGGCCGACCGTGCCGGGCACAGGATCGCCGTCGAAGAGCCCGGCGGCCCAACCGTCGTCGCCGATCAGTCAGGCCATCGCCGAGCAGCGGAACCTGAACGCGTCGGCGCCTCCCGCCGCCTCCGCCCCTCCCCGGCCGGTCGTTCACCCGGCCCGGCCGTCGGGCGCCGTCGCCTGGACGGCGCTGGTGGCGGTGGTCCTCGCCCTCGTCGTCGTCGCCGGGCTGGTGATCGCCGCGGCCAAGGCCGGGAGGCGCCAGCGCCAGCGCCGGCGGATCGATCCCCGCCAGCGGGTCGCCGGAGCGTGGGAGTGCGTCCTCGACCGGTTGGCCGAGCTGGGGGTCAACGTGGCCCCGGCCCTCACCGTGCCCGAGGTGGTCGAGCGGGCCGTCACCCGTGTCGGCCCCAAGGGTGTCGGGCCGCTGCCCAAGCTCGTTCGTGTCATCGACGCCAGCCGCTACGACCGCCAGTTCCCGCCGAGTCCGGCCATGGCCGATTCGGCCTGGGCCCAGACGCTCGAGGTGGAGCGGTCGCTACGGGCCTCGGTACCCGTTGCCCGCCGCCTGCGGGCGGTGCTGTCACCCGCCCCTTGGCGGCGATGACGATCTGATCGGGGTCACGTGCGGGGGAGGCCTACCCGTTGTCGTCCCTCGGGTCGGGTCCTACCGTCCGGAGCAACCAACGACACCCCAAGGAGAAGCTCGATGCCTACGAGTCACCGGCTGACGACCGATCCTCTGACCGAGCAGGCCACCGACCTTCGGGCGGTGGCCACGGATCTGGAGAGCTTCGCCTCCACCCTCCACCGGCGGACGGCATCGGTCGCGTGGGAGGGGCCGGCGGCCGACCGCTTCCGCCACGGTGTCACCGAGCATGAGGCACTGACCGCACGGGCGGTCGATCTTCTCCGTCAGCTGGCCGCCCGGATGACGGCCCTCGCCGAGGATGTCAGAGACCTCCGTTCCCACCTTGCGGCGGAGCGGACGGGCGTTCTCGATGAGCTCGAACCCCAGGTGCACAGCCTCGAGAAGCTGGCGGCCAGCCTGGGGGTCTCCCCGGGCACCCTGCTGTCCCCGACGGCGATCCAGGCCCTCGTGCACGAGGGTGACCACTACCAGTCCCTGGGTGGCGAGCTTTCGGCGCTCGCCGCCATCTGAGAGAGGAAAGCGACGATGACACCCCTGCAGGTCGCCGGCGTGGCATGGAAGGCAGGCTTCCGTGGTCACGACCTCACCACCGCGGTGGCGGTGGCCATGGCCGAGTCCAACGGGGACCCGCGCTGCGAGGGCGACATCGGGCTCGAGGACGCCACCTGGGGCCCATCGGTCGGCCTCTGGCAGATCCGCTCGTACAACAGCGACCTGGGCCGCGGCGGGACGCGCGACGCCCGGGCCAACCTGAACCCGCTGACCAACGCCCGGCACGCCTACCAGGTCTCCAACCACGGCACCGACTGGGGCCCGTGGAGCACGTTCACCAACGGCGCCTATCTGGCGTTCATGGGCGTGGCCTCGGCGGCCGCTCGCACCGTCAGCGCCGACCCGTCCGGCAGCACCCACCACTCCGGGACGCACCACCCCCCGGTCGGGGGTGAGGGCCGGCCCACCCCTGGTTCCGGGCGCCGCCCGGGTTCGACCGCGGGCAGCGGCGGCGCTCCGGTCAGCCCCGTCGGGGCCGGTACCCACAACGGGGGGAGCGCCCGGGTGGTCATCACACCGGCCGAGTTGGCGGCGCTGTCCAAGTTCCTCGAGGAGGGCGACACGGACCTGGGCCGAGGACGCACCCAGGTGGAGGGGACCCTCGATGAGCTCCACCGGGTGGCGGCCGACCCCCTGATGGGGCCGCGAGCGACAGCGGTCCTCCCGCTGGCGACCGAGTTGCTGGCGGTGATGGACCGTTTGGCCCAAGGGCTGAGGGCCGACGACGCCCTGGTCCGCTCCACCCGGACCAAGGCCCTACGCAGCCAGTCCGGCCACCTGCACGGCGGCGGTTCCGCCCCCCTGCTCGGCCTCCTTGGGCGGGCCGGCATGCCCCCGCCCGTGGTGGGCCTGCTCGGCAAGGGCACCGCCGGCCACCTTCGCCGGACCCATGCACCCGGCCAGGACGGCCACGTCCCGACCGCCCCCACGGGACGGGGCCGCTCACCGGTGGCCGGCGCCGAGCGCAAGGTCGTACGGGCCGCCGAACAGTACCTGGGCGTGCCGTACGTCTACGGCGGGGATTCGCGACACGGGGTTGATTGCTCCGGGTTGACCAGCTCCGCATACCGGAACGCCTTCGAGATGAACATCGGACGGGACACCACGGCCCAGCTGGCTTCGGGACGGGTGGTGGGCCACGACCAGAACTGGCCGTTGGACCGGCGGTTGCTGCAACCGGGTGACCTGATCTTCTACGGCCAGCCGGGGGCCGGCGGCCCCAACGCCCACGTCGTCATGTACATCGGCGGCGGCCGGGTGGTGCAGGCTCCCTACCCCGGCCAGAACGTCCAGATCAGTCCGCTGTTCTCCAGCGCCTCGGCCGATGAGCCCTTCCTCGGCGTGCGCCGATACCTGGGGCGCCGTTAAGGAACGTGGTACCAACCGACAGGTAGCCCCCGCTGAGTCAGTACGGCCCTGCCTCAGCGTTGGGCACGGAATGCGGTCGGGAGAATTGGCCGTTTCCGGGGCTGATGTGGAGTTGCGAAGCCGGCAGGGTGACTACCCCAGCGGATCGATATGCGTGTGCCCTTGGTGGTCCTCAACGGCGGACATACGCCACTCGGCCATCGCCGGGTCAGGGAAACGTCTGCGAAGCCCCGACTTTGCTATTGGACGTGGTCCGAGACCAGAGACAGGGCGCCGAAGCGCTATGTGTCCTGACCAGGCCGACGTTTCAGTTCTGGAACCCTGCCCTGGTTGCTGCTGCGGTGAACAACGGGATCAAGTGGCGAATGTCTTTCGGTGATATTCCGACCGAGGTTCCGAAGATGGTCACACCTTGGGCAGTCACGATGCCGCTCTGGCCTCCTTTCATGGCGGGAGCTACCCGGATCTCGTAGCCGTTGTCTGGTCTGTCGTTGTCGACGAAGCCGCAATGTAAGGTCCGACGGCCGTCAGAGCTAGCGGGGTCAGCTAGTTTTGTCCGTTCAGGGTTGAGCGACAGACCAGGACGGTTCTCGTAGCTGAGATACCTCGCGACCTCGTAGCTCGGGAAGAGGCTGGAGCAGGCGCCGATCGGGTTCGTCGTCGCGTTGATGGTGACCTCGGCGGTTCGGGCGGCGCTGCTAGTAGGGGTCGTCGGAGAACCGGCGCAGCCCGTTACGGCCACCGCGACCGACGAAGCGAGGGCGATGAGGATGAGGCGCGCTTTGTGACGTCGGGGTGCGCGCGTCTGGGGATCCCGGTGGATGAACGCGGGCCGCATCCGTGTCGCTGGTACTGCTCCCTTTGAGACATTCCCGGAGACTCCGTCGGCCCAGTTCGTACCGATCTGCACGCTGTGGTGGTGCGATTCCCTATTGCTGGTCATGGTCACTCCTGTGTGTCGCCTGCTTCGAATCCCCGCAGTCGAGCGGCAAAGAATGCGGTCGTCATCGACAACTGCCGGGTGATGGTGGTCTGAAGGCCAGGGGTTGGCTTGTCTTTGGTGTTGTCGGGGGCCCTTCGCTTATGGGTGTCGCCCGCCAGCAGCGACGCTTCGACGCGTTCGCGATCGGAACGGCGCGGTACGGGGTTGTGCCAGCCCGGCACCTACCACGACAACTGGGCAGGGAGCATGGCGCAGGCACCGAGAAATGACCGACCTTCGCAGTAGGCTGACGAGCCGGTTGCGGCGATGGTGGCCGAGGACGAGAAGAGACGAGTGAGCGGCGGCCCGCACCAGGGCGTCGACGGGGTCCCCGTTCACAAGTCGGCCGATGGGCTGGACGCCGACATTCTCGGCGGCGCTGACACCGTGGGCGAGAGTTGCGGCGGCGTCGTTGTGGAGGTAGTGGGGCGGTACGATGCCATCGGGGTAACCGAGAGCGGGAGTGGTGTCCCAGGCGTGCAAGACGATCAGGTCGCTTCCGCGTCGTAGCGCCTCGCCGGCCGCCCAGGCAGCCGCGTTCAGGCTTTCGATGGAGTCGTCTACGCCGACAAGCAAAGAAGAGGTATCAGACGGCGTCGCGCCAGGCGTGGCCTGATTATTCGAACGGGGTGCGGCGATGGTGGGAGGTGTAAAGTCATCGGTGACGGCACGGTAGGTCATTTCTTGCCTCCTCGGAAAGGAAGGGATGGTTGTCATTGATGACTTGACCAGCTCCATTTCTGATCATGATGTGACCGCCATGTGATCGATGTGGAGAAAGGACCGCCGGCATGGGTCTCGGCGCAGTAGTGGCTCTCTGGTCGAGCGCGGAGCCGAAGACTCGAAGACCCCTACCTCGTGCGCCATCGACGGCGTCGTGGGTGGTCTGAGGGAACGCCGTGCGAGGCTGACGGGAGGATTGTGATTTGGCTGTCGATGGCCAGTACGGAGGGCAATGGCGGCCCGGCTACAAGAACGGGATGGCGTAGCTCCGATGACGACCCGGGTCTCGACGGGCAAGCAGAATGTCCACTCGCCGTGTCGGGCTGTAGCGCACGGGGACGACATCCCCACAGGCCTTGGTCGTGGGGTGCTTGACCTCGTAGGTCTAGTTTCTCACTGACGGTCGGATTCCTGTTGCGCCGGCCGGATGCGGTAAGGGTTGGTGAGCCGCGGATGGCAGAGGGTCGTGGGCTGGGGTTCACGGTCGCTGGTGTCGGGGTGCGGGTTGCGACGGTCGGAGACGCAGCGGATGACCAGCGCGATTGCCGATCCGAGCGTCAGAGCGAAGAACATGCTTGCGATAGCTGTGTAGGGGTCCATGTCGTGTTCCTTTTCATGTGCGGGTGGATGGCCAGCACGCTGGGTTGGCGGGGTTGGCGTGGGCGGGTTTCAGCGGTGATCGACGAGGCCGGCAACGCCATCTTCAACGAGAGGTTCGTGGATCTCCTGGAGGTCGAGCCAGAAATGCGTTTTCGATGATGTCTCCGTGAAACATCTCGTGTAGTTCACGCCGCGATAGCTCGTGTTGTTGGTTGGGCGTCTGATGATTGTGCGGTCCGCTATCGCGGCGAGTATCGCGGTCTCTGAGGACTCGTTGTGGGTTGTGAACCGAGCCTGTTGCCGGCGGAGGCGTTGCCCGGCACCAGCGGATTCGAGGTCCTCGTGACGGGTGATCCCTGCAGTAATGAGGTGTCCTGCGATGTTCAACACGATCATGGGCTCAGTCATTGGGAGGGGCCTCGTTGGCGGGGGCCGGCGGTCCATCCACGGCAGCAGATGTAGGCGGTGATGAGCACGAGCGACAGGCCGCCGTCCCAGCCGATGATGCTGGCGGTGCCCGGGATTCCACCGTGAATGGCGTAGGCCACGGCGGTGCCTGTGAGGGCGAGTTTGGAGAACAGGATGAGTTCCCACACGCCGCGGTAGTGGTGGGGGCGGATCGCCAGGAGGGTGAAGAGGCCGGCGAAGACGATGAGGCCGTAGAGCCGCCACGTCTCGAGGATCTTGGTTGGACCATCCGCTTCGACCACGGCTGAGATGGCGCCGAGAGCGGAGGCGACGGCGCCTACCACGGCGACGGAAAGCATCGCCTTGCCGAGCCGTTCCCGTTGGATCGCCCTGGTCGTGGGGGTAGAGGCGGGAGTGGTGGTGGTCATGGCTTAGTCCTTTCGGGGTTGGCGTTTGGTGTCGCCGGCCGCGTGGGCCAGGGCTGCGTGTCCGACGAGTGCCGGGTTCTGGCGATGCTCTGCGACCGGCTGGTGGGCGGGTGGCCCGTTGTCGCTGGCCCAGGCCGGACGCCGGGGCTCACCGACATCGAAACCGTTCAGCGTGGGGAGACCGCGCAGGTGGCGTGGAGGTGAGATGGAGACGGAGACGGCGATCTCCACCGCGTCTCCACGCGGGACGGACAGGAGGTCCACACCGGGCCGGTTGGCTGTGGTCATCCCATCCGATGAGCTTCTGAGGAGGCAGCTATGACGATCCACACATGCCCGCTCTGCGCCTTGCGGTTCGAGTTCAGGACCGAGCTCGAATGGCACCTGGCGGAGGACCACGACCGTGAGTGGGCCAGCCCCAGCCGGGGCTGGGCCAGCCAGGACAACCACCGGCTGAAGGTGACCGGAAAGGGCGCACGTTGAACGTCCTCGAGGAGCTAATCGCCCGCAGCGGCCCGGTCACCATGGCCGGTGTGACGGTCAACGCGGGCACGCTGAGAGCATCAGTGCTGGCGGCGGTGGTAGTTGTCGCCGCCGGCCTGGTCACGCGGTGGAGGATCACCGCCGGCCGTCCAGGGCGGGTCCAGGTGGCCTGGGAGACGCTGGTGGGCGGCATGGATCGGCGGGTGATCCTCGCTACAGGGCGGCCCCGGCCGGCGGTGGTGCCCCTCGCTGTCGCCCTGTTCTTGTTCATTCTGGTCGCCAACCTGCTGCGGGTGCTGCCGGGCACCTCGTCGTTCCTTCCAAGCGCCACCGCTGACCTCAACTTGACCGTGGCATTGACGGTGATCGTCTTGACGGTCACCCACATCGCCGCCCTCCGGGCAAGGGGCCCCGGCGGCTACCTGCGTCACTATCTTGAACCGTTTTGGTGGTTGGCGCCGATCAACGTGTTGACCGAGATCGTCCGCCCCGTCACCTTGGCGTTGCGTCTGTTTGGCACGGCCTTCGCCGGCGGGCTGGTGATCGCCCTCATCGGTGAGCTCATTCCCCCTGCGGTAGCACCGGTCCCCCATGTCATCTGGGCAATGTTCGACGTCGCCTTGGGCGTCGTGCAGGCCGTGATCTTCGCCTTGCTGGCCATCCTCTACTACGAGTCCACGGTCGGATCCCCGACCCCGGTGCCGACCGTCGCCCAACGAAAGGAAGTCACGTCGTGATCGCCTCAGCCAACCCGTTCTCCCTCAACGCCACCTTGGTGGCCGAGCTCGTCATCTTCGCCCTGGTGGCGCTCGTGGTGGCCAAGGTGGTGATCCCGCCGCTGCGTCGGGCCATGACCGAACGTCAGGCCACCATCGATGTCGACTTGGCCACCGCAACCGAGGCGAAGGACCGTCTGGCCTTCGCCGAAGCCGAGTCGCGTCGCATCCTGGCCGACGCCCGACGGGAAGGCTCCGAGACTGTGGCCATGTACCAACGGATGGCCACAGACATCGACACCGACGCCCGACGCCGAGCCCGCGACTACTACCAGCGGGCCGTCACCGACGCCCGTCGAGAAGCTGATGCCCGCCTCCACGCCGTCGAGCAACTCCATGCGACCCTACGATGATCTGGGCTGCGGTGATCGTGTCGTGGACGGTCTTTGTTACCGGGGTGGCCTGGATGGCATGGCGGCTACGCTTCACCCGCCGAGATGAGGAGAACGACGGTGGCCGCTTTGGTGCTGGTCGTCGAGGATGAGATCAAGATCCGCGACCTGGTCCGTTCCTACCTCGAACGCGAAGGGATGGAGGTCTTCACCACCGGCTCCGGTGCGGAAGCCATCACCCTGGCCGGGCGGATCGAGCCGGACCTGATCGTGCTCGACTTGGGCTTGCCCGACGTGTCCGGCCAGACCGTCGCCACCGAGCTGCGCTCTCGTTCGGACGTGCCCATCATCATGCTCACCGCTCGCAGCGACGAATCCGACCGTGTCGCCGGTCTCGAGCTGGGCGCGGACGACTACCTGACTAAACCATTCAGCCCACGAGAGCTGGTCTTGCGGGTACAAGCGGTGCTCAGGCGGCGAGGATCGGGGTCCGCCAGCGCAACGTCCGCCCGGTCCTACGGCGATGAGAGGATCGTGATCGACGAGGAACGCCGTCAGGTGACCGTACATGATGAGCTAGTGGAGCTCACTCCCACCGAGTGGGGACTGCTGGTCGCCCTGGCCCGGCACCCGGGCCGGGTGTATTCCCGCTACGAGCTGATCAACCGGGTACGCGGCTACGAGTTCGAAGGCTACGAGCGGACCATCGACTCGCACATCAAGAACCTTCGTCGCAAGATCGAGGTCGACCCCGGTGACCCCAGGTTGATTCAGACCGTCCTGGGTGGCGGCTACCGCCTCGGGGTGGACCGTGACCCTGAACGGCCTCACCCGTGACGGGGCCTGTGACCACTGATCGGCGGAGGCGGGCCAGTCCTCTCACGCTTCGCCTGGCTTCCGCGTTCCTCGCCGTCGCGGTCGGTTCGATCGCTGTGTTCGCGGTCATCGTTGCGCTCGTCGACCGGGCCGATGTCAACAATACGGCCCAACGCCAACAACAGGCCGGTGCCGGCGCGCTGTCCGCCGCTGCGGTCAACGCGTTCGCCTCGAGCCGATCCTGGTCGGGAGCCGACCTGGCACCGGTTGAAGCCCTGGCTGACGACAACCGCATCGGCGTTCGTATCGTCGCCCCCGGTGGGACCGTCATCGTCGACCACCCAGCCCCCGGCGGCCCGGCCGGCCACGTCACCACCCGTCCCCTGAGCCTGCATGGCCGGCCGATCGGCACCATCGCCTTGGCCCAGCCCGCCCAGCCGTTGTCCCTCGCTGACCGCCAGCTGCGCTCCGGGCTGGAACAGTCCGTGCTCGCCGCCGCCGGGATCGCCGCCGTAACGGCACTGTTCGCCGCTGTGGCGGTATCGGGTCGGATCGTCCGCCCTCTGCGACGCCTCACCGCCGCCGTGCAAGCCCGGGGGGCCAGCGTCGAGGATGTTCGGGTCGGGGGGCGCCCTGGCATCGGCGAGCTCGGCGAGCTGGCCCGCGCGTTCGACACGATGGTCGCCGACCTCGACCGTCACGAGGAACTACGCCGGGCGCTGGTTACCGACGTCGCCCACGAACTGCGGACACCCGTCGCCGTCCTCCAAGGCGAGATCGAAGCCCTCCTCGACGGCGTCACTCCTCTCACCGAGGCAGCCGTCGGCTCCCTGCATGAAGAGACTGTCCGTCTCGGACGCCTTGTCGAGGACCTTCAAACCGTCGCCGCTGCCCAAGCCGCCGCCCTCAACCTTCACATCGAGACCGTCGACCTGGCCGACATCGCCACCACCGCGGCCGCCGCCCAGCGCCGCTCAGCGCTGGACGCCAGGCTGGCATGGCATGAGGATCTGACACCGACCGCCGTCGACGGTGACCCCCTCCGCCTCCACCAGATCGCCACCAACCTGATTGTCAACGCCATCAAATACACGCCCGCCGGCGGCACGGTCCGTCTCCGGGTCGGCACCGAAGGCGACGACGCTGTCCTCGAGGTAACCGACACCGGGCCCGGCATCCCCGACGGCGAGCTCGAACACGTCTTCGAACGGTTCCATCGCGGCGACCACGCCAACATCGCCGGAAGCGGCATCGGCCTCACCGTCACCGCCGAACTGGTCGCCGCCCACAAAGGCACGGTCGAGCTAGCCAATCCGAAGGGTGGCGGGACCAGAGCGATCGTCCGCCTACCGCGCCGATTCGAGGTTTCCCCGGCGACCTCGCCTCCTGCCCTCGGTCGATGTCGAAGCCCAGGCGCATGAGCACCGCTTCGGAAAGGGCCGACGACGGCGAGGAGAGCCTCGGAACCGTTCTCGTCGCCCTGGTCACCAACCTGACTATCGCCGCGATAAAGATCCTCGCCGGTCTGCTCGGCGCGTCGTCGGCCTTGCTCTCCGAAGGCGCCCACTCAATCGCCGACTCGGGCAACCAAGCACTTCTGATCATCGCCATCAAGCGTGGCGACCGGCCTGCCGACCGGGACCACCCCTTCGGTCACGGCAAAGAACACTTCTTCTATTCGCTGCTCGCCGGAGTCTGCATCTTCGTCGCCGGCGGCACTTTCTCGATCGTCGACGGCGTCGTGTCACTCCTGCATCCCGAGACTCACAGCGGAAGCTACACCATCAAATATGGTGTCCTCGCCGGATCGGTCATCCTCGAAGCGGTCTCCTGGTTACGAGCCGCCCGTCAGCTGAAACGACAAGCAAGGATCAAGGGCCGTTCGCTGCTCCAGCACGTCAACAGGACCACGGACCCGACCGTCAAGACCGTAGCGATCGAGGACAGCGCGGCCCTCGTCGGGCTGGGACTCGCGGCCGTGGGCATCGGCCTGCACCAAGCGACCGGCAACGCCTTCTACGACGCCGCCGCCTCACTCGCTATTGGAGTCCTCCTCATGGTCGTGGCTGTCGTCCTGATCCACGACAGCAAAGGCTTCCTCGTCGGCCAAGCAGCCGAGCCTGCGGTCCGAGACGGGGTCCGCTCCATGTTGGAGGCCTATCCCGAGGTGACCTCGGTGGTCGAGCTCATGACCCAGATCATGGGGCCTCACGAGCTGCTCGTAGCCGCACGAGTCGATATCGACGACAACCTGACCGGCAGGCAAATCGAAGATGTCTCCACTCGGATCGAAGGCGATCTCCACCACGCCTATGCCGACGTCACCCAAGTCTTTCTCGACGCCACGAGAGCAACCGTCCGATGGCGTCCGCCCGGGGGGTCTCCTAAGGCCAACCGCCCCTGAAGACAAGCCCACGGTCCCCCTGACGTCCCTGCCCACCCTGGCTATCTCCATGTGGTCTCCATGCCGGCTCCAAGCTCGCCCCACCTCCCGCGGCTCCAATGGACTCAGCGCTCCAATCGCCGATCCGCAAAGGCCCGCCATGACCGTCCTCGCCACCTTCATCACCAACCAGCCACGAACCCTCGCCGACAGGGTCGCCGAGCCGTCGGTGATGATCCTGCTGCCAACAACTCCTGGCCGTCATCTCACTGACGCCGACCGGCGGTATCTCGGCCGACTATCCGAGATCGCCATCAAGCGTCTCCGAGCCGACCTGGATCCGACCACCCTGGCCACCATCCAAGCTCGCCTCAACACAGCACTCGGCGCGGCCGGCGCAGCCGGCACCGATGAAGGTCTCGGCGTGCTCGTCAGCCCGCAGTGCTGCGAGTCCATCCTCCTCCCCCTCGCCCCCCGCCCAAGAGTGATCATCGACCCAACCGTCGCGACACGAGAGCCCCAGCGGGCTCCTGCCGCCGCCGAGACCGACCCCGTTCCGTTCCGGTCTCACTCCAACTGTGCCGGGCTCGGGCCAGTATCGCCATGAGCGGACTCGTCGACAAGCTCGGGGTCTTCTCCGACCCGGTACTCCTCATGATCGTCGTAGCGTTCATCATCGCCGAATCCGGGCTCGCGGCCGGGATCGTGCTACCCGGCGAGGCCGTCCTCATCCTCGGCGGCTACCTCACCGCCGCCGGCCGATTCAACCTCGCCCTTCTCCTCGCCGTATCCACCACAGCCGCCATCGTCGGCGACAGCCTCGGTTACCTCTGCGGGGACCGCACACTCAGGCTTCTCCAACGCACCCCCGTCCGCCGATGGATCACCCCGCAGAAACTGGACCGCACCCGGAGACGGGTCGCAGACGAACGCCTGGCGACTCTGGTCGCCGGTCGCTTCGTAGGCCCAATCCGGGCTCTGCTACCGAGCGTCTCCGGTGCCATCCACATCCCTTACCGCCGGGTCCTTGCCTATTCGGTCACCAGCGCGACCATCTGGGCACCGACCGTCATCCTCGCCGGGTACTTCGCCCACGACTGGGTTCAACGCTGGGGCAGCACCGCCATTGGCGCCCTCACCGCTGCCCTTGTCAGCTACCTCGCCCTGCGCACCCTCCGCCGACGGCGGGTCGAACGGACAAGAGCAAAGGCCAGTCTCAATCCGCAGCGGCACAATTCACCAGAGCCCGATGTTGCGGCATGAGTTGGTGGTGACGTAGGGCCGGGGTTCGGCAGCGCTGCTACTTGTCGGTTGGTGCCACCCTCCTTAACGACAGCCCTACTGGGCCCGATGGCATCAGCAGAGCTGGCCGGACGACTACGCCGACCACGAGCCCATCGACGCTGACGCTCCCTGGGATATCCGTTGAGCGCAGCCAGGGAGTTCTCGACCGCCGCCGGCGTGTCGCTCCACGGAGGGGAGAGCGGTGTCTTGGCGACGGTGGCTGACCCTTCGGCCACACCTGCGGTCGGACACCGGGCCGCTCCACCAGTTGCGAGCCGCCGTGCTTCCCCATAGCAGGGTGTGCACCGGAGGGCCGCCGACCGGTGACGAACATGAGAACGGAGCACTCGTCGATGCTGCACCGCTCCAGCAGGCGGAACCAGAGGTGGGGGCATGAACAAGGGAAGGGAGCGCGCAGCTGAAATCCATCGTCCGCCAGCAGTTCAAGGTTCTACAACCGATGGTCGGAGGCTGACCGTGACCGAAGACCCGCCGAGCAACTCGACCTCGGAGGCTCATCCCTGTCGACCCATGGCGGGCGTGGGTTGGATGGCCGCTGACCGCCCTCGACATGGCGGTCTGTGTCGCGTTAGTAGTCCTGGCCGCGTGGCGGCCGGCGTGGGCGATCGCCAAGGACGGGAACTGTGCGCCCACCTCCGCCGACGCCATGGCGGCCGGTGCCACCCATCAGCGCATCCCAAGCTCGCCGAGTACCTCCTGGCCCTCTCCTTGATGGTCGGGCTCGTGGTCTTCGTCACCGGCTCTGTCATTCGGGACCCCCACGGCACCGCCAATCATCAACCAAGATCGGGGTCCCGAGAATGTCGCTTGCCGTGTCCAGCGTCGACGTACCAAGGGTTGGCGTATGCCCCCAGACGCCGTGCACGTGGGACGGCCGACGCGCTGGGAAACCCTGATCGGGTAGGGCCCTCACTGACCGCCCAGCAGGCGGTGGACGCCTACCAGGCGTGGATCTGCCACCCAGACCAGGCCGAACTGCTCGACGACGCCCGTGAGCAGCTAGTCGGCAAGACCCTCGTGTGCTGGTGCAGCCTGGGGCACCGTGCCACGCCGATGTCCTCCTTCAGCTGGTCAATCCGCCAATAGCGACGACTGTGGGCTTCCGGTCACGTACCGTTGGTCACACCGTGTCCGAGAGGGTGAGCAACTTCGACCCGCAGCGTCTGCTCGAGGCCCGCCGGGCCAAGGGCCTCTCCCATGACGCCCTCGGCGCCCTGATCGGAGCGACCCGTCCCAACTGATCGCCTATGAGAAGGGACGGCGTGTCCCTTTCCCCGCCCGCCTGGCCTCCCTGGCCGCCGCCCTCGACGTCGACCCCCTGGAGCTGACCACCACACGATCGGCCGAGGAGGCCTCCTTCTCGGGACCTGCGCCTCCGGGCTGGAGTGACCAACGCTGCGGTCGCCGAAGCAGCGGGCGTCTCGATGTCCTACCTGTACCTGATCACCACCGGGGCCCGGCCGCTGCACCCCGCCCTCGCCGAGCGCCTGGCCGGGCCGCTGGGGGTGACCGCCGCCGAAGTCGTCGCAGCTGTGGACCGGGGCATCCGCTCAACCGGCGACAGCGGCTGAGATCGATCTCTGATGCTCAGTCCAGCCGGCGCGGCGATCGGGGTCACAGTCGGGGCGCTCTCCGTTCCCCTCAACGTGGCGGTCACGGCCCGACCGCGACTGTCCAGATCGAACACGACCGTGCCGGCCCGCGCGGCCAGCACGGAGTTCAGCGTCGGGCACCGGGTCGCAGCGGTGGTGGTGCCCGTCGTGGCATGCGCGGTAACGGGTGCCCGGGTCGGGCCGGGATGGGTCCTGCCCGGGTTCCTGGCCGCAGCGATCGGTCTCGTCGACGCCCGCTGGCGGCTGCTGCCCAAACGGGTCGTCTATCCGACCTGGGCCGCGGGCCTGGCCGGCGACGCGCCAGTCTGGTGACGAGCTGTTGGTCCGACTGGCTTCGCCGCCGTTTGTGGGCAACGAGAACAAGCAGGCCAAAACGCGTTCCGGAGCTCCTGGGGAGCGCAGCACGCTCAGGTTTGCCATCCTTCGTGAGGACCATTGGCGGTATCAGGAGACGGGAGTGTCGACGACTCCAGGAGCTGGCTCAAGGTCATCATCGTAAGTTCGCCTCCGGGACGTGGGAGCCGCGGGCGGGTAACGGAATGGCAAGAACAGGACATGAAGCGTGGCAGGCCAGGTGAGCGCTGAGTGTTCCGGAGATGGTTCGATGCTGATGGATCCCTACCACGATGAGATCGGCGTCTTCCTCGGCGGCCACCATGAGCAGCGCAGTCCCGGCGGACTTTTCCACCAGGCGGCTCGTGTGGTCCACACCAAGTTCCCTGAGAGGTTCGGCCCACTCATCATGGAGATGCCTGCGTCGCGTTTGACGCCAGTTGCCGGGATCGAATCGGATGCTGTCGTGGACGAGACCATCGAATGGCGAAGCAGCGTTGATCAAGACCACCCGCGCCCCGATTCCAGCAGCGAGCGCAGCGACCCAGCGAGTCGCGTAGAAGCTCGTCGGGGACCCATCAAGCCCGAGCACGATCGTTCGCGGGGTCAAGTCTCTCTGGTCAGTGCCAATGTGCTCATGGTCAGTCATCGTCGGGTTCCCTCCAATCGGCGATGCCCTAACATTCGGACCTCTCTCCATTGTATCGTGTTACGAGCGATACTAAACATCCGGTAGTGGGTCAGTTTGACCAAAATGCTAGCTGAGTGCTTGCCACAGTACGCACTTCGGTCACGTCACGTCCCATGAAAGCTGGTCCCCGCCGCCCCGGGCCTTCGCCTGAACATACGGCAGGATGGCCTCGGGCATCTTCGGCTTGGTCCCGGCCAGGAGCTGGGGCACGGTGACGATCTGGAGCTTGGGGTACTCGTTGCCGTTGAACGGGTTGACATAGGTCCCCGATCGGCCCGTCACGTCGCGCATGCCGCGGGTGGGTTCGTCCAAGACGATGAGCAGGCCCATGTCCGCTCGTTCCTGGCCTACCGTCCCGGCCAGGTCGCGGACCATGGCCGGGTTGAGCTGCCGACCGCCCTTGACCGATACCAGGAGCGTGCCGAGGAGGTTCTTGCCGGCGTGGAAGCGCACCCGGCCATCCACTCCACGGTCGCCTACCTGCTTCTGGTTCGGTTGAGCGTTGACCAGCGACACGGCCCAGCGTTCGAAGTCGAACGGATTGTCTCGGAACAGCTCCAGGGCACCTTCCACGTCGGTTGGGATGCCCCGCACCCGGTAGGTCCCCTCGATGTCGGGGCCGTAGGTGTGGCGGAGACGTTTGCGGATGAGGTCGACGGCCAGGTAGGTGATGTCGATGCCGACCCAGCGGCGCCCGAGCTTCTGTGCGGCGTCGATGGTCGTCCCGCATCCACAGAACGGGTCGAGCACCACATCCCCCTCGTTGCTCGACGCGGCGATGATCCGCTCCAAGAGGGCGAGAGGTTTCTGTGTTGGGTAGCCGAGACGTTCGTCCAGGCGCCGGCCGCAGAGACGATCGGTCGCTACGCGCATCACCGGCGCGGCGTGACGGTCCCCACAGCGGTGCAAGCCGAGAGCCGAGATCGTCTGCCAGTCCGCGTCACGCTCGTCGACCCGGCGAGACACACCGAGCGCCAAGACGGTCCAACCCGAGCCGTCCGCAACGTCGCCGCCGTCCGCCTCAAACGCGATCACCGACTCGTGAGCAGCAGCAACGGATGGCGAGCCGATCCCGGCGGCGAAGACCACGTCTTGGCCGGACAGACCGTATCTGACGGGCAGGATCGTAGGAAGCCTTTTGGCGGTGAGCGCCACCCGGCCTACGGGGCGACCCGCCAGCAGACTCAAGCATTCTGCTCGGGAGAGGATCTCCACGCTGTTGGGGTCTGAGGCCATCGCTACCAGCCTGCCAACCGTTCCGCCGCCCGCCTAGTGCCCTGACCGGCATCGGGTGCTCGGTTGGGTGTTGGTCCTGATTGGTCTCGTCATCTTGGTCGTCATGATCCACCACCTGAGCGTCGTGGGCCGCGATCGTGGGGGCATGTCTCAGCGTGTGAGGGTGCGCCGGTTGGCCGACGAGGAGGGCCGCAAGCTTCAGCGGTTGGTCCGCAAGGGCGAAGGCAAGGGCCAGACTGATGTTGTCCGTTATCGCCGGGCGCTGGTGGTGCTCGGCTCGGCGAGCGGGAACACCGTCGAGGTGCTGGCCCGGCTGGTGCAGACCAGCCCGGACCGGGTTCGGGAGATGATCCACCGGTTCAACGAGTCGGGTATGGCGTCGCTGGACCCTCGCAGGGCGGGTGGCCGTCCCCGCCGGATAACGATTGACGAGGAGCGGTTCATCGTCGAGACGGCCACCGCCCGCCCCGCCAAGGCGGGACGCCCGTTCACGCACTGGTCGGTCCGCAAGCTGCGCGAGTACCTGGGGAACAACGACGTTCGCAGGGTCGTGATCGGCCGGGAGCGTCTCCGCCAGATCCTGGAGGCCCACGAGGTGACGTTCCAGCGGACCAAGACCTGGAAGGAGTCCAACGATCCTGACAAGGAGGCCAAGTTGGACCGGATCGAAGAGGTGATCACCAGGCACCCCGACCGGGTGTTCGCGTTCGACGAGTTCGGGCCGTTGGCCATCCACCCGATCGGCGGCTGCTGCTGGGCGGCGGTCAAGAAACCTCAGCGGCTGCGGGCGAACTACCACAAGAACTGCGGGGTCCGTCAGTTCCATGGCTGCTACTCGATGGGCGAGGACAAGCTCTTCGGTGTGGTCCGGGCCCGCAAGGGCATCGACAACTCCCTCGCGGCGATGAAGTCCTGTCGGGCGGCTCGCCCCGACGGCAAGACCATCTACGTGATCTTGGACAACCTGAACGCCCACAAGGGCGTCAAGATCCGTGACTGGTGCGCGAAGAACAATGTGGAGCTGTGCTTCACGCCCACCTACTCGTCGTGGGCGAACCCGATCGAGTGCCACTTCGGGCCATTGCGGGACTTCGTGTTGAACAACTCCGACCACCCCAACCACGGCGTGCTCACCCGACGGTTGCACGCCTACCTCTCCTGGCGCAACGAGCACGGCTCCGACCCGGCCATGCGCGAGCGGCTGCGACGGGAACGGGCCCGGTTGCGTTCCGAGCGTCACCGCCGCTGGGGCCGGCCGGCCGAGCCGGTGCCCCAAGTCGCCTGAGCGACGCTCGTAGACCCCTCGCGGTGCCACCGGCTTGGTCCGCCGCGCTCCGGCCGCCACACCCGGGCGCCTGCGGT
>JBPCNZ010000071.1:0-38373 GCA_051000755.1 Acidimicrobiales bacterium | reverse complement strand
TTTGGCCCATCGGTTTCGCTGGCGATTTTGTTGTCTGGGCGGCGAGGTGGGCCCCGAACCAGCCCCCCACCACCAAGGCCAGGCCCGATCCCACCCAGCGGCCCCATCGCCGCCCGGCCACCACCATGGCCAGCCCGAGCGAGGCGGTGGCGGCCACCAGACCCACGCCCGCCCCGCACGCCACCCAGGCCACGAACCCGCCAGGGAGGCGTCGGAAGGCGAGCAGGCCGGCCAGGGCCCCGGAGCCGGCCCCGACGACGGTCCCGAATCGGAGCTGGCGGATGGCGACGGGCCGCAGGGCCACGGCCCGGTCGACGGGGGAGAGCAGGACGTGGCGCACATCGGCAGCCTCGATGACCAAGGGGCCGCCCCGACCCCCGGATCGCATCCCGACGGCAAAGCTGACCCCGATGACCGCCCCGACGATCTGGGGGCCGCGCTGGATGACCCGGAGCACGGTGGCGTGATCGACGCGGACATCACCGGTGACCCCGGAGAGGAGCCAGACGGCCACGCCGAGGAGGACGGCGGTGATGTACACCTTGTACAGGGCGTCGAAAGGATCGAAGTCCTGGGTCCGCCGGCGGCGGCGGGCCCGGCGCAGATCGACCAGGGCGGCTCGAGCGCCGTCGCTCTCGAGGTCGTCGTCCACGACCATGACCGTACCGGGTGCCTGGAACCCCGACGGCCGTTCGCTAGAGTTTTCCATCGTTCGGAAACCACCAACCCCGGGGGGGAAACCCCGTCGGGGACAGCGGTGTGACCGGCGCAGCCCTTGGTGGCGGCCCGCCGGCGGAGCGCTGGCGGCGGTCATGATCATGCTGTTGCTGCCCAGCGTCAGCGCCTCTGGCGCCGTACCGGAGGCGGCCCCGGCCCCGGCCCCTGCCCCCATCCCGGCGTCGCCCCCGGCGCCGGCCCCGGCCCCGCCCCCGGTCGCCCAGGCCTACGTGCTGGTCGACACGACCACCGGTCGCATCCTCGACGCCAGCAACGACCATCAACTCCTGTCCCCCGCCAGCCTGACCAAGATGCTCACCGCCCTGGTCGCCACCGAGTACCTGGCCCCGGCGACACCGATCCCCATCAGCGCCCGGGCCGAGAACGTCGAGCCGGACAAGATCGGGATGAAAGCCGGTGAGGTCTGGCCCCTCGACCAGGTGATCCAGGCGCTGCTGATCATCTCGGCCAACGACGCCGCCTACGCGCTGGCCGAGAAGATCGGGGGCACGGCCGAGAACTTCGATCCCGTCCTCCAGGACGCGGCCGCTCAGATCGGCATGCAGGACGGCCCCGTCTTCCACGACCCCTCCGGCCTGGACGACTCTCACGGCATCGACGGGGGCAACCTGGTCAGCGCCCGTGACCTGGCCATCGTCGGGCGCGACCTGCTGTCGGTTCCCCGTCTGGCCCAGATCGTCGCCGCTCCCGCCCTCCGCTACACCGGGCCCAACGCCACCGTCTACAACCTGGCCAGCCACAACCGGGCGTTCCTCAGCACCTACGCCGGTGCCGTCGGGGTCAAGACCGGCTTCACCGACAAGGCGGGGGTCTGCCTCACGGCGGCGGCGACCCGCAACGGGCGCACGATGCTGGCCGTCGTCCTCCACGGCGTCAACCCCGACGAGACGGCGAAGATGCTGCTCGACCTGGGCTTCGCCACGCCACCAGGGGCCGAACCCACGGCGGACGCTCTCCCCAGCGTCCACCTCCCTGAGCTCGCACCCCCGTCCAGCCCCGCGACCACGGTGGTGCCGGTGCCGGCTCCGGGCCCGGCGTCGGCCATGGCGCACCACGTGGCGGCCGCCAGCACCCCGGGGGGGCTCCTCGCCGGCCTCAGCTCTGGAGGGGGCGACAGCCTGGGCTCGCTGTGGCCGGCCGCGGTCTCGGCCGCAATCCTCGGCATCGTCGCCCTGATCACCATCCGTCGGGTCCGGGTCCGGGCCCGGCGCCGGCCGCTGGCCCACGGTCGCCGGCGCTGAGCCTTCTGCGGCAATGAGCGTGCATCCCAACGTCGAGTCGGTGACCCGGGTCCTGGCCACGGCCGCCCCCGGCGCCCAGGTCCGTCACCTCGAGGCGGCGGCGACGACGGCGGCACTGGCGGCGGCCGCTCTCGGCTGCGAGGTGGGAGCCATCGCCAACAGCCTCGTCTTCATGGCCGCCGATCCGAGCGGAGGCGAGCACGTCCGGCCCCTGCTGATCATGACCAGCGGCGCCCACCGCGTGGACCTGGGCTTCGTCGCTGCTACCCAGGGCACCGGCTCCCTGCGGCGGGCAACGGCGGCGGAGGTGAGAACGGCGACGGGCCAGCCCATCGGCGGGGTCGCCCCCGTGGCCCACCCGACCCCGCTCCCCACGCTTGTCGACGAGGACCTGGCTGCCTACCCGACCGTATGGGCCGCGGCTGGTACACCCCACACCGTGTTCCCCGCCACCTACGCCCAGTTGGTGGCCATGACCCGAGGCCGGCCCGTGGGGGTCACCCCGGAGGCCTGATCCCGTCGTCGCCGGCGGGGGGCGTGCCGAACAGTCCCCGGCCGGCCATGGTGAGCACGACGTCACCGTCCCCGTTGCGGGCCTCCCACTCCAGGGTGAGGGTGCCCCGACCCTCCCTCGAGGTCGACAGGCGGGCATCGACGACCTTGACGACCGCGGTGATCACATCCCCGGGCCGGACCGGTTTGAGCCACCGGAGGTTCTCGATGCCAGGTGAGCCCCGCGAGTCCGTCCCTGCCAGCATGGCGTCGACGTAGAGCCGCATCACCGAGGCGCCCGTCTGCCAGCCGCTGGCGATGAGGCCCCCGAAGGGACCGGAGGCGGCCTCGTCTGGATCGGTGTGGAACGGTTGGGGATCGTAACGGCTTCCGAACGCAATGATGTCCTCGGCGCTCAGCGTGAAGCTGCCGAGGTCGACCTCGGTGCCGACGGGGAAGTCGGCGAAGGTTCGCCGAGCGGTGCCGGCCCGGGGGACCGGCTCAGCCACCGGAGACGTCTTGGGGCCGGCTGGAGCCGGCCGAGATGAACGGCATCATGGCCCGCAGTTCGGCGCCGACCTTCTCCACCGGGTGAGCCTTGCCTGCCTCCTGCAACTGGTGGTACCTGGTGAGGCCGTCCTTGTTCTCCTTGATCCACTCCTCGGCGAACTGGCCGGAGCGGATCTCGGCCAGGATGTTGCGCATCTCCGCCCTGGTGGCGTCGGTGATGATCCGAGGGCCGCGTGTCAGGTCCCCGTACTCGGCCGTGGTGGAGATCGAATAGCGCATGCCCGCGATCCCGTTCTCGTACATCAGGTCGACGATCAGCTTCACCTCGTGGAGGCACTCGAAATACGCCGACTCCGGCTGGTAGCCGGCCTCCACCAGGGTCTCGAACCCCGCCTGGATGAGAGCGGTCAGGCCGCCGCAGAGAACGACCTGCTCACCGAAGAGGTCCGTTTCGGTCTCCTCCGCGAACGTGGTCTCGAGGACCCCGGCACGCGTGGCACCGATGGCATTGGCATACGAAAGAGCCAGATCCTTGGCTTTGCCCGAGGCGTCAGCCTCGACGGCGATCAGGGCCGGCACCCCACCACCCCCCTCGTAGGTGCGCCGGACCAGGTGACCGGGGCCCTTGGGGGCGACCATGGCCACGTCGACGCCGTCGGGGGCGTCGATGAGCCCGAAGCGGACGTTGAATCCGTGGGCGAACAACAGGGCGTCGCCGGGCTGCAGGTGAGGCTGGATGGATGCCCGGTAGATGGCCTGCTGCTCGGTATCGGGGGCCAGGATCATGATCACGTCGGCCTCGGTGGCCGCCTGGTCAATGGACGTCACGGCCAGGCCGGCGGCCGTGGCCTTGGCCTCCGAGGCGGAGCCGGGCCGCAGCGCCACCCGCACGTCCACCCCTGAATCCCGAAGGTTGAGGGCGTGGGCGTGGCCCTGCGACCCGTAACCGACGATGGCCACCTTGCGATCAGCGATCAGACCCGGGTCCGCGTCGCTCTCGTAGTACACCTTTGCCGCCATGCCTCAGCTCGCCTTTCCTGTGACCTCACGCAGGCGGGCTCCCGCCTGGCGGTCGAGTTTGGGCAACGCCACCCTTCCGGTGCGCTGCAATTCGGTGATCCCGTAGGGTCGCACGAGATCCTCGAAGTCGTCGAGTCTGGCCGGATCACCGGCCAGCATCACCGTCAGGGCGTCGAGCCCGACATCGATGATCCGGCCCCCGAAGAGGCCGACCAGCTCGATGACCTGACCCCGCTGCTCGGGCCGGGCTCGCACGGTGGCGAGGAGCAGCTCCCCTTCGACAGCGTCGGCGTCGAGCTCGGTGATCTTCACCACGTTGATCAGCTTGAACAACTGCTTGGTGATCTGCTCGACCGAGGTCTGGGCCACATCGATGACGATGGTGATCCGGCTCATGTCGGGATCGTCGGTGGGGGCGACGGCCAGGGAGATGATGTTGAAACCCCGCCGGGCGAACATGCCCGAGACCCGGGCCAGAACGCCGGAGCGGTTCTGGACGAGCACCGACAGGACCTGGTGGCTGGGAGAGGGGCTCATTGGATGACCTCTCGGTCGTCGCCGCCCTGCGACGGGTGGACGACGACGTCGCTGTTGGACGCCCCGGCGGGCACCATCGGGAAAACCTTCTCCTGGGCGTCGGTGCGGAAGTCGATGACGACCGGGCGGTCGTCGATGGCGTTGGCCTTCTCGATCGTCGGTGCCACGTCCTCGGGGGAGTCCACCCGGAACGCGACGCACCCCATGGCCTCGGCCCACTTGACGTAGTCGGGGAGGTCCGGGGAGAGGTAGACCTCGGAGTACCGCTCCTCGTAGAACATCTCCTGCCACTGGCGGACCATCCCCAGATAGGCGTTGTTCAGGATGGCGACCTTGATCGGGATCCGCTCGCTCGATGCCGTCACCAGCTCCTGGGCGGTCATCTGGAAGCACCCGTCGCCGTCGACGGCCCAGACCGTGCGGTCGGGCCGACCCACCTTGGCGCCGATGGCGGCCGGCACGCAGAAGCCCATGGTCCCCAGGCCTCCGGAGTTGATCCAGGTGTAGGGCTCGTTGAACTTCCAGTACTGGCTGGCCCACATCTGGTGCTGGCCGACGCCCGACACCAGGGCGGTGCCGTCGGGGGCGGCGTCACGAAGTTGCTCCATGACGAACTCCGGTTTGAGGGCGTCGCCCTCCCCCGACGGGTCGTAGTGAAGCGGGTAACGCTCCTGCCAACCGGAGATGCGGCTGCGCCACGGCTGGCGGTCGCCGAAGGCATCGCCCCCGTCGAGGAGGCCCCGGACGGCCTTGACCAGTTCGATGATGACCTGCCGGCAATCCCCGACGATGGGGACGTCGGGGCGGCGGATCTTGCCCAGCTCGGCCGGATCCACGTCCACATGGATGATCTGGGCGTCGGGTGCGAAGGAGTCGACCCGGCCGGTGACCCGGTCGTCGAAGCGGGCCCCCAGGGTGATCAGCAGGTCCGACTGTTGCATGGCCGTGATGGCCGTGTAGTTGCCGTGCATGCCCGGCATGCCCAGGCACAGCGGATGGTCGTCGGGAAACGCCCCCCGGGCCATCAGGGTGGTGACCACGGGCACGTCGATGAGCTCGGCCAGCTCCCGGAGGGCCTCGGCCGCCCGAGCCTTGAGGATGCCCCCACCGGCGTAGATGACGGGGCGCTCGGCACCGAGGACCATCCTGGCCGCCTCCTTGATCATCCGAGGATGCCCCTTGAGGGTCGGCCGGTACCCGGGGAGGGAGGCGATGACATCGGCGTCGCTCGGCCACGACCAGGTCACCTCGGAGGTGAGGACGTCCTTGGGCACGTCGAGCAGCACCGGGCCGGGACGGCCGGTCGTGGCCAGGTGGAAGGCCTGGCGGACGAGCAGGGGGATCTCCTCGGGGTCCATGATCAGCTCGTTGTGCTTGGTCACCGAACGGGTGATCCCGACGGTGTCGCACTCCTGGAACCCGTCGGTGCCGATCACCCGACGGCCGACCTGGCCCGTGATCGCCACCATCGGGATCGAGTCCATGTAGGCGTCACAGAGCGGGGTGACGAGGTTGGTGGCCGCCGGCCCGCTGGTCACCATGGCCACCCCTGGGCGCCCCGTGACATGGGCGTACCCCTCCGCCATGTGGCCGGCACCCTGCTCGTGGCGGACGAGGACATGGCGGATGGGGGAATCGAGGATCGGGTCGTACGCCGGGAGGATGCAACCTCCGGGCAGCCCGAATATCACCTCGACCGACTCCATCTCCAGGCTCTTGATGAGCGCTTGTGCTCCAGTCAGCTTCATGGTGATCCTCGGTGTGGGGAGTTCGGGGAAAAGAAAACGACCTCCCGGTGGGAGGTCGTAGGACGCACGCGCAGAGGTCGGCGTGCGTCAGGTGATGAGTACGAGGACGATCGGCCCAGCGGTCACACGGTCAGTCTGGCACAGGGTCGTGACGTACCGCAACGGGCCCTCTCCCCCCAGCACCGTCTCCTAGCCTCCCCCTCCATGCACCTCGCCCCCCTGGACAGGCGGCGGCGGCCCCTCTGGGTCGCCGGGGCGGTCGTGGTCGGCGCGGTCGTCCTAGGCACGCTGGCCGGCTGCGGTAGCCAGGGGGCGGGGGCGACCATCGACGCGGCCAAGCTGAACAACCAGATCTCCACCGGGCTGGCCCACCGGCTTGGCATCCCCGCCCCTCCGGTGCGTTGCCCGGGAGGCCAGGCCAACCGTCGGGGAACCACGTTTCGCTGCTCGACCGAGATCGACAGCCAGCCCCTCGCCATCACCGCGGCGGTGAGCGACGGGCAGGGTGACGTCCACTGGCAGCCGAGTGATGCCCTCATCTCCACGCCCGAGACGGCGGCGGCCATCGACCGCCAGTTCGGTGCCCAACTGCGCTCGTCGATCACCGCCGACTGCGGGACGCATCCTCTTGCGGTCGTTGCCATCGGAGCATCGATCACCTGCGCGGCCACGGTCAATGGCTCTGCCCGCCACGTCACCGTGACGGCCCGGGACCTGGCCGGCAACGTCGACCTGAGCCTCGACCCGCCGGCAACCGGGCCGCAGTCGACCAGCCCGCCGGTCACCGCTGCGCCCACCCCGGGTTCGCTGCCGCTCTCGCCGTCGACGCTTCCCGGCGACTGACCGGGGCTTGGCGCGTCCGCCCCCCGGTCAGGCCATCAGCGTGAGGAGGCGCCCCGGCGGTCGGAGCTGCCGCCCCGGTTGGTGCGGAAGCGCCCGCTGCCGCTCGACGAGCCGGCCGCGACCGCGGCCCCGGACGGCCGACCGCCGCCGGAGGGTCGACCGCCGCCAGAGCGGTGGGGGCGCCCGGCGCCGACCGCCGCCCGCCGCCGACTCCCGGCGCCCCCACCACCGCCGGGGCGGCGCTGCTCCCACTGGGGGCGGCGAGGCTCGACCGTGGCCACCTGGGGTACGAACGGCGCGGAGGCGGGCAGCGCCGAGGGGTTGGGGGCGATCAGGTCCTGAGCGTAGCCCAGCTGGCGCTGCAGGGTCCGGACCTCCTTGGCCTGATCGGGGCCGACCATGCTGACCACCACGCCGTCGGCGCCGGCCCGCCCGGTCCGCCCGGAACGGTGCACGTAGTCCTTGGAGTCGGCGGGAAGGTCGTAGTGCACCACGCAGGCCACGGCGTCGACGTGGATCCCTCGGGCGGCTACGTCGGTGGCCACCAGGGCCTGGACCGCGCCACCCTTGAAGGCGGCGAGGGCCCGGTCCCGCTGGGGCTGGCTACGGGCCCCGTGGATGGGAGCGGCGCTCACCCCGGCCTGGGCCAGGCGCTTGACCAGGCGGTCCGACCCGTGACGGGTCCGGCAGAAGATGATGGCCGGGGCGTGGGCGCTGACGACCTCGGCGGTCAGCGCCACCCGGCGCTCCGTTGGTGCCCTCCAGAACACGTGGTGCACCTCCCCCGCGTCCGCTTCGTCGGCCACCACCTCATGGCGGCGGGGCTGGTGCTGGTAGCGCTTCACCAAGACATCGACCTCGCCGTCGAGGGTGGCCGAGAACAGCAGGGTCTGGCGGTCCTCGCGGGTGGCGTCGAGAAGGCGGCGCACCGCAGGGAGGAAGCCCATGTCGGCCATACGGTCGGCCTCGTCGACGACGACGAGTCCGACATGGGCCAGGTCGACGTCACCCTGGGCGACGAGATCCTCGAGGCGCCCGGGGCAGGCGACGACGATGTCGACGCCCTTGCGGAGGGCGGCTCGCTGGCCGCCGTAGCCGACCCCGCCGTAGATGGAGGTGACCCGCAGGCCGGTCACGTCGGCCAGGGGTTCGAGGGCGGTCTGCACCTGGGCGGCCAGCTCCCGGGTGGGGACCAGGATGAGGCCGAAGGGACTACCGGCCGGGGAGCGCTTGGCTCCGCGGCGCGCCGCTTTGGCGGCGACCACGGCAGGGATGCCGAAGGCCAGGGTCTTGCCCGACCCGGTCGGCGCCCGGCCGGACACGTCTCGACCGGCGAGCGCGTCGGGCAGGGTCGCCGCCTGGATGGGGAACGGTTCGTCAATGTGACGGGCTGCGAGGACCGTGGACAGCACGGCGGGTACGCCGAGGTCGGCGAAGGATGGGGACAACGTGAAGTGCTCCAATGCGATGAGTCGGGGGAATGGGCCGATGGTCGGTCCGGGTGTTCCTCCCCGAGTCGCCGCTGGTCCCACCGGAAGAACCGGCGACCGACGGCCAGGGGGCCGGTCGGTATGGGACCTACCCTACCAAGTCGGAGAGGTCAACCGGGCCAGGTCAGCCGGAGCGACGGGCCCGCAGCAGCCCGCTGGCCGCCTTGAGATCGGCACTGCCGGCGGTGGCCGCCTTGATCTTGCCGATGAAGAAGCCGGTGAGCTTGTCCTCGCCGGCGGCAAAGCGGTCCCACTCCCCCGGGTGGGCGGCGATGACGTCGTCGACCACCCCGGCCAGGTCGTCGGCAGCCATGGCCTGGAAGCCGTGATCGGCAGCGATGGCGGCCGGATCGCCCCCGGACACCAGCAGCTCCTTGAGCACGGTGCGGGCCTGGGCGGGGGTGAGCTGGCCCTCGGACTCCATGGCCACCAGTCCGACGAAGGACGCTGGGTCCAGTCTGGCGGCGCCCTCCACGTCGGCGGCGATCTCGTTGGCCAGGCGCTTGACGGCCAGGGAGGCGTCGCCGCCGGCGTCGACCACGGAGGAAACCAGGCGGTCGAGGTCGAGGGCGACGACGGTGACGACCGCATCGGCGTCGGAGGCCATGCCCGAGACGGACGCCACCGCGGCCCGCCGTTCGGCGGGCAGCGACGGAAGCGCCTCCACCACCGCCGCAATCCACGACGCGGGCGGATCGACGGGCACCAGGTCCGGTTCGGGGAAGTAGCGGTAGTCGAACGCCTCCTCCTTGGACCGCATGGAGCTGGTCCGGCCCTCGTCCTCACTCCAGTGCCGGGTCTCCTGTACCACCCGGCCGCCACCCTCGACGAGTTGGATCTGGCGGGCGACCTCGTAGTCGATGGCCCGGCGCAGGGAACGGATGGAGTTCATGTTCTTGATCTCGCAGCGGGTGCCGAACGTCTCGGAGCCGACCGGGCGGATCGACACGTTGGCGTCGACCCGCAGCGAACCCTCCTCCATCTTCCCGTCCGAGGCCCCCGTGGCCACCAGGATGGACCGCAGCTCCTCCACGTAGGCCCCGGCGTCGTCCGCTCCCCGAAGATCGGGGTGGCTGACGATCTCCACCAGGGGCACGCCGGCCCGGTTGTAGTCGACCAGGGAGTGGTCGGCGCCGCTGATGCGCCCGCCCCCCCCGACATGGGTGGACTTGCCGGTGTCCTCCTCCATGTGGGCCCGCTCGACGCGGATGCGCTTGCCACCGGGCAGCTCCAACCACCCTTCCCCGTTGATGGGCTGGTCGTACTGGCTGATCTGGTAGTCCTTGGGCATGTCCGGATAGAAGTAGTTCTTCCGGTGGAACAGCGACGCCCCGATGGTGCAGTGCAGGGCGGCCCCGATCTGCATGGCGAACTCCACCGCCTGGCGGTTGATCACCGGCAGGGAGCCGGGCAGGCCCAGGCACACGGGGCAGACGGAGGTGTTGGGCTCGTCGCCGAAGTTGTTGCGGCACCCGCAGAACATCTTCGTCTCGGTCCGCAGCTCGGTGTGGACCTCGAGGCCGATCACCGTCTCCCAGATCGTCTTGGTCGCGGTGGAGGTCATTCCCCAACTCCTCCTTGCTGAGCAGCGGCTGCTTCGAGGACGGCGGCCACCTGGAACATCACGGTTTCGCCCAGCGCCGGCGCCAGGATCTGCACCCCGAGCGGCAGACCGTCACTGCCGGTCCCAAACGGGACGCTCATCGCCGGGTGGCCGGCCAGGTTGGACGGGATGGTGCACACGTCGTTGAGGTACATCATGAGCGGGTCGGCGGTCTTGGCCCCGAGAGGGAAAGCCGTCCCCGGTGCCGTCGGGCCCAACAGCACGTCGAAGTCCCGGTAGGCGGCGGTGAAGTCGTTGATGATCAGGGTCCGGACCTGCTGGGCCTTGTGGTAGTAGGCGTCGTAGTACCCGGCGGAAAGGGCGTAGGTGCCCAGCATGATCCGCCGCTTGACCTCGGCCCCGAACCCGCCCGACCGGGTCCGCAGATACATCTCGGTGATGTCGGAACCCTCGTCCCTCCGGCCGTAGCGCACACCGTCGTAGCGGGACAGGTTCGACGACGCCTCGGCCGGGGCGATCAGGTAGTAGGCGGTCAGCCCGTAGACGGCCGCCGGCACGGCCACCTCGTCGACCTTGGCGCCGGCCGCGGCCAGAGCATCGGCGGCGTCACGGGTTCGGGCCACCACGTCGGAGCCGATGCCCTCGGCATTGATCAGCTCGCTGACCACCCCGACCCGGAGGCCCTCGACACCGGCGCCGAGGCGGGCGGCGGCCTGCGGCGGATCGCCGGGCAGCGATGTCGAGTCGCACGGGTCGTGGCCTACGATCACATCGAGGGCAGCGGCGGCGTCGGCCACCGTCGCTGCGAACGGGCCGATCTGGTCGAGGGAGCTGGCGAACGCCACCAGCCCGTAGCGCGACACCAATCCGTAGGTGGGCTTGACCCCGACCACCCCGCACAGGGCTGCGGGCTGGCGGATGGACCCGCCGGTGTCGGTCCCGAAGCCCAGGGCAGCGAACCCGGCGGCCACGGCGGCGGCGCTGCCCCCCGACGAGCCGCCCGGAACGCAGGAATGGTCATGGGGGTTGCGGGTCGGCCCGAACGCCGAGTTCTCCGTGGAGCTGCCCATGGCGAACTCGTCCATGTTGGTCTTGCCGACGGCGACGGCCCCCGCGGCCCGCAGCCGGCCGATCACGGTGGCGTCGTAGGGGGGCAGCCAGCCCTCGAGCATCCTCGACGAGCACGTGGTGGCCACGCCGCGGGTGCACAGGTTGTCCTTCAAGGCGATGGGCACGCCGGCGAGGGGTCCGGGATCGCCGCCGTCGGCCACGATACGGTCGACGGCGGCCGCCTCGGCCCGGGCCCGTTCGTCGGTCACCAGGTTGAAGGCGTGGATGGCGCCCTCGCCGGCGGCCACCCGGGCCAGGTGTTCCTCGAGGACGTCGGTGGCCCGGCGCTCGCCGCCGCGGACGGCCCCGGCGATGGCCAGTGCTTCGGGGAACGGGGCTTCGGGGAATGGCTCCCCGGGCAAGCTCATGGTGCCTCCCCGAGGATGCGGGGGACGCGGAAGCGGTTCTGCTCGGCGGCCGGCGCCTGGGCCATGACCTCGTCCCGGTCGAGCGACGGGCGGACGACGTCGTCGCGCAGCACGTTGACCAGCGGGAGGGGGTGGGCGGTGGGGGCGACGCCCTCGGTGTCGAGGGCGGCGACATCGGCGGCGTGGCCGAGCACGGCGGCCAGCTGCTCGGTGTAACGCTCGAGCTCCTCGTCGGTGAGCGACAACCGAGCCAGGCGGGCCACGTGGGCCACGTCCTCGGTCGTGATCGGGGTCGTCATGGCTGTCATGGTAGGACGCCGGGGCCGACTCCCTTCCCGGCCACCGGCGATGCAGCGGACGCCGCAGGGCGGGGGCCCCGGCGCTGCCTGCGCTACGGTCGGCTCGCCCATAGGGACACCGACGACGAACGAGGGGTTGCATCCGTGGCGAAGTATGCGTTCTTGAGCGACGAATGGGTGAGCGAAGCGCACAAGATTCGAGCGGAGTACCAGGGTCGGGCGCCTCAGATCCCCATCCCGGTGAAGATGAACCTGATCGTCAAGGACGTCCCCTTCGGGGACGGCGCCGTGCAAGCCCACCTGGACACCACCGCCGGTGAGCTGGAGCTCGATGTGGCCCACCTCGACGACGCCGACCTGACCCTGACCGTGGACTACACCACCGCCCGGGCCATCCTGGTCGACGGCGATCCCCAGGCGGTGATGACTGCCTTCATGGGGGGTCGGATCAAGGTGGATGGCGACATCACCAAGCTGCTGGCCCTGCAGTCGGCGGGCATCGTCGGCGGGGCGGACCCGCTCGGCAGCGAGGTCGCCGAACGCATCAACGCCATCACCGAGTAGGACCTCCCCGGCCGTCCCGGCGGAACCGCCCAGGGCTCCCGCCAGAAGTTGACGCCGACGCGGAGGCGCCCCCGAAGCATTGAGGGGGGGCGACGGGCGCCGGCGGTGGCTGGGGATCACCGCAACACCCGACGCCCTCCTCAACCCTTCGGGGGCCACGCTCAGTGTAGGTCAGCGATAGACCCCGGGAAGGGGCGATCGCCGGGGTCCATCGGCCGCCAAACCGGTCAAACCGGGCCCTAACGGGTGGCGATCTGGACCGCGGAGCCCCGATGGGCGCGGGACCCTGCCGACGGCGAGGTTCCACTCACCGGCGCCGTCGGGTTGCCGCTCACACCGGTGACCGAGAACCCCGCCGCGCTCAGGGCGGCGCTGGCCGCCGCCACCGTCGACCCGCCGACCGCGGGCACGGTGACGAGGTCCGGCCCCCGGGACACCTCGACCACGACGGTGTTGCCCACCGGCGCCGGGAAGCCGGGGCCGGGGTTGGTGCCGATGACCTCGCCGGCCGGCACCGCGTCGGAGAACTGCTGGCCCTCACTCGACAACAGCCCGACCGCGGTGAGCGCCGCCTGAGCCCCCGAGTAGGAGCCGGCGCTGGACCCGGTCAGGGCGGGGACGGGCACGGTGGGCTTGCCGGAGGAGACGACCAGGTCGACGGCCTGGCCGGGCAGCAGCGTCCCGTGGTCGGGTTTGGCGCTGATGACACTGCCGTTGAGAATGGTCAGGGAGGTCGCCGGGGTGACGACACCCACCTTGAGATCGGCGGAGGTGAGGGCGGTGGTGGCATCGGCCAGCGACTTGCCGGCCACGGTCGGAACGGCGACGGGTCGTGGTCCCCTGGACAGGGTGACGGTCACCGAGGAGTCTTCGCTGATCCGGCCCGCCGAGGGCCGTTGGGCGATGACCGTGTCCAACGGTGCGCTCGGGTCGAAGACCTGGCTGCCGACCCGCAGACCGACGTGGAGGGGGTGGAGGGCCTGGCGGGCCGCGATCTCGCTGTCCCCCCGAAGGCCCGGTACCGGGTGGGTGGGTTGGGGCCGGAGGGCCAGCCCGACGTCCACCGCCGCCCCCATCACCGCAACAACGACCGCCACGATGATCGCCCGACGCCAACGGCGCCAACGGCGTCGGGGAGGGGGATCGCCGCCATCGTGGCCGGGAGCAGGATCAACGGCTGGCGCGGGCCGAGGGGTGCCGGAGAGGGTGCCGGAGAGGGTGCCGCCGGCCGTCGCCGCTGCGGGACCGAGGCCGTTGCCGGTGTCGGGTGGCGCGGCCGGCACCCGGTTCATGTCGAAGAGGACGGGGCGGCCGCCCGGGATCGCCGTCGGGTCGGCATCGCGCTCGGGCCGGCCCGCGTCGAGGGGATCGACCAGAGGCAGGTGGGCGGGAGGTGGCACCCGGTCGACCAGAGCCCGCAGGGCGTCCACCAGGCCGGCCGCGTCCAGCCGGTCGGCCGGGTGGACGGTGCCGGCCGCCTCCAGCACCGGGGTCAACGGGCCCAGGTCGGCGCCGACGTCCATGGGTTGTTCGACCCGGGCCATGAGCGTGCCGAGGGTGGTGTCGGTGGCGAACGGCACCCGGCCGGTGGCAGCCTCGACCAGCACCAGGGCCAGGGCATAGACGTCGGCGCGGGCATCAAGGGCGTTGCCCCGGACCTGTTCGGGGGCGGCATAGCGGGCCGTGCCGACCACGGCGCCGGCCGGTTCGGTCCAGGTCGACTCGGCCAGGGCCCGGGCCCGGCCGAAGTCGGCGACGCTGACGTGACCCTCGTCATCGAAGATGGGGTTGGCGGGCTTGACATCGCGGTGAACCAGGCCTCGTCGGTGGGCGTGATCGAGGGCGCTGCCCGCTTCGATGCCGAGGCGCAGGACCTGGGCCGGCGACAGCAGGTACCCGGTGTCGAGCAGGGACCGCAGGCTGCCGCCCACGAGCAGCTCCATGACCAGGAACGGGGCCCCGTCGTCCTCGCCCCAGTCGTAGACCCGGCCGATGTTGGGGTGGCGGAGGGCGGCGACGACCTGGGCCTCGGCCCGGAACCGCCGCAGGAAGGCCCGGTCACCGGCCAGCCCGGGCCGGAGGACCTTGACCGCGACCTGCCGGCGCAGGCGGACGTCATCGGCCACGTAGACGTGCGCCGACGCGCCGGTGCCGAGCAGGCGGGTGAGACGGTACCGGCTCTCCAGAACACGCCCCACCTGTTCATCGATGCGCAGGGGTGCCACGGTCGCCGACGCTAGCGGCGCGCCCCCTCACCCCTCGCGGATGCTCCGGGTCCCCGCCCCGAACCTTTCTAACCGTCTGGTTCCCCGGGGAGGCGACCGTGGTCGAGCAGAGCGGCGAAGGCGGCCTCGTCGAGGACGGCGACGCCGAGCGCCTCGGCCTTGGTCAACTTGGCCGCCCCCGGTTCGTTGCCGGCCACGATGGCGGTCGTCTTCTTCGACACGCTGCCCGGCGCCTTGCCGCCCCGCGCCTTGATGGCGTCCTCGGCATCCTCCCGGGACCAACCCTCGAGGGTCCCGGTCACCACCACCGACCGGCCCGCGAGGACCTGGGGCAGCGCCGGCCCGCCCGGGCCCTCGAAGTTGAGGCCGGCGTCCCGGAGCCGCTCCACGACCGTCCGGTTCCGCTCCAGGTCGAAGAACTGCCGGACGCTGGCGGCGATGACCGGCCCGACGCCCTCCACCGCCGCCATGGGCTCGGCCTCAGCCTCGAGGATCCGATCCAGGTGGCCCATGGACCGGGCCAGCACCTGGCTGCCGGTGGAGCCCAGGTGACGGATGGACAACCCGACGAGGAGGTTGGCCAGGGGACGGGAACGGGACTGGTCGATGGCGGTGCGCAGGTTGTCAATCGACGTCTGGCCCCAGCCCTCAAACGCCCCGACCGCCTCGAAGTCGAGTTGGTAGATGTCGGCCACGTCGCCGAGCAGGCCCGCCTTGGTGAACTGGTACACGGTGCGTTCCCCCAGGTGCTCGATGTCCATCGCCCCCCGCGACGCGAAGTGGGAGATGCGCTGCACCTGCTGGCCGGGGCAGTCGACGTTCACGCAGAACGTGTCGCTCTCCCCTTCGAGGCGGACGAGCGGTTGGCCGCACGATGGGCACACCGTGGGAAACGTCCACGGCTCGGTGCCCTCAGGTCGAGCCGAGAGGACGGGGCCGCGCACCTCGGGGATGACGTCGCCGGCCCGGCGGACGACCACCGTGTCGCCGGGACGGACGTCTTTGGCCCGGACCTGGTCCTCGTTGTGCAAGGTGGCCAAACCCACCTTGGCCCCGCCGACCACCACCGGTTCGAGCATGGCGAACGGCGTGGCCTTCCCCGTGCGACCGATGGAGACCATGATCCCGTTGAGGTGGGTGGTTCGCTCCTCGGGCGGGAACTTGTAGGCGATGGCCCACCGGGGTGCCTTGGACGTGGAGCCCAGCTCCCGGCGCTGGGCCAGGTCGTCGACCTTGATCACGGTCCCGTCGATCTCGTAGTCGAGCTCGTGGCGGTGCTCGGTCCAGGACCGGCAGAAGCCGTAGACCTCGTCGAGGGTGCCGAGAACCCGGATGTTGGGGTTGACCGGGAACCCGGCGTCGGTCAACCAGGTCAGGGTCTGGTGGTGGCTGGTAAAGGCTTCGGCGCCGGTCAGAGCGCCGACCTGGTAAGCCCAGAAACCGAGCTCCCGGGTGGCGGTGATGGTCGGGTCCTTCTGGCGCAGGGAACCCGCCGCCGCGTTGCGAGGGTTGACGAAGACCCGGGCGCCGGACGCGGAGGCCCGTTCGTTGAGCCGTACGAACGCCGAGGTGGCCATGTAGATCTCACCCCGGACCTCCACCACCTCGGGCGCCTCCCCGGCCAACTCGTGGGGGATGACGTCGATCGTCTCCACGTTGGCCGTCACGTCCTCGCCGGTGACCCCGTCGCCCCGGGTGGCGGCCCGGGTCAGGCGCCCCTGTTCGTAGAGCAGGCTCATGGCCAGCCCGTCGATCTTCAGCTCACACACGAAGTGCACCTCACCCGAGATGTACCGCTCCATGCGCTTGCCCCACGCCACCAGTTCCTCGGCGCTGGTCGTCTTGTCCAGCGACATCATGGGCAGGCGATGGGTGACCGGGGTGAACAGCTCCGAGACGGCACCCCCCACCCGCTCGGTGGGCGAGTCCGCCTCGGCCAGCTCAGGGTGCTCGGCTTCGATGGCGGCCAGCTCCGCCACGAGGGCGTCGAAGTCGGCGTCGGGGATCTCGGGGGCGTCCTCGACGAAATACCGTTGCGTGTGGTATCCGATGGCGGCCCGCAGCTCGGCCACCCGGGCGGCGGCTTGTTCGTTGCTCGACCCGACGCTCATGCCGGTGACGATAACCGTCGGTGACAACACCGACAGAGCCCTCAGAGGGTGAAGTCCTCCGCCTCCTCCTCGGCGTCGGCATCGGCCTGCTCCGACACCGGCAGGGTCGAGAACACCGCCGGCGGCTCCCTCCACGCCGGCGCTGGGTGTCCGGCTCGGGCGGCGGTGATGGCGCGCCACACCCGCTCGGGGGTGCAGGGGATGTCGACATGGCGGATGCCGAGATGGCTCAGGGCATCGACGACCGCATTTTGGACCGCCGGCGTGGACCCGACGGTGGCCGACTCGCCGATCCCCTTGGCCCCGATCGAGTTGAGGGGGGAGGGCACCTCGGTGTGGCCCAGCTCGAAGCTGACCAGCTCCGCGGCGCTGGGCATGCCGTAGTCGGCGAGGGTGGCGGTGAGGGGGTTCCCCTCGCCGTCGTAGACGAACTGCTCCCACAGGGCCTGGGAGATCCCCGAGGCCAGGCCGCCGTGGACCTGGCCGTTGACCAGGAGCGGGTTGAGGATGCGCCCGCAGTCGTCGACGGCGATGTGGCGCAGCGGTGTGACCAGTCCGGTCTCGGTGTCGACCTCGACGACCGACACGTGGGCTCCGAACGGGAAGGTGGGGCCGTCCTGGTGGCCGTCGTGCTCGACCACCAGGGGCTCGCCGGCATCGGTCGCGGCCCGGGACACCTCGGCCCAGCTGAGCTTGCGGGCCGGCACGCCGGCTACGCCGAAGCTCCCGTCGGCGCCGAGGACGATGTCATCGGGCGCGGCCTCGAACATCTCGGCGGCCAGGGCCTTGCCCCGCTCCGCGACCATCACGGCCGTCTCGGCCACCGCGTTGCCGCCGAGCTGCAGTGACCGGGACCCACCGGTCCCGCCTCCCCGGGCGACGACGGCAGTGTCGGACTGGACGTAGCGGATGCGCTCCATGGGGATGTTCAGCCGATCGGCGACGAGCATGGAGAAGGCGGTGGCGTGGCCCTGTCCGTGGGCGGACGTCCCCGCCGACACGGTGGCCCCGCCGTCGTCGTCGACCTCGACGATGGCGTACTCGCTGCCGCCGGACCCGGTGACCTCGACGTAGACGGCCACGCCTATCCCGAGTTGCCTGCGATCACCATGGCGGCGGCGGTAGGCCTGCTCGGCCCGAAGGTCGTCGTAGGCGGCCAGGCGCAGGGCCTCGGTCAGGGCCGCCCCGTAGTCACCGCTGTCGTAGTGGGCGCCGGTCACGGTGGTGTAGGGGAAGTCGCCCGGTTGGATCAGGTTCCGGCGGCGCAGCTCGACCGGGTCTATGTCGAGCTCGTCGGCCGCCATGTCCATGATGCGCTCGACGAAGGCGGCCGCTTCCGGGCGACCCGCCCCCCGGTAGGCGCCCATGGTGGTGGTGTTGGTCAGGGCCACGGCCACATCGAAGGAGATCTTGGGGATCTTGTAGACGCCCGATGCCATCATCCGGGTCATCATGCCGGGGAGCATCCCGCCGAATCCGGCGTATGCCCCCGCATCGCCGACGATCCGGCAGTGGAGGCCGACGATGGTGCCGTCCCGCTTGAGCCCCAACTCGATGTACTGGACCTGACCGCGACCATGGGGCATGGAGACCATGTTCTCCGAGCGGGTCTCCACCCACCGGACGGGCCGACCCAGGAGCCGGGCGGCGCTGACAGCGACGACGGCCTCGGCGCAGAGATGCTTGGCCCCGAAGGCTCCGCCGACATCGGGGGCGATCACCCGGACGCGGTCCTTGGGGATCCCGAACAGCCCGGCCAGCTGGGCCTGCGAGCCATGGGGCATCTGGCAGGCCAGGTGCACGGTGAGCTCGGGGCCGGTGCCGGTCCCGTCGCCGGGCACGACCAGGACGGCGGAGCCCTCCATGGGCGCCACCGCCACCCGCTGGTTCTCGAAGCGGCCCCGCACCACCACGTCGGCGCCGTCGAGCACCGCTGCCCCCGCCGGGTCGCGGGAGCCGACGACCAGGTTGCCGGGAACCTTGTCGAACTGGACGGGCGCCCCGGGCTCCAGGGCGGCCTCCATGTCGACCGCCGCCGGCAGGGGTTCGTAGTCCACCTCGACCAGCTCGGCGGCGTCGACGCCCTGGGCCTCGGTCTCGGTGATGACCACGGCGACGGTGTCGCCCACGAAGTTGACCCGACCGGCGGCGAGCGAGGGGCGGATCACGTCGGGGTGGAGTTGCATGAAGCCGGCCCAGCCCGGGGTGGCGAGGCTCTCCGCGGTGTAGACGGCGACCACGCCCAGCATCCGGGCCGCGGCGGCCACCTCGACCGAGCGGATCTCGGCGTGGGCGAACGGCGACCGCACGAACGTGGCCCGCAGCTCCCCCGACACCCGCAGGTTGTCCACGTAGGTGCCGCGGCCGGTCAGCAAGGCGGCGTCCTCCACTCGGCGGACGGGTTTGCCGGCGAGGGAACCGGCGACGAACGGCGTGCGTTCGGAGGTGGTGCTCATCGTCCGAACCTAGCGCCGGTCAACGCCGATCCGTTCGCTTACCCGTCCCCGTCGGGCGCTTTGGCCGCAGGCGAAAGCTGGCTGGGCGTGGGGGTGCCCGTGAGGGTCGTCTGGGGGTGGACGGGGAGCATCACCGGCTTCCTCGGCGCCTGGGCGAAGTTGAAGTCGGCGGCCACGTTGCCCAGGATCTTGACGTTCTCGCGGACGTCGGGGCGCGGATCGGGGCGACCGTCGGTGCGGGGATCGAGACGCTGGCTGTGGAGGAAGTCGTCCTCGATGAACTTGTCGTAGGCGTCGAAGCTGAGCGTCTGATGGTCGACGTAGCCGGCCTTGGCGTAGGGGCTGATCACCATGCCCGGGACCCGAAGGCCGTAGCCGTTCTCGTCGACCGCCGGCGGGTTCACGTGGTCGTAGAAGCCGCCCCAGTCGTCCCAGGCCAAGAAGATGGCCGTGGAACCCCAGTCCGGGCTGGCCATGGCCGCGTTGATCAGGCTGGTGACATAGGTCTGGCCGTAGCTGACCGCCGACGGCGGGTGTTCGCTGACGGCTCCGGACGGCACCACCCACGAAACGGCCGGAAGCGTCCCCGCCTTGGCCGACTTGTAGTAGTTGTCGACCGACTGGATGTTGCCGAGCTGGTTGTCGGCCTTCACCGTGTCGAAGTACGGCAGCGGGTTCCAGATGCCGGGGGTCTTGGCGTTCTGCTTCACCGGCGCGCAGGTGACGGCGGCGTCGTTCTCGCAATCGGGCTCGGTGCCGTTGACCACGTAGTAGCCCCAGCTGACCTTGTCCTTGTGCATCAGGTAGGTCATGTCCGTCCACGCGTAGATCGGCGACTTGGCGCCCGCCCCGGTCCCGGCGGTGGCGCCGGCGGGGCTCGTGGTGGTGGTCGCCGCCTTGCGCTTCTTCTTGACCCCACCGTTGGCGCCTCGGGGGGGCGTCCCCGGGCTCTGCAGGGCGTTGGTGCAGCTGGCCGGGTTGTCATGTTGGGTGCAATGGGCCGACCACTCCGAGACCTGGAAGAGGTGCTCGGGCAGGCTCCATGAGGCATTCGGCTCGAACATGTGGTCCTGGAGCACGAAGTCCTTGGCGTAGGTCCAGTAGTTCGGGATGTCGCTCCCGGTGTGGTAGCCCATCACGTCGGGCACCGCCGAGTTTGTGCACGCCGGGTCGTTGGGGTTGGCGCATCCCTTCTTGGCCTTGGTGGCCTGGGCCACGAACCCGTTCATCTGCCCGCCGGCCATGTCCGCGGTGGCATTCACCTGACTGTGGGGGCCGCCGCCGTTGACATCCGCATGGTTGGGGTAGGGCTTGTCGCAGGCACCCGTGGCCGGATCAGGTGAGCAGACTTGGGGAACGCCCCCGCTCATCGGGATCCCGTCGGCGCCCGGGTACGTGCCGAAGTAGCTGTCGAACGAACGGTTCTCCTGCATGATCACGATGACATGCTTGATCTTCTGGATCCCCGTGACCGAGGCTGCGCCGCCGGACCCGCACGCGGTCATCCCCGCCAGCGACAGGGCGACGGTCCCCACCCCGGCAACGGCCGTGAAGCCCTTCCGGCGCCGGCGACGATCGAGTGAGGGCCGCTTGCATCGCATGGGCTCAAGCATGATCGCCTCCGATGAATGATGTATGAGCAAGCGGTGAGCGTTCCGTGTCCTGCCTAGGTGGCCGTGCCCCCACCGGTGACGCGGTCGCCGGCGTAGATGACGACACTCTGCCCGGCGGCGACCCGGCGTATCGACGGGCCCAGGCGGATGCGCCCCACCGGCCCGTGCGCATCACCGGCGGCGTCATTCCCCAAACCTTCCCAGACGGCGGGGACCGCCGCGCCGTGGGCGCTGACCTGCACCGTGACTGCGGTGCCTTCCGCGGGCTCGCCGTCGACCCAGCCCACGTCGACGATCTCCAGGGCACCGACGGCCAGATCGTCCTCGGAACCCACGGTCACCGTCGCCGCCGCCATGTCGACAGCCACCGCGTACCGTCGCTCCCCGGCCGGGGTCAGACCCAGCCCCCGCCGCTGGCCAACGGTCACCAGCTCCACCGCCTCCACTCGGCCCACCTCGGCGCCGTCGCCATCGACCACCCGGCCGGGCCGCAGGGCCATCCTCTCCCCCAGGAAGGCCTGGCGTCCTCCCGTCGATGAGATGAAGCACACGTCCTGACTGTCGGGCTTGGCCGCCGTGCGCAGGCCCCACTCCGCCGCCCGGGCCCGGACCTCGGCCTTGGTCATCTCCCCGACCGGCAACAGGACCCCCGCCAGGTGGGCCTGGTCCAGCATGTGCAGCACATAGGACTGGTCCTTGGCGTCGTCGGCCCCCCGGACCAGCCGGCAGCGGCCGTCGCCGTCCCGCTCGATGCGGGCGTGATGCCCCGTCGCCATGGCATCGAAGCCGAGCTGGCGGGACCGCTCGAAGAAACGATCGAACTTCAGGTGACGGTTGCAGGCGACGCACGGGTTCGGGGTCAGCCCCCGACGGTGGGCCTCCACGTAGGGGTCCACGACGTGACGATCGAAGTCGGCGGAGAAGTTGAACACGTGGTGGACGATCCCCAGCTGCTGGGCCACCCGCCGGGCGTCGTCGACATCACCGACGGAACAACAGCCGGAGTCGGACGGACCGCCCCACAGCTTCATCGTCGCCCCCACCACCTCGTGGCCCTCGGCCACCAGCAGGGCGGCCGCCACCGACGAGTCGACGCCCCCGGACATGGCCACCAGGACGCGGCTCATGCCGGCACCAGACGGGGCACGGTGTGCACCACGGCGGCGATGGCCTCGTCGATCTCGGCGACGGTCGTCGTCGGACCCAGGCTGAAGCGCACGCTGGCCAGGGCGTCGGGGCCGGACAGGCCCATGGCCACCAGCACGTGGCTCGGCTCCATGGCCCCGCTGCTGCACGACGAACCGGCCGAGGCGCACACCCCGGCCTCGTCGAGGAGAACCAGGAGGGACTCCGCCTCCACGCCAGGGAAGCGGACATGGGCGTTCCCGGCCACCTTGGTGTGACGCCCGTTGGTCTCAGTGGCCCAGGGAACGCCGGCCACGATGCCGTCCACCAACCGGTCCCGCAACGCCGCCACCCGGATGCCGTCGTCGGCCCTGGTAGCGGTGGTGACGGCGAGGGCGGCGGCCATCCCGGCGATCCCGGCGACGTTGTGGGTGCCTGAACGGCGGTCGCGTTCCTGGCCCCCTCCGTGGATGACGGGTCCCACAACCACGTCGCCTCGCATCGCCAACGCCCCGACGCCCTGGGGACCACCAAACTTGTGGGCGCTGATCGACAGGAGATCCACGGTGGCGCTGTGGGCGGCCACGTCGATCCATGGGACGGCCTGCACCGCATCGGTGTGGACCGCGGCGTGACGGGCCCGCCGGCGGACCAGGGCCACGACGTCGTCGAGGGGGTTGATGACGCCGACCTCGTTGTTGACGGCCATGACCGACACCACGCTGACGGTGTGGTCGAGGGCGGCGGCCAATCCGTCGAGGTCCACCGTCCCCGCCGGGGTCAGGGGGACCTCGCGAACCTCGACTCCCGCAGCACGGGCGGCGTGGAGGACGGCGTGGTGTTCGCCGGCGGTGGTCACCACCGGGCCCGGCCGCCGGGCGACGACACCGAGGATGGCCAGGTTGTCGGCCTCGCTCCCGCTGGCGGTGAAGATGATCCCGCCGGGATCCACCCCCAGATCGGCCGCCACCGCATCACGGGCCTCGTCCACCGCCTGGCGGGCGGCGCGGGCCACGGCATGGGAACCGGAGGGGTTCCCGAACGACCCGGTCAGCCACGGCAGCATGGCCGCCGCCGTCTCGGGCCGCACCGGTGTGGTTGCGGCGTGGTCGAGATAGGCGCTCATCGGTCGTTCAGGCTACCGGGGAAGGGGAGGCGCTCCGGGGCGGCCGTCGGTCAGGCCGGCGGGGTGATCCCGGGCCCGGGGCGCCACGGGTCGGGGGGTGGGGAGCCCGAGGGCGGGAAGGTGGCGGGAGCCGGGGAGGCGCCGGCGGGATGGCCCCACCCTGTGGGCACCGGCGGTCCGGCGGGTGCCAATGCGGGTGCGGGTGCGGGCGGGGGCCCGAGCCCCGGAGCCCCGTGGGTCATCGGCTGGGAGACCCCCCCATGGTCACGACGTTGCCGGGCCGCAGTCACACAGAGCAGGTAGAGGTCGGGTGGCAACCACGGCGGCGGAGCCGCCCCGAGGCGGGGCACCAGCGGGCCGGCCAGGCCGGCGGCCAGCCTGAGACGGGAAGGACCGTCGAACTCCCGCCACCGCAGCAGGAACGAACGGATCACGGCCTGCTCGTTGCGGGTCAGGCTGGCGGTGTCGAGGGACTCGGCATAGGCCTCCGCCCCGGGCGGCGGCGAGAACCAGAACGGCGTCCCCACCGTCGCAGCCGGCTTGTCCCGCAGCACCACGGTCCCGGCAACGAGATCACCGAGACGGCGGTCGCGCTGCGACAGCAGCATCGACTCCGCCCCGACGATGAGATCGACCGGGGAGAGCACGGCCCGGATGATGGCGTGGCGGGGCCCGATGGGCGATCCCTGGTCGGTGACGACCCGCAGGCCGAGCGCCGCCTTGCCCGGCGTCCGACCCCGCCACAACGACTCCCAGAGGGCGGGATAGCCAAACAGGGCCAGGACGGACAGGAGCGAAACCAACACGACGATGAGCGTCTCGCCGGCGCCGGCCAGGAGGCCGGTGTAGAGAAGGATCCCCACCCCGGCGGCGATGATCAGCACGTCCACCAACTTGGCCAGGCTCCGGGAACCGAGCGCCGCCGTGCGCAGCTCGAGGACCACGGCCTCGGGGGTGATGAGCGGCGAGGCCGGTTCGGATCCAGGAGCGGAGATCGGGGGTCGCCTCGCCACGCCCGGCTCCATGACCTCACGGTAGCGTTCGGCGCCATGGACATCGACCGGTTCCTGGCGGAGAACCGCCCGACGTGGGAACGGCTCCGACTGCTCACCGCCCGGGCCCGGCGGTACAGGAACCTGAGCGGCGCCGAGCTCGAGGAACTGGTCAACCTCTACCAGCGCACCTCGGGCCACCTCTCCCACGCCCAGGTCGCCTTTTCGGACCCCGCCGTGCTCGGCGAGCTGTCGGTCCTGGTGGCGGGCTCCTCCGCCGTCATCTACGGCACTCGCAGCGGGCAACGACCGCAGATCGGGCGGTTCTTCACCACCACCTTTCCGGCGGCCTTCTGGCACGTCCGCCGGCTCTTCGTCCTGGCCGCGGCGTTGACCCTGGGCCCGGCCCTGGCGGTCGGCCTCTGGATCGCCAACTCGCCAGCAGCCCGCTCGGCTGCGACGCCTGCGGCTGTCCGCCAGGCCTACGTCAACCGCGACTTCGCCGCCTACTACTCCTCGGAACCGGCAGGTGCCTTCGCCACCGAGGTATACACCAACAACGTGCGGGTGGCGGCCGAGGCCTTCGCCGGCGGTGTCGCCTTCGGCATCCCGACCGCCATCCTCCTCGTCGACAACGGCGCCAACCTCGGCGATGCCGCCGGTCTGTTCGCGGCCGCCGGGCAACAGGGCAAGTTCTGGGGCCTCATCCTCCCCCATGGCCTCATCGAGACCACCTCGGTCATCCTGGCCGGAGCCGCCGGCCTCCGCCTGGGGACGACGGTCATCGACCCCGGTGACCGTACGCGAGGTCGCGCCCTGGCTGAAGAAGGTCGCCGCACCGTCGTGCTGCTCTTCGGGGTGGTCCTGACCCTGGCGGTGGCCGGAGCCATCGAGGGTTTCGTGACCGGTTCCGGCCTGCCCACCGTGGTGCGGGTCGGGCTGGGTGTGGCGGTGGAGATCGTGTTCTTCGCCTGGGTCGGCCTGCTCGGGCCGCGTGCGGCCGCTGCCGGTTACACCGGCCGCCTCGGTGAGGACCCCTGGCGGGTTCGGCTTCCCTAAGATAGTGTTTCTAGCAAGCCAAAGGTTGAGGATGTTTTGATCCATGGGACTCGCTGAGACGCTGCTGCTGGGCTTCATCGCCGGGGTGACCATCCTCTTCGGCTTGCCCATCGGCCGCCTCCGCCGCCCGATGCCGGCCCTGAGGGCCTTCCTCAACGCCGTCGCCATCGGCGTGCTGCTGTTCTTGATCTGGGATGTCCTCTCCCACGCCTGGGATCCCATCGACACCGCGCTCGGCGACATCCACGCTCACCACGGCGGTTTGGGACGGGTCTTCGGTTACGGCGCTCTGTTCATCGCCGGCGTCTCCGTGGGCTTTCTCGGGCTGGTGGCCTACGAGCGATGGATGGGGGCCAGGGCCCGCCGAGCCAAGCAGGGAGGCTCGGTCTCCGGGCCCGGGGCCATGAGCGTCGACGAGCGGGTCGGGGCCCTGGCCTCATGGAACCCGGCCCGGCGCCTGTCCCTGCTCATCGCCGTGGGCATCGGCCTGCACAACTTTGCCGAGGGCCTGGCCATCGGTCAGTCGGCGGCCAAGAACGAGGTGGCGTTGGCCACCCTTCTCGTGATCGGCTTCGGTTTGCACAATGCCACCGAGGGATTCGGGATCGTGGCCCCGTTGACCGCCGGGAGGAGCCTGGACGACAGCCGGCCGAGTTGGCGGTTCCTCTTGGCCATGGGCCTGATCGGCGGGGGGCCAACCTTCGTCGGGACGGCCATCGGCCACGGCTTCACCAGCGACGCGGTGAGCGTGCTGTTCCTGACTCTGGCGGCGGGATCCATCCTCTACGTCGTCATCCAGCTCCTGGGGGTGGCCTCCAAGCTGGGCAAGCCCAACCTTCTGGCCTATGGCCTGTTGCTCGGCCTCTTCGCCGGCTTCGCCACGGACGCCATCGTGACCGCCGCCGGCGCCTGACGGCGGCGGACGGTCGCCCGGCAGACCAGAGCCCAGGAGCGCTCAGAGAGCTCCGGTGAACTTCGCCCGCAGGTAGGCGTCGGTCAACGCCGGCGCCAGATCCCCCGGACCCTCGTCGACGACGACGGCGCCCAGGGAGCGGAGGACGGCGCTGAGCCCCCGGCGCGATTCGAGCGCCCGGGCGGCCGCCGCTTTGCGATAGGCCTGCTCTACGTCGTCGGGCACCGACACGCTCCAGCGTTGGAGCTCGGGATCCCGAACGGAGCCGATCAGGACGAGGTGGGTGCGGGCCAGCAGGGGAAAGGCCGGCAGGAGCGTCTCGCTGAGCGACCCGTCGGCCAGTTCGGTGAGCACGCAGACCAGCGCCCGCCGGCGGACCCGGGCCAAGGTGGCGGAGAACACCGCCTTGTAGTCGCTCTCGACCAGCTCGGGCTCCAAGCGGTACAGGGCCTCGCTGACTCGGGCCAGCTGGCCGACACCGGTGCCGGGAGCGACCGTGGAGCGGATCCCGCGGTCGAACGTCGTCATGCCCAGCCGGTCGCCGAGGCGGGCGGCGGCCGCGGTCAGCATCAACACCGCGTCCATGGCGTGTTCGGTCCTGGGCACGTCGGCGACCCGGCCGGCCATGGTCCGGCCGTTGTCGAACAGGACGATGAGCGTCTGGTTGCGCTCCACCCGGTAGGTGCGCACGATGGGGCGGGCTACCCGCGCCGTCGCCGCCCAGTCGATCCGCCGGGCGTCGTCGTCGATGCCGTAGTCGCGCAGCTGATCGAAGTCCGTGCCGGATCCGGCCATGCGGGCCCGGCACGACCCGATCTCGGCGATCCGCGTCCGAGCCAGCAGCTCGGCTTCCTGGCGGGGCCCGAAACCGGGATAGACCCGCAGCTCCTGGGGTGCCGAGCGGGGCGCCTGGCGGCTCATCAACCCGAGAGGGCCGTCGGTGCGCACCACCAGCTCATCGGGCACGAACCGGCCTCGCCGCGACGGGTTGATCGTCGTGCGGACCTGGTGGGTGGTGCCGGGAGAGAGCCGCAGCCGGGCCCGGCGCACACCGGGTCGCAGCGACGGGGCCAGCTCGTCGGAGAAACCGACCCGGACGGAGCGGCGGAGGGGTTGGCGCAGCGACCAGGATGCCTCAGCGGTGGCGCCGAGTGACACGACGACAGGGAGATGACGCTCCACGTCGACCCGACCGGGTGCCAGCCCAACGGCCAGATCGATCACCCCGGCCGCGGCCACCATGCCCACCGTCGCCACCAGGCCCCAGGGGGCGGGCAGGGGGACGACCAACGTGACCAGGGCGGCGATCCCGACTGCCGCGGCGAGGCGACCGGTGGGCACCGGACGCCAGCGCCGGCGCCGCCCGGGTACGGTCCCCATTCCGCTCACCACGCCCCGGGCACTCAGCGGGGCACCGGGACCGAGGCCAGCACGCCGTCGAGCACCTGGTCGGCGGTGAGCCCCTCCAACTCGGCTTCGGGCCGGAGCCGGAGCCGGTGGCGAAAGACCGGCTTGACCATGTCCTTGACCTCGTCGGGCGTGACGAAGGGCCGGCCGGCCAGCCAGGTCCACGCCTTGGCGGCGCGCAGGAGCATGGTGGCGCCACGGGGGGACACGCCGAGCGAGATGGTGGGGAGACCGCGGGTGGCTCGGGCCAGGGCCACGATGTAGCCGTGGATGACCGGGTCGACCCGTAAGGCGCCGATCCGCGCCTGGGCGTCGAGGATGTCGCCGCGTCCGATCACCGGCCGTACCCCTGAGGCCGGCAGGTCCCTGGTGTCGAGACCGGCATCCACCCGCGCCACGACCGCCTGTTCCTCGGTGGCGTCGGGATAGGGCACGACGAGCTTGAGCAGGAAGCGGTCGAGCTGGGCTTCGGGCAGCGGGTAGGTGCCCTCGTACTCCACCGGGTTCTGGGTGGCGACGACCAGGAACGGGTCGGGGAGAGGCCGGGCGTGACCTTCCACGCTGACCTGGCGTTCCTCCATGGCCTCGAGCAGCGCAGCCTGGGTCTTGGGCGGTGTCCGGTTGATCTCGTCGGCCAGCAGCACGTTGGTGAACACCGGTCCCGGGCGCCATCGAAAGGTGTCCGAGGAGAAGATGCTCTGGCCGGTGACGTCCGACGGCATCAGGTCGGGGGTGAACTGGATGCGGGCGAAGTCGAGGGCGACGGCGGAGGCCAGCGTCCGGGCGAGAAGGGTCTTGGCCACGCCCGGCACCCCTTCGAGCAGCACGTGCCCCGAGGTCAGCAGGGCGACCAGCAACCCGGACAGCACCCCATCCTGGCCGACGACGACCTTGGCCACCTCCTGGCGGAGGGCCCACAGGGCCTCCTCCGGGGACCCCTGCAGACGTTGTGATGACGCCACCGGCGTCGGACTGTCAGCTGCGAACACCACGTACCTCCTGTCGGATCTCCTCGACCGTCCGGGCCAGGTCGACCAGCTCGCCATCGTCGGCCGGGGCCGATCCGTACATGGTGGCCTGGATGGCGGTCGCATCACGCCCGGTCCGGTTGGCGACCATCTCCGCCACCACCTCGGGTGCCATCGACGGGCTGACCGCCATCCTCATGATCACCTCGTGGCGGAGCTCGTCGCGCAACAACTCGGCGGCGTGCTGACGCTGGTTGTTGCGGGCCAGGAGCCGGCTGATGGCCCCGACCAGCTCCGAACCCGGAATCACGACCGGCACCTCTTCGTTCACCGGCCGTCCCAGGCGACGGGAACGCCACGCGCCGACCACGACCAAGGCGATGACGCCACCGATCAGCATCTCGTCGACCCGGGCCGGGAGGAGAGCGATGAGCGACTGGCGGCCGCCGCCGACGACCGGTCCAGTGAGCCACGCCACCGTGTCGCCCGGTTGGGGGACAAGCAGGTCGGCGGCCAGGACGCTGTTGTCGTCGGCTCCCAGGTGGCCGTTGGTCCACAGGCCGGGGCCGGCGAGTGACACGACCGTGCCCTCCCCGACGGTCCGCTCGATGGCGAAGAAGCCGAGGCCCTCATCGAAGCAGGTGGCGGTGGCGCGTGGCGGGGCCGCGAGCAGGGCGACCGAACCGACGTCGATCTGGCCGACTCCGGCCACCCACGGCGCCGAACAGTCCGGGCTCAGGGTAGCTGTGCTGGACACGCCGGCGTTGGGGGAGGAGCCCTCCGCCGGGGCCACCCCGGCCAGATCCGAGGTCGGGTCGGCGATGACGAGCGTTCCGCCGGCGCGCACCCATGCGTCGACCCCCCGCCGTGACGTTGCGCTCAGGCGGTCGACGAGGATCAGGGCCACGCCGCGATTTGCGGCGGGAAGGCGCCCACTGGTGTCGACGTTGCCACCGAGACGGCCGACGAACAGATCGAGGGCCTTGGCCCCCCCCGAGGCGGTCGAGGCGGGGTCGAGAGGATTGCCCCCGCCCGGGCCGGAGGCGCTGACCCAGATGGCCGCGCCGGCGATGATGACGAGGATCAGCAGCGGAACATGGCGACGCCGCCTTCCCCCCTGCCTGCGGCTCGCAGAGGCACCCGGCGAGGTACTCGCGGTGGCGGTCACCGGTCGGATCCGACACCGACGGTCTCGGCCCCGTCGACCTCGGCTTTGGTGTCGCCCGGTCGCCGATAGCGCCGGGCGGCGCCGGTGACGGTCGGGGCGGCGGCGATCAGGACATCCCGCTGCTCGGCTCCGGCGGGGACCTGCCCGTACCAGACCTCCTCGAAGGTGGCCGTGGCCGCTCCAAACGACGCCGCCGCCTCCGGCACGCTTCGCTCCACCAGGTCGCGGTACTCACCTGCTGTCCGCCCGATCTCCTCTGACACCGCTCCGCAGGAGACGAGGACGGCGACGAGGGCGCGGTACCGGCAGCGGACCCCCTCTCGCCCGTCGCCGGCGGCCTCGGCCGCAACGGCTCGGGCCAGCCAGGCGTCGGCGGGGAGGCCCAGATCGTCGGCGGAGACGATCACCGCCGGCGACCTCCTCCGTGCCCGCCGCCACCCCCGGCGGAAATCGCCCTGGCGGGCGATGACGACCAGGGCGATGACGAGCAGGGCGACCAGGATCACCACCACGACGACGGGGGGGAGCTGCGGGCCCCCGCCGTGGACGCCGCCGAAGAGGGACGACAGCTGCTGGGCGACCCAGTGTTCCAACCTTTGGGGGAGGGTCCGGCCCGGCGGTCGGAACTGGGGCTGGCCCAGGATGGCGTGGGCCGCCCCCTTGACCTGTGTCGGGTCACGAGGCTCGATCGGCTGGCCCCACGCCGAGCGCACGACGGCTGACCTTAGTGCCCCCGGCTGCCCGGCGGCGCCTGGGACAAACGTCCCCCAATCGACCCCACGCCCCATCTGTCCCCCATTGCACCTCCCACGGCGCTACCTTCGACGGTGATGGTGATGTCGTTTCCTGCCGGGTGCTCACTCGGCTCCGCATCATGAGTCAGTTGCGTCTGGATCCGCTCACCGGCCGGTGGGTCGTGATCTCGGGCGATCGCGCCGAGCGACCGGCGGGGTTCCTGACCAGCGTGCTGCCTGTCGAGAGTGGCCCGCCCCGGCCCTGCCCGTTCTGCCCCGGCAACGAGGACGCCACCCCGCCTGCTCTGGAGAGCTACGGGTCGAGCGGCCAGTGGCAGGTGCGGGTCGTGCCCAACAAGTATCCGGCGTTCGAGGGGAACGAGCCCATGGTGGTCAGCCACCCGGGCCCGGTGTACACCCAGGCCCCGGCCAGCGGCATCCACGAGGTGTTCATCCTCAGTCCCGATCACGATCTCAGCTGGGCCGACCTCAGCGAGGCCCACGCCGGCCTGGTGATGGCCGCCCTGCGCGACCGCATGGTCGAGCATGCCGCCATCCCCGGTCTCCGCTACAGCCAGGCGGTCGTCAATCGGGGCCGGGAGGCGGGAGCGTCGCTCCACCACCCCCACGGCCAGCTGCTCTCGATGCCGTTCGTGCCCGGCGAGACCGCCAGCGAGATGGCCGGCTTCGCCCGTTTCCAGGGCAACTGCCTCCTCTGCGCCGCTGTCGATGCCGAGGAGGAGGCCAAGCACCGCGTCGTCCACACCGACGACCGGGTGGTGGCTCTGGCCCCGTTCTGGAGCGGTTCGCCCTACGAGATGCTGATCATCCCCCGCCACCACGGCCCCCATCTGTTCCGGGCCAGCCTGGAGGACCTGGCCGGTGTGGGCAGTTCCATCCAGAGAGCACTGACCGCGTTGCGCAGCCGCTTGGGCGAGGTGCCCTACAACATCATGTTCCACTCTGCCCCGTACCGGTTGAGCGGCGACTACCACTGGCACGCTCACATCGTGCCCAAGGTCACCACCCCGGGTGGCTTCGAGCTGGGCTCGGGGGTGCTCATCAACGTCATCCCCCCGGAGCAGGCCGCCGCCGAGCTGCGAGCCGAGATCGGCGCCCTGGCCTGACGAGGCAGCCTCCTGGACGGGCCAGCCTGCAGGTCCTCAGGCCTGGGTGACGGTCCCAGGGGTCCACTGGCTCCAGTCGAGGGTCCAGTCCATGACACCATGGTCCCCGGTGGCCGGCGGGCGGGTACCGCCGACGACCTCGATCACATCGCCGACCTGGCTGAAGTTGTAGAACGTCTTCGAGTCGTTGGGTCCGAGGTTGATGCAGCCGTGGGAGACGTTGGAACGGCCCTGGGAGCCTTCGGACCAGGGGGCGTCATGGACGTACTCCCCGCTGTCACTGATGTGCACGTCGTTGTAGACGAACTCGTCATAGCCGCCCGGTCCCTTGGAGGGGATGCCGACCGTCGATGACACCATGTGCACCACCGGCTCCTTGTCCATGGCGATGTGGATCCCGTCCTGGGTCGGGTACCGCGACGATCCGGCGCTGATGGCATAGGTGGCGACCGTCTGGCCGTTGTTGCTCACGGTCATCGTCTCGGCCGACAGGTTGGCCACCGCCACATGCGAGTCACCGACCTTCACGTGGGTGGTGGACTGGCCCGAGCCCCAGTTGTTGTTGCCCGCATCCCACCTGTCGAGGTTGGTGGTGGCGGTGATCTGTTCACCGGTGGGCCAGAACGCCTGGGGCCGGAAGTGCAGCTCCCGGTCGGAGAACCAGTGCCAGCCGCCGGGCACGGGCTGGGACTCGGCCACGCTGAGGTGGGACAGGACCGTGGCCTGGTTGGCGGTGGGCACGGAGCGGTTGAACATGACGACGATCGGCGACCCGACTCCGACCGTCGCACCGTCGCCGGGGGCGACGGTGGCGTGCATGGTGGTCGGCACGGCCATGGTGGCGAACGTCTCGGCGACCGTAGCCTTGACGCCCGAGGTCCCGGTCACCTCGATCGCCAGCTGGTAGCTCGTGGACCCGGCCAGGCCCTGGGTGCCCTGCCAGCTCTGCCCGTCCGAGCCCAAGGACCCGGGGAGGGGTGGGTTGGAGCCGGTGGTGAGACCGACGAAGGTGAGCTTGCCCTTGGTCGTGTGGACGGTGACGGGGGTGTTGGGCGGCACCTGGGTGGCACCGCCCGCTGGGTTGAAGGTGACCGCGGCGATCAGATCCTTGACCGCCGCGGAGCTGTCGGCGGTGGCGGGGCCCAGGTGGGCCACCGGTCCGGCAACGGAGTGCTGGTCGGCGTCGCCACCCTGCGAGGCGGCCAGGCCGATGGCGACGACCCCTCCCATGGCGACCGCCCCCGCCACGCCGATGACGGCCGTACGCCTCCAGCCGGAGCGGGCCGTCTGTCGCTTGGAATGTTGTCCCACCGTACGCCTCCCGGACGTAGGCGCTGGGACCCTCGCCCAGGCTCGCCTATCGTGCCACGTCCGCCCGGACCCGAGGTGGCGGCAGGAAGGTACCACATCGGCGAATCGCTGTCAGCAGCGATTGGAGGCAGGCGGCTCAGGCGGGCGCCAACCACAGGACGCCGAGAGGGGGCAGCACCAGCTCCGCGGACGCGGGCTGGCCGTGCCACGATCCGTTGGTGGCGGTCACCCGCCCACCGTTGCCAAGACCGCTGCCGCCCCACTCGGAGGCGTCGGTGTTGAGCAGCTCGTCCCACTCCCCCGCCCTCGGCAACCCGACCCGGTACCCGTGGTGAGGCACGGGCGTGAGGTTGGCGATGCAGGCCACCGTGTCACCGGAGCCGGGCGCGTTGGCCGACGGCCACGTCGGGGCGTCGGGGCCACCGCCCGAAGCTGACGAGGGGGCGGCGATGCGCAGGAACGAGGCCACGCTGCTGTCGGTGTCCGACGCGTCGATCCACCCGAACCCTTCCGCCTTGACGTCCTGGGTCCACAGGGCGGGGCGGGACTTGTACAGCCGGTTGAGGTCGCCCACCAACCCCTGGACGCCCCGATGGCCGTCCTGTTCCAGGAGCCACCAGTCGAGGTCGCGGTCGTGGTTCCACTCCCGCTCCTGTCCCAACTCGGACCCCATGAACAGGAGTTGCTTGCCCGGGTGGGCCCACATCCAGGCCAGGAAGGCGCGGAGGTTGGCCAGCTGTTGCCAGCGGTCTCCGGGCATCTTGGTCAGCAACGAGCCCTTCCCGTGCACCACCTCGTCGTGGGAGATGGGAAGGACGAAGTTCTCCGACCACGAGTAGACCAGGCCGAAGGTCAGCTCGTTCTGGTGGTAGCGGCGGAACAGCGGGTCGGTCTTGAAGTACTCGAGGGTGTCGTGCATCCAGCCCATGTTCCACTTCCACCCGAAGCCCAGCCCGCCCAGATACGTGGGGCGCGACACCCCCGGCCAGGCGGTGGATTCCTCGGCGATGGTCGTCGCCCCGGGGTGAAGGCCGAAGACGACCTCGTTGACCTCCTTGAGGAAGGTCACCGCCTCCAGGTTCTCCCGGCCCCCGAATTCGTTGGGGAGCCACTCGCCCTCCTTGCGGGAGTAGTCGAGGTAGAGCATGGAGGCCACGGCGTCGACGCGGAGGGCGTCGATGTGGAACTGGTCGATCCAGTACAGGGCGTTGGCGACCATGAAGTTGCGCACCTCGGGCCGCCCGAAGTTGAACACCAGCGTCCCCCAGTCGGGCTGGGTCCCCTTGCGCGGGTCCTCGTGCTCGTAGAGGGCGGTCCCGTCGAAGCGGGCCAGGGCGAAGGCGTCACGGGGGAAGTGGGCCGGCACCCAGTCCACGATCACACCGAGGCCGTAGCGGTGGCAGGCGTCGACCAGCACCCGGAAGTCGTCGGGGCTGCCCCAGCGCGACGTGGGCGCGTAGTAGGCGGAGACCTGGTAGCCCCAGGAGCCGGCGAAGGGGTGCTCGGCGACCGGCATGAGCTCGACGTGGGTGAAACCGAGGTCGGCGACATAGGCCGGCAGCTTCTCGGCCAGCTCCAGATAGGTCAGGGACCGGCCCCCGCCGTGACCGTCGGAGGTGTGCAACCACGACCCGAGGTGGACCTCGTAGACCGACATGGGCTTGGCCAGGGGGTCGCCCGTGGCCCGAGCCGTCATCCAGTCCTGGTCGTCCCACTGGTGGTCGCTGGGCGCGGCCACCACGCTGGCCGTGGCCGGGGGGACCTCGGTGGCGTTCGCCATGGGGTCGGCCTTGAGGATGATCTCCCCGTTGACCGCCACCAGCTCGTACTTGTAGCGGGCTCCGGGGGCGACACCGGGGATGAACAGCTCCCACACCCCCGACGCCCCGAGCGAGCGCATGGGATGGACCCGGCCGTCCCAGAAGTTCCATTCTCCAACGACTCGCACAGCCCGGGCGTTGGGTGCCCACACGGCGAAGGAGGTGCCGACCATGCCGTCGTGGGTGCGCTGATGGGCACCGAGGACCTCCCACAGGCGGCGGTGGCGGCCCTCACCGAAGAGATGAAGATCGAGGTCGCCGAGGGTCGGCCAGGAACGGTAGGGGTCGTCAAAGGGGAACGTCGTCGGCCCCGCCGGCTCGGCGCCCGAAGAGGCGTAGTCCGCCTCCAGGCGGTAGCCGGCGGTGTCCTTGGCGATGGGCCCCTCGAACAGGCCGGCCGGGTGGATCTGGTCCATCGACGTGACCGGACCGGGCGAGCCGGACCCGTCCACCGCCACCAGGCGCATGGCGGTGGCGTCGGGCCGGAAGGCCCGGACCACATCGTCGTGGCGGCCGAGCACCCGGTGGGGATCACCGTGGCAGCCGGAGATGATCAGCTCGAGGTCGGCCGGATCCAGACGGGACCGCCCCCGCCCCTCGGCAACGGGCGCGACAGAAGCATTGCCTGGTTGCACCATGGCTCTGTTGTACCCAGGAGCCGGCCCGGCCTATCTCGGGCCGTCCTCCCCCTCGAGCCCCGGCTCCGCGTCCGGCGGCTGGTTCACCTCGGTGAGGATGCGGCTGATGGCCTCGATGGGGATGTCCACCCAGTCCGGACGGTAGGCCCGCTCGTAGTCCAGCTCGTAGAGGGCCTTGTCCAACTCGTAGGCGGCCAGCACCACCTCGCCGTCCACCGGGAGCAGGGCGTCGACGCCCTCGATCGAGCGGTACCCGTCGGTGAACGCCTGGCGGTTGTGGTCCTCCCACGCCCGGGCCCGCACGCCGAGATCCTGCTGCTCGACGTCCCGGCGCTCGACGCCACCGTGTTGGCGGATGGCGAAGCGCGACGCGTAATGGAACGAACGCAGCATCCCGGTGACGTCTTTGACCGACGATGCCGGCATCGTCCGCTCGGCCACCGGGCGGGCCGGTTCCCCCTCGAAGTCGAGGACGTACCAGCCGGTGTCGGTCCGCATCACCTGACCGAGGTGGTAGTCGCCGTGGACCCGCAGGGCCGGGCCGGGGGCGGTGACGGCCCGAAGCCGCTCGATGAGGGTGGAGGCGGCACCGGCGAGGTCATTGCCCAAGGTCGGGACCACGGCGTCGAGGCGGCGGGCCACATCGTCGATCAGCGCGGCGTAGGCCCCGTTGCCCAGTCGGTCCGCCTCGACCCCGAACGCGTCGGCCATGGCCAGGTGCATGCGGGCCGTCATCGCCCCCAACCGGGACGCCTCCCCGGCGAAATCGCCGCCCGCATCGGCGGGGTCGTCGGTCTCCCCGTTGTAGAAGTCCCGCAGCGATGTGAGCGCCAGAGCCCATCCCTCGGAACCGCCGGCCAGGAAGGCCTGGGCGAACGCCAGATCGGTGTCGTCCACCCGCCACGACGCCAGGGGGGCGGCCACGTGCTCGAAGCCGGCCTGGGCCAGGGCGGTGGTCACCACCACGTCGGGGTTGGGTCCCTCGGCCAGGCGCCGGAACACCTTCACGATGATGCGGTCGTCGTAGACCAGGGACGTGTTGGACTGCTCGACGCTGACGGGTCGGACCCGTTCGGCCGTCTCGTTGCCGCCCGTCACCACCTCGAGGAGGCGCAACGCCATCTCCGGATCGACGGTGGCATCGTAGAAGTAGCGGGAACCGACCGCCCCGAGCAGGGCGTCGTCGCGCCCGGAGAGGAAGTCCGCCATCTGCCCGCCGGGACGTTCACCAAGGAGCACCTGGTAGCGCGCCCCCTCCGCCTCCACGACCAGCGACCACAGGGTGTGGGTCTCGTCGGGTGAGGTCCACAACACCCGCACGGTCACAGGGGCGACGGCCTCCGCCGGAGGATCGGCGCGACCTGCGTACCAGCGCTGGCGGCCCAGATAGGGGCCGAGGAGCTCCTCGACGCCGGCGGGCAGGGCGGTGGGCTCAGTCATCGATCTCCCTCATGGCCTGAAGGTCTCATGGTTCCGTGAGCTCGAACCAGTAGAAGCCGTACGGGGAGAGCGTCACGAAGTAGGGCAGCTCGCCGACGCGCGGGAACGTCACCCGGCCGAGCAGCTCGACGGGGACCATGCCCTCCCATCGCTGCAGGGGCAGCTCGGCGGGCTGGGCGAAGCGGGACAGGTTGCACACGCACAGCACCGTCCCGGTGGAGCGGATCAGGCCCCGGGCGTCGGTGGCATCGCGGTCGGGGATCTCCTCGGGCAGGGCCCGCACGTAGGCCAGCACCGACGGGTTGTCGGTGGAGACCACCTCGAAGCTGCCCACCCCGAACACGGCATGGGACCTGCGGACCTCGAGCATGCGCTTCATCCAGTGGAGCTGGGAGCTGGTGTTGCGCATCTGGGCCTCGACGTTGACCGCCTGATAGCCGTAGACGGGGTCCATCAGCGGCGGCAGGTACAGCTGGGCGAAGTCGGACCGGCTGAAGCCGGCGTTGCGGTCCGGTGACCACTGCATCGGCGTGCGCACCCCGTCCCGGTCACCGAGGTAGATGTTGTCGCCCATCCCGATCTCGTCGCCGTAGTAGAGCACCGGGGAACCGGGGAAGCTGAACAGCATGGCGTGGAGGAGCTCGGCCATGTCCCGGTTGTTCTCCACCAGGGGCATCAACCGTCGGCCGATCCCGATGTTCCGCTTCATCCTCGGGTCCTTGGCGTACTCCGCCCACATGTAGTCGCGCTCCTCGTCGGTGACCATCTCGAGGGTCAGCTCGTCGTGGTTGCGCAAGAAGATCCCCCACTGGCTGCCGGGGGGGATGCCGGGGGTGCGGGCCAGGATCTCGGTGATGGGGTGACGCTGCTCACGGCGCACGGCCATGAACATCCGGGGCATCAGCGGGAAGTGGAAGCACATGTGGCACTCGTCGCCGGTGCCGAAGTACTCCACCACGTCCTCGGGCCACTGGTTGGCCTCGGCCAGGAGAACCCTTCCCGGGTAGAGGTCGTCCACCTCCTTGCGTACCCGGCGAAGGTACTCATGAGTCTCGGGGAGGTTCTCGCCGTTGGTGCCCTCGCGCTCGAACAGGTAGGGCACGGCGTCCAGGCGGAAGCCGTCGATCCCCATGTCGAGCCAGAACTTCAGGACCTCGATCATCTCGGTCTGGACCTTGGGGTTGTCGTAGTTCAGGTCCGGCTGGTGGCTGAAGAAGCGGTGCCAGAAGTACTGCTTGCGCACCGGGTCCCAGGTCCAGTTGGAGGACTCGGTGTCGACGAAGATGATCCGCGCCTCGGCGTAGGGCTCGTCGGTGTCGGACCAGACGTAGAAGTCGCCGAAGGGGCCGTCCCTGTCGGCGCGGGAGGCCTGGAACCACGGGTGCTGGTCGCTGGAGTGGTTCATGACCAGGTCGGCGATGATGCGCAGCCCGCGCTTGTGCGCCTCGTCGACGAGCTCGACGAAGTCGCCCAGGTCACCGAACTCGGGCAAGACCTTAACGAAGTCGCTGATGTCGTAACCGCCGTCACGCAAGGGTGACTCGTAGATCGGCAGCAGCCAGACGCAGTCGACGCCGAGCCACTGGAGGTAGTCGAGCTTGGAGGTCAGCCCCCGC
>JBPCNZ010000070.1:0-8486 GCA_051000755.1 Acidimicrobiales bacterium | reverse complement strand
CATCATCGCCAGGTCGGTGTAGATGACTCCAGCGCCGTTGCAGTTGGGGCAGGCGCCCTCGGAGTTGGCGCTGAAGAGCGCCGGCTTCACGCCGTTGGCCTTGGCGAACGCCTTGCGGATCGGGTCGAGCAGTCCGGTGTAGGTTGCCGGGTTGCTCCGTCGCGAACCGCGGATCGCGCCCTGGTCGACCGACACCACACCCGCGCCGGCGGGGATCGACCCGTGCACCAGCGAGCTCTTGCCGGAGCCGGCCACGCCGGTGACGACGGCAAGCACCCCGAGCGGGATGTCGACGTCGACGTCGCGCAGGTTGTGGGTGGTGGCGCCGCGGATCTCCAGCGTGCCGGTGGGCGTCCGCACCGTCTCCTTGAGGGCGGCCCGGTCGTCGAGATGGCGGCCGGTGATGGTGCTGCTGGCCCGCAGCCCCTCGACGGTGCCTTCGAACACCACCTCGCCGCCCTCGGTGCCGGCGCCCGGACCGAGGTCGACGACGTGGTCGGCGATGACGATCGTCTCCGGCTTGTGCTCAACGACGAGCACCGTGTTGCCCTTGTCCCGCAGCCGCACCACAAGGTCGTTCATGTGCTGGATGTCATGGGGGTGCAGGCCCGCGGTGGGCTCGTCGAAGACGTAGGTGACGTCGGTGAGCGAGGACCCGAGGTGGCGGATCATCTTGGTGCGCTGCGCCTCACCGCCCGACAGCGTGCCCGACGGGCGATCGAGGCTGAGATAGCCCAGGCCGATCTCGACGAACGAGTCGAGCGTCCCCCCCATGGCCGCCAGCAGCGGCGCTACCGACGGCTCGTCGAGGCCGCGGACCCAAACGGCCAGGTCGCTGATCTGCATGGCGCAGGCCTCGGCGATGTTGATCCCGCCGATCTTCGACGACCGGGCCGCCTCGCTGAGCCGGGTGCCGCCGCACTCGGGGCAAGCGGTGAAGGTGATGGCCCGCTCCACGAAGGCGCGGATGTGCGGCTGCAGCGCGTCGACATCCTTGGCCAGGAACGACTTCTGGATCCGCGGGATCACACCCTCATAGGTCAGATTGATGCCCTCGACCTTGATCTTGGTCGGCTCCCTATGGAGCAGATCGTGCAGTTCCTTCTTGGTGTACTTCCGGATGGGCTTGTCCGGGTCGAAGAAGCCACAGCCGCCAAAGATCCGGCCATACCAGCCGTCCATGCTGTAGCCGGGGATCGTGAGTGCACCCTCGTTGAGCGACTTGGTGTCGTCGTAGAGCTGAGACAGGTCGAAGTCCGTGACCGAGCCCCGACCCTCGCAGCGCGGACACATGCCGCCGGTACGGGTGAAGGTCGCCCGCACGGTCTTGCCGGCACCGCGCTCGACGGTGATCGCACCGCTGGCCCGGACCGAAGCGACGTTGAAGGAAAAGGCGTTGGGCGAGCCGATGTGCGGCTGCCCGACTCGGCTGAAGAGGATGCGCAGCAGCGCGTAGGCGTCGGTGGCGGTGCCGACCGTGGAGCGGGCGTCGGCACCCATCCGCTGCTGGTCGACGATGATCGCAGTCGTCAGCCCTTCGAGTACGTCGACCTCGGGCCGCGCCAGCGACGGCATGAAGCCCTGCACGAAGGCGCTGTAGGTCTCGTTGATCATCCGCTGTGACTCGGCGGCGATCGTAGCGAACACCAGGGAGCTCTTGCCCGACCCGGACACACCGGTGAACACCGTCAGCCGCCGCTTCGGGATCTCGACGCTGACGTCCTTGAGGTTGTTGACCCGCGCCCCGAGCACACGGATCAGATCGTGGCTGTCGGCAACGTGTCGCCCAGGCGACTGCATGTCCGTCCTCATCATGTCTCCCTCAGAGCGGGCACTCCGGTGTCGAGCATCGCTCTCCAGACGAACGCATGCTCATCCTCCATGGCCTCGTCCCTGGCTGCATTCCCGCCAATAGGTCTGGCTCATTACCTTGAGCCTACGGCGCCCCGACCGCCGAAACGGTCACGTCCCGGCCCTGCCGCTACGGCCGCCAGGCCCGGGTCACCACCCGGCCGGGGCCGGGGAAGGCTCCCTCCACGAACCACGTCGACCCGCTGCCCGCCAGCCGGGCCCGTTGCCCTGTCGCCCCGCTGAGCTCATCGCGCCACCGGGCCAGCCTGGGCTCGACGGCCACGGCGGCATCCTCGAGGTCATTCCCCCCATCCTCGGCGGCGCGCGCCTCGAGATCGTCCCACGCCCGGTAGGCGGCCACCGTCGAGACGCCGAACGGCGGGGTGACCAGGGTGAACGCCCGCCCCTCGACGGCGGCGAAATCCAACGGTTCGATGTGCTCGCCGATCCCCGTCACCCGGGCCCGGCCGCCGGCCACACAGAACGCCACGTCGGCGCCCAGGCGGGCCGCCACCGCCGGATCGTCCACCCCCGCCCAGCGCAACACGGCGGCGGCATCGGCGGAACCTCCGCCCAGGCCCCCGCCGGCGGGGATCCGCTTGTCGAGGCGCACCCGGGCCGACCGGCCGACCAGGGCCAGGGCCCGGCGGATCAGGTTGTCATCCCCCTCGGGTACCGCCATCCCTCCGCCGTCGGCGACGATCTCGAGACCGTCGCCGGGCCAGAACGTCAGGGTGTCGGCCAGATCGAGGGTGATCATCTCGGAATCGAGGAGGTGGTAGCCGTCGGGACGCACGCCGGTGATCCTCAAACTGAGGGTCAGCTTGGCCGGGGCCATGACGACCGTCGAGGCGATCACCCGACGCCTGCCGGCGCCGGTCCCGCGGCGGCGATGGCCAGGCGACCCCACGCCTCCACGTCGAGGTCCTCGGCCCGCATTGTCGGATCGACGCCGGCGGCAGCGAAAGCGTCGGCGTCCACCAGGCCCGTTAGGGACCGGCGCAACATCTTGCGCCGGTGGCCGAACCCGGCCCGGACCACGGCGAACAGCTCGGCCGGGCCGATCAGGTCGGGGTCGACGGCGGGCCGGGGGCGGCGGGTGATCGACACCAGCACCGACGAGACCCGCGGGCGGGGGACGAACACAGCGGCGGGCACGCGGCCCACCACGGTGGCCCGACCCCAGTAGCCGACCTTCACCGACACCGCCCCGTAGGCGTCGTCTCCCACCCCGGCGGCCAGCCGTTCACCGACCTCGCGCTGCACCATGACCAGCATGCGGGAGATCTGGGGAACGCCGTCGAGCAGGTCGGCTACGAGCGGGGTGGCCACGTTGTAGGGGAGGTTGGCGACCATGACCCACCCCGGCTCGGTGCCGACCAGGGCGTCCCAGTCCATGGCCATGGCGTCAGCCTCGACGACCCGCACCCCCGTACCGGCCACCACCGACTGCAGCACGGGGACCAGCCCGCGGTCGATCTCGACGGCGGTCACCGACGCTCCCGTCTCGGCCAGGGCCAGGGTCAGCGAACCGAGCCCCGGGCCGATCTCCACCACCCGGTCGCCGGGGCCGACCCCGGCCAGGCGGGCGATGCGGCGCACGGTGTTGGGGTCGGCCACGAAGTTCTGCCCCAGGGCCCGGCTGGGAACCAGGCCGTGGCCGTCGAGCAGGTCGGACACCTGCCGGGGCGACAGGGTCACTGAATCACCCGATCACCGGGTCACGGCTGGAGGCGAAAGACGGCCGCGGTGTTGGCCCAGGTGGCCGCTTCGACCTCGGCCACCGGACGGCTCATGGCCGTGGCCAGGGCTGCGCCGACCAGGGGTACCAGCGCCGGCCGGTTGGGTTTGCCCCGGTGGGGGACGGGGGCCAGATAGGGCGAGTCGGTCTCCACCAGCACCCGGTCAAGAGGGCACAGAGCGGCCGCGGCCCGCACGTCGTCGGCCGTCTTGAACGACACGATCCCGCTGAACGACAGCCATGCCCCCAGGTCCAGGCAGCGGCGGGCCTCGTCCGTTCCCCCCGTGAAGCAATGGAAGATCGTGCGCTGCGGGACACCCGTGCCGGCGAGGATGTCGAAGGTGTCGGCCCACGCGTCGCGGGTGTGGATGACCAGGGCCAGGTCCCGTTCGCTGGCCAGGGCGATCTGGGCTGCGAACATGGCGCGCTGGGCCGACCGGTCGGCGTGGTCGTAGTAGTAGTCGAGCCCACACTCCCCCACCGCCACCACCTCCGGCCCGGTGCCGTCGAGGACCTCGACGACGGCGTCGAGGCCGGCGTCGGCCTCATGGGGGTGCAGGCCGACCGTCGCCCACACCCCGTCATGATCGCGTGCCACCTGGGCGGCCCGGGCCGACTGGGCGGCGTCGGTGCCCACGGTGACCAGCCGGGTCACCCCCGCCGCTCGGGCGTCGTCGATGACCTCGAGGCCGACGCCCTCGTAGGGCACGTGGCAGTGACTGTCAGCCCACATCGGTGCCGGCGCCTCTCAGATCGACAGGCGGGGGAACAACGGCGTCCCCCTGTCCACGGCCAGGCCGCCCGGGTACCCGCCCCATGACGCCGCCGCCGGCACCCGCTGGTCGGCCGGTGAGCCGTCGAGACCGATGCGCCTCCAGATCTCGGCTGCCGCCCCGGGGATGGCAGGGCAGGCCAGGACCGCCACCAGGCGCAAAACCTCGAGGGCATCGCCCAACACGGCGTCGACCTCGGGACCGGGCTCGAGCTTCCACGGCTCGACCCGTTCGAGCGCCGAGTTGGTCTCCCGGATGAGCCGCCAGGTGGCGTCGAGGGCCTCGTTGGGGGCGATGCGCTCCCAGGCGTCGGCCACCTCGGCATAGACCTGCTCGGCGACCGAGGCCAGGGCGCTGGCGGGGTCGGGTGCGGGACCGATGCCGTCGCACTTGCGGGCGACGACGGTGGACACCCGGGCCAGGAGGTTGCCCAAGTTGTTGGCCAGGTCGGCGTTGTAGCGGCCCACCATGCCCTCGTAGGAGAAGTCGCCGTCGGGGCCGAAGGGCTGGTCCCGGAGGAAGTGGTACCGGAACCCGTCGACGCCGAAGGTGGGGATGAGGTCGGCGGGGGCGATCTGGTTGAGCGCCGTCTTGGACATCTTCTCCCCTCCCACCAGCAAGAAGCCGTGGACGGCCAGGCGCCTGGGGGGGGCCAGACCGGCGGCCATCAGCAGGGCCGGCCAGTACACGCAGTGAAAGCGCAGGATGTCCTTGCCGATGAGGTGGTGCACCTCGGGCCACCAGGCGTCGAAGCGCTCCGCATCGACGCCGTAGCCGACGGCGGTGGCGTAGTTGATCAGGGCGTCGTACCAGACGTAGAAGACGTGCTCGGTGTTCCAGGGAACGGGGACCCCCCACGTGATGGACGTCCGCGACACCGAGATGTCCCGGAGGCCGCCCTTGATCAGTCCGATGGCCTCGTTGCGCCTGGTCTCGGGGGTGACCGCACCGGGGTTGGTCTCGTACCACTCGAGCAGGCGGTCGGTGAACGCCGACAGCTTGAAGAAGTAGTTCTCCTCCTCCAGCCACTCGACCGGGCGATGGTGGATGGGGCAGAGCTGCCCCGCGAGGAGATCGTCGGGCGCGTAGTAGGCCTCGCAGTTGACGCAGTACCAGCCCGCGTAGGTGGCCAGCTCGATCCACCCGTTGTCATAGGCGGCCTGCATCAACGCCTTGACTGCCTGATGGTGACGGGGCTCAGTGGTACGGATGAAGTCGTCGTTGGAGATGTCGAGGGCATGCCACGCCTCGATGAAGCGGGCACTGGTGCTGTCGGCCTGCTCCAGGGGGGTCACGCCGTTGGCCTCGGCGCTGCGGACCACCTTGAGGCCGTGTTCGTCGGTGCCGGTGAGGAAGAAGACATCGTCGCCGGCCAAGCGGTGCCATCGGGCCACGGCATCGGCCGTCACCGTCGTATAGGCGTGACCGATGTGGGGGACGTCGTTGACGTAGTAGATCGGTGTCGTGATGTAGAAACGGCCCACACGGCCGAGCCTAACGGGGATCGACCAGCTCCCCTTCTGGGTTTCGAAGCGCTCAATCCAGGGCCAGGACAGCTTGCAGGGCGTCGTTGACCGCCCGCGTCTCGGAGCTGTCCAGCCGACCGGCGAACTCGCCCAGGCGGGTCTGGGGGTCGATCACGGTCAGCTGCTCAACCAGCACCGTGGTCCTCGTACCGTCGATCTCGATCTCGGGACGGAACGATGCCGGTCGTTGCCCGGTGGATGTCGGGGCGATGATCCACGTGGACAGGGGGAGGTCGTCGGACTGCACCACGACGGCATACCGGGACCCGGCCTGTTCGTGGCCGCGGACGTACCTGGGTGCCTTCAGCCGGTACAGGTCACCACGCCCGGATGGCGTCCATCTCGGCCGCCACAGCGCGCGAGGCGGCCACGTCGTCGGGATCGTTTCGCAGCGTCTCGGCTTCGGCGCGCAGGCGAGCCCGGCGCTGGGCCCGCTCGGCATCGAGGATCGCCGTCCGAGCGGCCTCCGAGCGCGACTGGCCCTCGCTGGTCAGTGACGCCAAGGCCCGCTCCACGTCTGGATCCGTGCGAATCGTAAGCGTACTCATACGACAGAATGTAGTACAGATGATGGGGGGAAGGTCCTCCCCCCTTCCCGCTATTCGCCGGCTTCAGGGCTCCGGCGGAGTTGGAGGGCCAGGGCGTAGACCCGCCGCCGGGGCACGCCGAGGGCGGCGGTGACGGCGGCGACGGCGGCCTTGGGTTCTGCGCCGGCGGCCAGCTGGGCCCCGAGGGCGGCGCCGATCTCGTCGTCGCCCACCTCAGGGTCGGCGACCCCGCCGATGACCACCACCCACTCGCCCCGCTGCTCCCCCTCGCGGACCCGGGTGACGGCGCCGGCCAGCGAGCCTCGCCATACCTCCTCGTGGAGCTTGGTCAGCTCCCGGGCCAGGGCGACCGGCCGTTCCCCATCGAGGGTGGCGGCCAGGTCCTCCAGGGTGCGCAGCAGGTGGTGGGGAGACTCGTAGACCACGACGGTGCGAGGCTCGACGGCGATCTCGGCCAGGCGGGCCCGGCGGGGGCCGCCCTGGCGGGGCAGAAACCCCTCGAAGCAGAACCGTTCGCTGGGCAGGCCCGAGAGGACGAGGGCGGCCAGGGCGGCCGACGGGCCGGGAACGACCTCCACGGTCACCCCGGCGTCGGCGGCGGCGGCGACCACCCGCTGACCGGGATCGGACACCCCGGGCATGCCGGCGTCGCTGACCACCGCCACCGTCTCGCCGGCCTGGGCCCGTCCGACGATCCGGGCGGCCATGGTCGCCTCGTTGTGGGCGTGGACCGCCACCAGGGCCACGCCGCTGATCCCCGCCGCAGTGAGCAACTTGCGGGTGTGGCGGGTGTCCTCACAACAGATGACATCGGCCGCCGCCAGCGTCTCGGTCGCTCTCGGGGACAGGTCGCCGAGGTTGCCGATCGGGGTGGCCACCAGCACGACGCGACCGGACACCCTGGTCACGGTAGCCCCGGTCACCGCAGTGGGCGCCAGCCGGTCCGCCGGGGCTTCTGGCAGGGTGTCGGGATGCTCGGATCGGTCGACATCTGGTCCCAGGTTCGGGCCGCCCAACCCGCCCCGGACCGGACCGTTGTCGTGGCCACGGTGGTCATCGCCGCCGCCCTGGTCGTCAGCCCCCGGGCCTGGTCCATCACCCGCTATGCGGTGACCATCGCCCACGAGGCCGCCCACGGCGTCGTCGCCCTGGCCGGAGGGCGGCGCCTGGCCGGGATCCGCCTGCACGCCGACAGCTCCGGGGTCACCCTGTCACGAGGCCGGCCGGGGGGCCCCGGCATGGTGGCCATGCTGGCCGCCGGTTACCTCGGCCCGGCCCTCATCGGCCTGGGCGCGGCCGCGGCTCTGGCCGGGCGTCACGCCGTGGCCCTGCTGTGGGGCCTCCTCGTGCTCCTCGCCCTGCTCCTGCTCCAGATCCGCAACTTCTTCGGCCTGTGGTCGGTGCTCGTCACCGGTGTCGCCGTGTTCGCCGTGAGCTGGTGGCTGCCGGGGCGGGCCCAGTCGGCCTTCGCCTACCTGGTGACGTGGTTCCTGCTCCTCGGCGCCCTCCGATCTGTTCTGGCTCTGGTCGGCCGGCGCCGTCGTTCCGGCCTGGGCCTGGTCTCCGACCCCGATCAGCTGGCCCGCATCTCGCCGTTGCCCGCCGGCGCCTGGGTGGCGCTCTTCGTGCTCGGCACCCTCGGCGCTCTGGTCGGCGGCGGCGCCCTCCTCCTGCGCTGAGCGAGGGGGCCGGCGCCTGCCTCCAGGCGCCTGCGCCCCGCCTCCCGCCGCCCGCCCGCTCCCCGCCTCCCGCCCGCCGCCCGCCGTCCGCCCCCGCCGTCCGCCCCCGCCGGATTGACCCACTTCTCCCGGTGGCTCGGGATTTGTGCACTGTGTCGTGTGGCGGCATCTTCGTTTCGCAACGTGTTCCAAACCGCTACGAACGGTTCACAGCGGACGGCGGCGCGCCAGCGTCGTCCCCCTGAGGTGTGAATCGTCGTGAGTGCTTCGCGATGGGGCGCGACGGAGCAGGGTGGGGGTCGGTTCTGGGTTTTGGGGTCGTCGTTGGGTTCAGGCTGCGACGGGTTCGAGGGTGACTTTGTGGCCCA
>JBPCNZ010000069.1:0-53159 GCA_051000755.1 Acidimicrobiales bacterium | reverse complement strand
GCCGGGGGATTCGTCGACCAACGCGCCCGCCCGCCCAAAGAGGGACTGGCACAACCACCCCCGGCACCCGGGGGTCGTCGGCAGCCACGCCCGGGTCCCAGGAGCGGTGGCAGTCGGTCGGGGGCCCCCGGCCGCAAGGGTCATGCGTCCCGGCGGCGGAGGCTCACGGCGGCGGCGATGACGGCGATGGCCAGATAGCCCACGAAGAGTGCGAACCCGGCCCACGGGTGCATCATGGCGTGGTCACCGCGCTGGGTGTAGAGCGCCTGACCGGCATTCGACGGGAAGTACGGCACCACCGACGACTGCCAGCTGGAGGGCAGCAGGTTGGCCAGCCCGGGCAGGACGAGGAGGACCCCGAACAGAGCGGCGATACCTCCTGCCGTGTTGCGGACGATGAAGCCGAAGGCCACACCGAGGAGGCCGGCGACGGTCAGGTAGAGGGAGACGCCGAACACGGCCCGCAGGGCTCCGGGAGCGCTGAGGGAGACGCCGTGGGTACCCAGCAGGGCCTCTCCGCCGAGGAAGGCGGCGAACGACGAGACCAGGCACACCGAGAACACCACGGTGGCGAACACGGCCAGCTTGGCCCACAGCACCGGGAGCCGGGTGGGGACAGCGCCGAACGTGGCCCGGATCATGCCGGTGGAGTACTCGCCGCTGATGATGAGGACGCCCAGGACGCCGACGGTCAGCTGCGCGATGTTGACCCCGCCGAGCACCCGGTCGATGGCGTTGAAGTGAGCCCGCTGGTCGGCCCCCATGGAGGAGAAGTTGCTATTGGTCACGGCCGCGATGAGCAGGCCGATGCCGACGATGCCGACGACGGTGACGGCCAGGACGATGATCGTGGAGCGAAGCGTCCTCAGTTTGATCCACTCCGAGCGCAGAACCAGCTTCTGGCTGACCGGGTGGACCTCCACGGGTCCGGCGGGGACGGCGCTGGTGGCTGGGGGAGGCGTCGTCGTGGTGGTGGTCATGCTGCACTCCGTTCGGCGGCGGCGGTGTCGCCACTGGTGGTGCCGTGGTATTCGACGGCGTCGGCGGTCATCTCCATGAAGGCCTCTTCGAGGGAGGCGTTCTCGGCGGTGAGCTCGTGGATGGCCACGCCGTGGTCGCGGGCCAGGTCGCCGATGCTGGCCGGGGTGAGCCCGGTGACGCGAATGGCCCCGTCCTCGCCGGCGACGATCGTGGCGTCGGGCCCGGCCAGCAACTCGGCCAGGCGGCCGGCCTCGGGAGAGCGGACCCGCACCGAGCTGGTCGATGCGCTGCGGAGGAACTCGTCCACGCCCACATCGGCGATGAGCCGGCCCCGGCCGACCACGATGATGTGCTCGGCGGTGACGGCCATCTCGTTCATCAGGTGGCTGGACACAAAGACGGTGCGCCCTTCGGCGGCCAGGCCCTTGAGCAGGTTGCGGACCCAGCGGATGCCCTCGGGATCGAGGCCGTTGACCGGCTCGTCGAGGATGAGCGTGGCGGGGTCGGCCAGGAGGGCGACGGCGATGCCGAGACGCTGGCCCATGCCGAGCGAGAAGCCGCCGACCCGCTTGGAGGCGACGTCACCCAGCCCGACCAGCCCGATGACCTCGTCCACCCGACGGTCGGGGATGCCGTGGGTGGCAGCCAGGGCCAGGAGGTGGTTGCGGGCGGTGCGACCGGTGTGGATGGCGCGGGCCTCGAGCAGGGCGCCGACCTCGTGGAGCGGTGCCGGATGCTCGGCGTAGTGCTTGCCGTTCACCGTGACCTGCCCGGCGGTCGGGGCGTCGAGGCCGAGGATCATGCGCATGGTCGTCGACTTGCCTGCCCCGTTGGGGCCGAGGAAGCCGGTGACCACACCGGGGTGGACGGTGAAGCTCAGGTCACTGACGGCGGTCTTGTCGCCGTAGACCTTGGTGAGGTGCTCGGCGACGATCATTGGGCACCGTCGGGTACGGAACGGCTGGTGGGGCGGAGGAGCATGGTTCGACCGTACCGGTACCAGCGTCCCCGGTCGACCACCTGGGGGATGATCCTGCGCCTCATCCCGTACGACCGCTGGTGTAGGCGTGACTCCTGACCGGCGGTCCGATCCGGGTGGCCCGGCGGAGGCGGACCGCGACCAGACCCGTGACCGCCAGGCTGACCACGACGGCCATGAGGATGACCACCATGGTCGACCGGTCGGTGCCCGCGGCCAGGCCGTGGACGGTCGCAGAGACGAACAGGGGCAGGGTGGCGTAGTGCACCCGGCGCCACACGCCCCGAGGTAGGTGGCGCTGGGCCGGGGAGGTCACTTCGATGGCAACGATCAGGTACAGGGCGACGGTGCCCCACGCCACGGCCACCGGGTGCCAGCTCGACGAGAACGGTACGAGCACCTGGGCGATGTCGAAGTGGACGTACGTGTCGGCGAGGATGGCGACGACGTGCACGGCGGTGAAGGCGGCGGTGAGGGCGGCGAGGAACCGGTGAAGATCGACCACCCAGACGGGGCGGAGCCTGGCTCTGGCGCCGCCGGGCGGGGCGATCCGGGCGGCTCCGGCGCTGCGGCCGGCCCGGCCGATGTTGGTGGAGCGGACCAGACCGAAGATCACGGTGATGGCGAGGAGGGCCCACGCCACCATGCCGGCGGCCCGGGCCGTGTACCAGATCCACGAGGTCGACATCAGGGCATCCCCACCAGGGGGTGGGCCCGAGTTGCATCCGGGGCCACGTCGGTGAAGGGCGGCGAGCTCAGGACCTCACCGCTGGCGGTCACCGCCAGCGCCACCCCCCCGGCCCCCTCCACGACGGCCTGACACCATTCGGCTCCGGCCAGGATCCCGGCCTTGGCCACCACCTCGGCCTCCCACGCGGTGGCGGCCACCACCGAGACCGACACCAGGTCGGTGGCGGCGGGACGGCCGGTGGCGGGGTCGATCAGATGGTGGTGGCGTTCGCCGGCCATGGTCCACGCCCGCCGAAGGGTGGAGCTGGTCGCCACGCCCCCGTCGGTCACCTGCAACCGGGCCAGGCCCGGACCACCGTCGGGATGGTCGATCGCCAGCGGCCACGAGGGTCCGCCGGCCCAGGTGCCCATGACCCGCAGGTCGCCGCCGACGTTGACACAGGCGCCGGCGGCCCCGGGGTGGACGAGCTCGGCGGCCACCAGGTCGGCGGCCAGACCCTTGCCGATCCCGCCGGAGTCGAATCCGACCCCGGCCGGCAGCATCACGGCCCGACTGACGGGGAAGAGCAGGGTCGCACTCGCGCCGCGCCGCCAGGGGCTGGTCGGCGGGGAGCACCGGTCGGGCCCGAGGTTGTCGAAGTCGTCGTCATAGCCGGCCCGGATGACGTCGCCCAGCACGGTCGGGTCGAACGCACCGTTGGTGCGGCGGTGCCCTTCCATGGCCCGGCGAACCAGATCGAACGTGGGCTCGGAGAGGACGGTCAGCTGGCCACCGGCCCGGTTGAGGCGGCTGATCTCGCTGTCGAGGCGAAACCTCGACCAGCGCCCATCGAGGTCGTCGATGCGCCGGCGGGCCAGGTCGACGAGTTGGGCGGGGCCGTCGACCACGACGTGGACGTCCGCCCCCATGGCGCGGAATCGGAGCTCAGCTGCCATGACTGGAGCTCACGGGTGCGGACCCGAGGGACGGGCTTCCCGCGCTCGACGAGGCGCTGGAGCTCGACGGTGTCGTGCTCGTCGTCATCGTCAGGTGGTTGGCGGTACTCGCCGGCTTCGTTGTCGTCGCCGTGGCGGACGTGGCCAGGGCGGCGCCAATGGCCACGAAGCCCGCAAGGCTGGTGGCCGCGGCGATCAGGCGGGCCCGGTGGGCGGGGTGGCGGAGCCGTCGGGCCGCCGGTGGCTGAGGAGCGGAGCTGGAGGTCATGGTCCTTTTCTTTCGGGCGTGGGGTCGAGGCCAGCGGCGGCCAACGCGTCACGGTGGTGGCGGAACGTTCGCCCCCGGAAGCTCACGAAGCGGCCGGCGCTCACCACGGCGTTGGCCATGAGCACGGTCACCACGTCGGCGATCACCGATGACGACACCGTGGAGACGGCGGCCAGTCCTGCGCTGCTGAGGACGAGCCCGGCAACGAACGCCATCAGCGCTTCCCTGGCGAACGCCCGCCGTCGGGAGGGCTCGGTCGCCGCTCGCCCGCCTCGGGCCGGCGGGGTGTAGTGGCGATGGGCCGCGAAGTTGGCCAGGGCGGCGATGGTGAGGGCCACGGCGTTGCCCGCCAGGACGCCGAGCAACGGGCGAGCCACCAGCAGGAGGATCAGGTAGGCCACGGTGGACATTCCCCCAATGCCGGCGAAGCGGCTCGTCGCCGTGACCGTGCCCAGCCTGAGGGGCGACCCGGCGGGTGGAGCCGTCTCCAGGGCCAGACCGTCGCCGGCGGCCACGCGGCGCGCCACCCGCAGCAAGCCCCTCAGGTCGCCGACCGCGGTGGCAACCACATCCACCCGGGAGTCAGGGACGTCGACCCAATCGACCGGAACCTCGTGGATCCGCATCCCGTTGGCCTCGGCCAGAACCAGCAACTCGGTGTCCGAAGAACCATCCCTCGTCGGCCACCTTCGGGAGCAGCGATCGGGCCACCTCGCCGCGCATGGCCTTGAACCCACACTGGGCGTCGGTGAACCCGTTGCGCAACAGGGTGTGCAGGAGCAGGTTGTAGCTCCGGGAGATGACCTCACGCCTCGGGCCGCGCACGACCCGGGCGCCATGGGCCAGGCGGCTGCCGATGGCCACGTCGCTGTGGCCAGAGAGCAGCGGGGCGACGAGTGGCAGCAGACCACCGAGGTCGGTGGCCAGGTCGACGTCCATGTAGGCCACCACCGAGGCGTCGCTGGCCGACCACACGGTCCGCAGGGCGCGACCCCGCCCCTTCTGGTCGAGGTGCACGGCCCGGACACCCCGCAGCTGGGCGGCCAGGCGGGTGGCCACCTCCCAGGTTCGGTCCGTGCTGGCGTTGTCGGCGATCGTCACCGTGGCGTCGAAGGGAAACTGCTCGTCGAGATAGCGGCGCAGGCGGCGGATGCTGCGATCGAGGGCCCGCTCCTCGTTGTAGACCGGAACGACGATCTCGACCGTGGCCGTTCGGCCGGGGCGGGTCACCGCCGGAGAGGTCTCGCTGGTTGCGGTCATGTCCTGCATCATCGGCGGCGCTTCTGTGGCCCAGCTCAGGCGGGCCTGGGAATCTGCCGAGAGCCGGCGGTTCTGCCTCCGCGTCGTTCACAGGTTCCCCCCAGGTTTCTCGCAGCTTCCTCAAAGACCGGTCGTGCACCATGGCGCCATGTCGACTGGCGCCCCGACTCCCTCCGCATTGGCCAAGATGAACGCCGTGACCCGGGTGTTGGTCGTCGACGATGAGGAGCACATTGCCGAGTTGGTGGGCGTCGCCCTGCGCTTCAGCGGTTTCGACGTCACCACGGCACTCAACGGGCGCGACGCGCTGGCCGAGGTCCGGCGGGCCCGGCCCGACCTGGTGGTCCTGGACGTGATGCTGGGCGATCTCGACGGCTTCGAGGTGGCCCGGCGCATCCGGGAGGCCGACGGGTCCGCCAACCGCCTGCCGGTGATCTTCCTCACGGCACGCGACACGACCTTCGACAAGGTCACCGGCCTCGGGCTGGGCGGCGACGACTATGTGACCAAGCCTTTCTCGGTGGAGGAGCTCCTGGCCAGGGTCCAGGCCGTCTTGCGCCGCAGCGGCGGCGGTTCGGACTCGCACCGCATGGCCTTCGCCGACCTTGCCCTCGACGAGGACACCCGGGAGGTGTGGCGGGGCGAGCGGTCCATCGAGCTGACCGTCACCGAGTACCGGCTGTTGCACTATCTGCTGCTCAACGCCCGCCGGGTCCTGTCCAGGACCCAGATCCTCGAGCAGGTCTGGGAGTACGACTTCGCCGGCAACGCCGGCGTGCTCGAGACCTACATCAGCTATCTGCGTCACAAGATCGATGACGGCGAGACCCCCCTGATCCACACCGTCCGGGGAGTCGGCTACACCCTGCGGGAGCCCCGAGGCGCCCCGTGACGCTGCGGCGTCGCCTGGTCGCGGTCATGGTCGCCCTCGTTACCGTCGGCTTGGCCGTCTTCGGGTTGGTGAGCTACAGCCTTTACAGCCATTCGCAGTACCAGCGTGTCGACTCCCAGTTGCAGTCGGTGACTCCCGTGCTCGGCCGGTTGGTCACCTCGACGCCGAGCGGGGTCTCCGGCGGCGTCAACGACGCCAACGCCCCGGCTGATGGCAGGCTGGGCGGTCCCAACGACCGTGGGACCCCGTTGCCGCCGGGCAGCTATGTCGAGCTGCGCTCCCCCACCGGGCACGTCCTGGCGGGACGGAGCATCGCCTGTTACGGCACCTGCCCCAAACCCGTTCTTCCCGCCTCCCTGGCCGGCGGCGGCCCCAACGGACGGCTGCTGACGGTGCCGTCGACCGACGGGTCATCGTTCCGGGTGTTGGTTCGACCCTTCGATCCCGGCGGTGGACCGCCGGGCGGCGACGGCGCCAGGCCGGATGCACCGTCCTCTGCGGGCACCACGGCCGCCGCCTCCGCAGCCGGTGACGTGGTGGTGGCCGCCGAGCCGCTCGGCGACGTCACCCGCGCCCTGCACCGCTTGATCATCGTCGATCTCGCCGCGGGGGCCGCCGTGCTCCTGGCTCTGTCGGCCGCCGGGCTGTTGGTGGTCCGCCGGGGCCTGCGACCGCTGGAGCGGATGAGTGCGACGGCACGGGCCATCGCCGGTGGCGACCTCTCCCGGCGGGCCAGTCCGGCCGACGGGCGCGGCGAGGTCGGTCAGCTCGGCGCCGCCTTCAACACCATGATGGGCAACATCGAGAAGGCCTTCTCCGAGCGGGATGCCACGGAGGGCCGCCTGCGCCAGTTCCTTGCCGATGCCTCCCACGAGTTGCGGACCCCGCTGACGTCGATCCGCGGCTACGCGGAGCTGTACCGGATGGGCGCAGCCGGCTCGCAGGAGGAGCTGGACCGGGTCATGGACCGCATCGAGACCCACGCCAAGGAGATGGGCGGCCTGGTCGAGGAGCTCCTGATGCTGGCCCGCATGGACGAGACGAGGCTGCCGGACCGGGTGGAGATCGACCTGTCGGTAGTCGCCGCCGAATGCTGCAACGACCTGGCCGTCACCGACCGCGCCCGGCGCCTGACCTTCGACGCTCCCGGGCCGGTGCCGGTCGTCGGCGACTCCGCCCATCTCCGCCAGGCGGTGGGCAACCTGCTGACCAACGCCCGCCGCCACACACCGTCCGCCACCCCGATCGAGGTGGCCGTCACCCAGGACGGCGGTGTGGCGGTGCTGACCGTGCGTGACCACGGACCGGGGCTCCCCCCGGACGGACTGGCCCATGCCTTCGACCGGTTCTGGCGGGCCGACACCTCCCGGCGGGGTAACGGAGCCGGCCTGGGCCTGGCCATCGTCGCCGCCGTCGCCGCCGAACACGGCGGGATGGCCGACGTGGCCAACACCGCCGACGGCGGTGCCATCTTCACCATCCGGTTGCCGGCCCCGGCCTGGTCGTCGACCGCCGTCGCTGACGGAGCGGTGGGGCGGGCCTGCCCAGTTCCGAAACTGGGCCCGGGCACCGAGTCCCAGGCGGGTCCCATGCCGTCCCCAGGGGACTCTGAGGAACCGTCAGCACACTGACGGCATGGCAACCACCACCCTCCTCGGGCGGTCGGCATCGCCGGCCCATCCGCCCGAGCACGCGGCTCTCCCCCCCGGCCCGGGCCGGCTCCGGCGCCTCGTCCGGGGTCGCAGCTCCGACCCGGCCTGGGTGCGCCCCGCCCTCCTCGCGCTGCTGGCTGCCACCGCCCTGCTGTACCTGGTCGACCTGAGCTCATCGGGATATGCCAACAGCTTCTACTCGGCCGCCGTCCAGGCCGGAACCAAGAGCTGGAAGGCCTTCTTCTTCGGCTCGTCGGATGCTGCCAACTTCATCACCGTTGACAAGCCGCCGGCGTCCTTGTGGCTCATGGAGATCCCTGCCCGGATCTTCGGCGTCAACTCGTGGACGATCCTCGCACCCCAGGCCCTCGAAGGGATCGCCGCCGTCGGGTTGCTGTACCTGACCATGCGCCGCGCCTTCTCGGCCGGTGTCGGGATCCTGGCCGGGGCCGTGCTGGCCCTCACGCCGGTGGCCACCCTGATGTTCCGGTTCAACAACCCTGATGCCCTGCTCGTGTTGGTGCTCGTCGCTGCCGCCTACGCCACCGCCCGGGCCGTCGACCGTGGCCGCACGTCGTGGCTGGTTGCTGCCGGTGCCCTGGTCGGCTTCGGCTTCATCACCAAAGAGCTCCAGGCCCTGATCGTCGTCCCACCCCTCGCCTTGGTCTACCTCATCGCCGGGCCCGTCCGTCTGCGCCGGCGCGTCCTCCAGCTGCTGGCCGCCGGCGGGGCGCTGGTCGCCTCCGCCGGGTGGTGGGTGGCGGCCGTCCAGCTCACCCCGGCCGCCGATCGTCCCTACATCGGAGGTTCGCAGAACAACAGTCTGCTGAACCTCATCTTCGGCTACAACGGCTTTGGTCGCCTGACCGGCTCGGAGACCGGCAGCGTCGGCGGCGGGGCGAGGGGCGGGGCGACCGGAGGCGGCATGTGGGGCCCGACGGGGCTGCTGCGCATGTTCAACAGCGAGTTCGGGACCCAGATCGCCTGGCTCCTCCCCGCCGCTCTCGCCGCCATCGTCATCGGGCTGTGGGTGACGAGGCGGACCGGGCGCACCAACCCGGTCCGGGCTGCCTTCGTGCTCTGGGGCGCCTGGCTGATCGTCACCGGGTTGGTCTTCAGTCTCGGCAAGGGGATCATCCATCCGTACTACAGCGTCGCCCTGGCCCCGGCCGTGGCCGCCCTGGTCGCAGGCGGAGCCGGCTTGCTCTGGGCCCGGCGGTCCCACTGGGCCGGCCGGGTGGCCCTTGCCGCCGGCGTCGCCGGCACCGTCATCTGGGCCGCCGTCCTCCTGGGGCGCACCCCGACGTGGAACGCCTGGCTGGAGGTGTCGATCCTGGTGGCGGGCCTGGGTGCCGCCGTGGCCTTGGCCGTCGGTCCCGTCCTGGGGCAGGTGCCGGGGGTCGGGGGTCGGGTCGGTGGCATCGTCGTCGGGGCCGTGGCCCTGATCGCCTGCCTGGCCGGTCCCGGCGCCTTCAGCGTGGCCACTGCGGCCACCGGTTACAGCTCGGCCATCCCCACCGCCGGGCCCTCGGGCGCCGGGGCCCTCGGCGGTCCTCGTTTCGGTCCTCCCGGGGGCTTCAGGGGCTTCGGGGCAGCGGGAGGCTTCGGGGCTGCCGGGGGCGTCGGGGCTGCCGGTGTCTCCGGCCTCGGTGGCGGCCTCGGGGCGCATCCCCGAGGCTTCACCGGCCGCTTCGGAGGCGTCGGCGGCCGGGGGGCCGGCGGTCGCCCTGCGGGGGGTGGGCTCCTCTCGGGCAGCCGCCCGGACCAGGCCGTGACGGCCACCCTCGAGGCGAATTCCTCGAGGTATACCTGGGTGGCGGCGGCCGTCGGGTCCGAGTCGGCGTCGGGCTACCAACTGGCCTCCGGCCGGCCCGTCATGGCCATCGGTGGCTTCAACGGGACGGACCCTTACCCGACGCTCGCTGCCTTCGAGAAGGACGTGGCCCAGGGCCAGATCCACTACTTCATCGTCGACGGAAGAGGTGGTGGTGGAGGCCTTGCGGGCGGCCGCGGTGGCCGCGGCGGCACCGGGGGTGGGCCTGGCGGCGGTCCCGGCGGTGGCACCAGCTCGGACTCGTCCGCCATCAGCACGTGGGTGGAGGCTCATTTCGCGGCCAAGACGGTCGGCGGGGTCACCCTCTATGACCTGACGGCGCCGGCCGGCGCCTAGGGCCGGGCCTGTTCGGCTCCGTGCCGATCGCCGCTGCGGTCTCCTAGCATCGATCTGATGACGGCGACCGGATCGACACAGAGCTCGGAGCGCAAACCCAGCGACCGCATGTCCGACCCTGTCGCCGGGTCCCGCCGCGAAGCCGGCAAGAAGCGCAACCGGGACCGGCTCTACGAGGCGGCGTTGGATCTGTTCGCCGGGCAGGGCTACGACATGGTGAGTGTCGACGACATCTGTGAACGGGCCGGCGTGGGCCGAGCGACCTTCTTCCGGCTCTACGGGACCAAGGCGGGGCTGCTCAGCGAGTTCAACCGACGCCTCGCGGGCCGAGCCCGTCACGCCGTCGCGGCCAGCGAACCGGTGGATGCCGGGGAGGCCCTGAAGGTGGTGTCGCGCACCATGTGCGCAACCTGGGCGGAGAGCGGTGCCGCCCTCCGGGAACTGGCCCAGGAGTATCTCCAGACCGTGAGCCTGGAGGCCGGCACCCGCGAGGGCCAGCCCGACCTGCGGGCCCTGGTCACCGAGATCGTCGCGGAAGGTCAGCGCCACGGGGAGCTGGTGGGACGCCCCGGTCCCGAGTTCATCTCCTGGATGATCGTCGCCACCATCTCCGGCGCCATCGCCACGTGGTTGGGTGCGGTGGAGACGCTCAACCGGCGCAGCGACCAGGCCCTCGAACTGCTGCTGTCGGGCATGCGCACCGACCGGCCCTGAATCGAGGCGCCGGCCCATCCAAGGGGCAGCGGCCTTCCTATACTTCACCCATGGGCATAGTGCCCCGACCACTCTGATGCCTCGGCGACAGCGGGCTCGGCGCGCCCGCCGGTCGAGGTTGGCTGTGAGCGTGGCCGTTGCCATCCTCGGCGCCACCTTCGCCCTGATCGTCGCCGTGGCCTGGATCCCGGCGCGGCGGTCCGCCCCGAGCGTCGACGTGGCCCTCGCCCTGGTGGCCGCCACCGCCGTGGTAGCCGTCGCCGGTCGCCGTGCCGCAGTGATTGGCGCAGCAGCTGGAAGTGCCTGCGGGTTCACGTTCTTCGACACCGAGCCGTATGAGCACTTCAGCATCACCCACGGATCTGACGTCGCCACGGCTGTCCTGCTCGTCGTGGTCGGGCTGATCACCGGCGAACTGGCTCTGCGTGTGATCCGCCAGCGTCGCCTCGACGGCGGCGCCGGCGGCGATCTGGGCCGGGTCCGCGAAGCGGCGGCCCGCCTGGCTCACGGCGAGGAGCTGGTGATGATGATCGGCGCCGTGGCCGACCAGATCACCACTGTGCTTGGGGCAGCCGACTGCTCGTTCTCGACCGAGGAGGCCGACGCCGGGCTTCGCTTCATCGACCGGGACGGCAGCTTGCGGACACCGGAACCGGTCGGCGCCGGCCCGCGCCCGGTCCCGGCTGCGGGCGTGGCGGAGCTCGTCGCCCTACCGGTGCTCAGCCAGGGCGTGGTGGTTGGGCGGTTGGTCGTCCTCCCGCGTCTCGGCTCGGCCCTGACCCCGGAGCGGTCGCTGGTAGCCGTGACCCTGGCGGACCAGGTCGGTGCGGCGCTGGCTGCCCAGGCCCCGCCGATCACGCCGATCACGGACCCGGGCGGCCCCGTCGTTCCTCCACCCGGACCCCTGCTCCGGGTGGTGCGCTGAGCGGCAGCCGCCCCGGGTGGTGCCCTGAGCGGCTTGTCGGCCGGTCGTCAAGCGGCCTGCCGCACTTGTCGGGGTGTCGTCACCCGGCGGAGGCCCGCCCGTCACCCGACGATGACGCCAGCAACTCGTAGACGGGGTTGAGCATGGCCAAACGCCCCTGGTAGCTGCCGATGGTGCCCTCGGCCACAAGCTTGGTGCCGGGATTCAGCCCGGCGATGGCGCGCCGGCCCAGAAACACCAGCGTCAACGCCCCGGTGCCGTCCACCACGGTGCACTCGAACGCCGGCACCCCTGACCAGGACTGGACCCGGACCGTCTTCAGCTTGCCGGCCACCTTGGACCGACCCCGGTGGGTGACCTCACCGATCGGCGTCGTACCCGGCACGATGACCGGGGGGCCGAGGTGCTTGCCCTCTTCGCCGTTCCTGCGATCGGGGGCGGGTACGCCGGCCTGAGTGTGAGGCGAGCGTTCGCCGGCGGCCACGGCCAGCCCCTCCTCGGCGCTCTGGCTGGAATGGCGACGGGACGCCCTGGTCACGTCGAAGGGGGCGATGGTGGCGCTGACGTTCTTGACCTGGGTGACCGCCGCCACGATGCGGTCGGCGGTGTGATCGTGCAGAACCCGGCTGGCCAGACCCCGGTAGGCCCGGCGGGGAAGAACCATCAGCACCTCGGTGGTGCCGTCGCTGGCCAGGTCGTCGGCCATCTCGGTGGCCGCTCGCGTCAGGCGGCGATCCGGGACCTCGATGACCTCCAGAGGGATCTTCCCGAGCCCGATGCGGGTCCAGGCCTTGGACAGGCGCGCCGCCCGGGCGTCGTCGATCATGAAATGGACGGCTCGCAACTCGTTTCCGAGCGCCAGGCTCCGGGACAGCTGCAGGGCCCGAGCGGTAGCCAGGTCGATACGGTCGACCAGGACGACCACGACCTGGTGGCGGAGCGTTGGCGCGGCGGTGGCGGCCGGTGCCGCTTCCTCGGCCAGGACCCGGCTCTCGGCCTGGTAGCGACGGTTGGTGCGCGACAGGCCGAAGACGATCAGGGGAATGACGACGACCACGGCCCACGCCCCCCGGCTGAACTCGGCGATGACGAAGATCAAGGTGACGACGGCGCTGGCCACGAACGATGTGCCGTCGCTCAGGAGCCGGCGGCGCCGGTCGGGGTCATGGTGGGTCAGGTGGTAGCGGACCATGCCCGCCCCCGCCATGGTGAACCCGGTGAACACCGTGCAGGCGTAGAGGGGGATGAGCGAGGTCACCTTTGCTCTGGTGACCACCAGCAGCACGACGGACAGGGCGGCGAGCACCAGGATGCCGTTGGAGTAGACCAACCGGTGGCCCCGGGTCGTCAGCGGGCGGGGCAGGTAGGCGTCGTTGGCGATGGAGCTGACCAACTGCGGGAACCCGTTGAAGCTGGTGTTGGCGCCCAGGATCAGGATCAGCGCGGTGCTGAGCTGCAGGGAATAGAAGGCCACGGTGGCCAGGGCGCTGTGCCCGAACACCTGCCGACCGATCTGGGACAGCACCGTCGGTGTTCCGGATTGGAAGGGCACGGCGTGGGTAAGGGCCGAGAACACCGAGACGGCAAGGAACAACGCCCCGATGATGCTGGCCATCAGGAGCAGCGTGCGGCGGGCGTTGGGGATCTGGGGGTCGCGAAACAGCGGGACCGCGTTGGAGATGGCCTCCATGCCCGTCATGGCCGATCCGCCGTTGGCAAAGGCCCGCAGAAAGATGAGCACCCCGGCCCCCAGCAGGAGGCCGCTGCCGGCGTGGGTCAGATGGAGTTGGCCGGGTTTGGCCACCACGTGGAGGAGATGGCCGTCGAGCACCAGATGGGTGATGCCGGCAACGATCATGGCGGCCATGCTGGCCAGGAACCAGTACGTGGGGATGGCGAAGAGCCGACCGGCCTCGCGGAGGCCCCGCAGGTTGCCGAATGCCAGCAGGGCGACGAACAGGATCGAGAGCAGGACCGGGTGGCCCACACCGGGGAAGGCGGAGATCACGGCGTCCACGCCGGCGGCGATCGACACAGCCACGGTGAGGGTGTAGCTGCACAGGAGGGCGGAGCCGGGAACCAGGGCGGTGGTCGGGCCGAAGTTCTCCCGGCTGACCACATACGAACCGCCGGCGACCGGGTAGTGCTTGACGACATCCCGGTAGCACAGGCACACCAGGCCGAGCACCACCAGCAGCAGGGCGGTGATGGGGGTGATGAGCCGGAACGCCCCGAGGCCGGCGGCCGGGATGAGGATGCTCAGGATTGATTCGGTGCTGTACGCGGCCGAGGACATGACGTCCGAGGAGAGGACGGCCAGGGCGATGGGCTTGCCTAGGCGCTCGGTGGTGAGCTCCTCGCTGACCAGTGGCGGTCCCAGCACCGTCCGCTTCAGCCGGTACAGGGGAGTTTCGGGTAGCTCGGGGCTGGTCCTCGACGAGGAACGCTGGGGCCGGAGCCAACTCGGGCCGGTTTCGTTGCCGTCCGGCACATCGGGGCGCCCCGGAGATTGCTCAGCAGTCACATGACCTCCTCCGGCCTGACCCTAATGGCCGCACGCTCCTGCGACTCTGCGGTCGGCCCCCGGGGGACGTCGGTCTGTGCCATCGCCCCGCCGGGCGCCATGGTGCTGCGGACGGCGTTCGCGGTCTCTGTCGGTCGAGCACCCCGTCACCCTGGCGCCGATGGGTGGATCGGCGGGCGCCGCCCTGGCCGTCGGCGGTCACGGCGGAAAGCGAGCCACGCTCCTGTTCGTCCCCATCGTGGTGGACCTGGCGGCGCCGCCGCCGGTGCTGGCCGCAGGCGGGACTGCCAACGGCCAGGACGTGGCGGCCGCCTTGCTGGGTGCCACTGGGGCCCTGGTTGGGACCCGCTTCCATGCCAGCCGGGAAGCGTTGGTCCCTACCGAGATCATCAAGGCCATCCTGGACGTAGCGGTGAGGTCACGGAGCGCAGCCGGGTCCTCGATGTGGCGCGGGGAACGCCGTGGCCCCCGCGGTACAGGGCCCGCACGCTGCGCATCGAATTCCTCGACCGGTGGCGGGATCGAGAGGCGAGCTCGGTGGTGACGCCGTCGTGAAGAAGGCGTACCGAGAAGCTGGTCACCTGGTCGATGACGATGGGTGCACGCGGCCCTCTCGACCGCTCTACGGCACTCGGGCTCTCGACCGCTCCCCGGCCGGGCCACGGGCGAGCCTCGGCCGCCGGAGATCGGTCGGGACGGTTGAGATTGGTGGCCTCGGGCGTAGCCCGACCCCGTTTGAACCGAACGTTTCGCTTGCGTGGGGGCCGTGAACCGAAAGGCCCGCCAGGCGGTACGTTCGGCACACGATCCGACGTGGGCCGATACGTTCGGTTCAGGCCGGAGCGGCCAGGGCTCACACAGCCGCCCCCCGCCGCCCCCCTGCCGCCCCGTGTGCTCCACCCCGGCCCGGGCCCGCCCCCCGCCGCCCCCGCCGGCCGCCCCCGCCCCCGCCCGGCGCCTGGAGCGCCTCAGCGCCGGAGGAGGTCCTTGGCGATGTGGGTGATCTGGATCTCGTCGGTGCCGGCGTAGATCTGCAGGACCTTGGCGTCCCGAGCCAGTTGCTCGACGCCGAAGTCGGCCATGTACCCGTTCCCGCCGAAGAGCTGGACGGCTTCCATGGCCACCTCGGATGCGGCTCGGGCAGAGTACAGCTTCATGGCCGACGCCTCGGCCAGGGTCAGGCTCTGGCCGGCGATGCTCATCTCGACATAGCGGTACACCAGGTTGGACACGTTGAGTCGGGCCACCTCCATGCGGGCCAACTTGTCCTGGATGAGCTGGAAGTTGCCGATGGGCTCACCGAACTGCACCCGGTCCTTGGCGTAGGTGATCGACGACTCCAGGCACGATTCGATGATCCCGAGCGCCATGGCCGCCACTCCCGCCCGCTCCTGGGCGAAGGTGGTCTTGGCGCCGGACCGACCGCCGCCCTCCACGTCCTCGGTCTCGCCGATCAGGCGGTCCCGTCCGACGCGGACATCGTCGAGGAACAACTGCCCGGTGGGTGAGGAATGCATGCCCATCTTGCGCAGGGGCCTGGACTGCTCCAGGCCGGGGGATCCCTTCTCCACGACAAACGACAGGATCTTGCGCTCGGCCGGCGGATTGCCCTCGTCGAGTTTGCAGATGAACACGATGACATCGGCGTAGGGGCCGTTGGTGATGAAGGTCTTGGCGCCGTTCAGGATGTACTCGTCGCCGTCGCGCCGGGCCGTCGAGCGCATGGAGCCGAACGCGTCGGAGCCCGATCCGGGCTCGGTGATGGCCCACGCCCCGATGGTGGCCAGGCTGGCCAGGTCCGGCACCCATCGCCGCTTCTGGGCCAGGGTCCCCTTGGCTGAGATGGCGGCAGCCGTGAGGCCGACCGAGACGCCCAGGGCGGTGACCATGCCGGGACAGTGCCGACACAGCTCGATGGTCGGGATGAGGCTCATGGCCGGGTCGGAGCCGCCGGAGGGCGCCGACGCCCCGCTGGTGTCGGTGGTGTCGGTCCCGGCCGGGCCGGCCAGCGCCGCCTCCTCCAGATCGAAGCGCCGCTCGTGGCTGGCCCGGGCCGCGGCGTCGATGCCGAACGTGGAGAACATCTTGCGGAGCAGGTCGTAGGGTGCCAGGTCGCCGTGCTCGAGTTCGGTGCGGTGGGGGACGATCTCCTTGTCGATGAACTGGCGCACCGCGTCGATCATCATGCGGTGCTCGTCGGACCACTCGAACATGGCTCCTCCTCAGGCCGGGGCGAGGGGGGCCACGGACCCAGTAGGCAAAACGATACGCAGGTCTCACTTGTCCCGCAAGGAGGACCCGAACCGGAGGGGCCGAGCCGGAGGAACCTACCGGCTGACGGCGGACCCGGTCCCGCCGAAGGTCTGGCGCAGCACGGTCTTCAAGACCTTGCCGGTGGCGTTGCGGGGCAGCTCATCGACCACCTCCACCCGGGTCGGGCACTTGAAGTGGGCCAACCGCTGCCGGCACCAGTCGATGACCGCGACCGGATCGTCGGGTGCCGATTCCCACGCCACGGCAGCCACGACGGTCTCGCCCCAGCGCTCAGCGGGGAGGCCGAAGATGGCCGCCTCCCGCACCCCGGGATAGCGGAACAGGATCTGTTCGACCTCGATGGGGTAGACGTTCTCCCCGCCGCTGATGATCATGTCCTTCTTGCGGTCCACCAGCGTGATGTAACCCTCGTCGTCGATCTGGCCCAGGTCCCCGGTGTGGAACCAGCCCCCTCGCCATGCTTCCGCGGTGGCCTCGGGCAGCATCCAGTACCCGGGCGTGATGTTGTCACCGCGCACCACCAGCTCGCCGACGGCGCCGACCGGGACCGTGCGGTCGTTGTCGTCGACCAGCCGGGCCTCGACGTCAGGGAGGGCGCGACCGATGGAGCCGGCCTTGGACTTGATGTGCTCGGGGTCGAGCACCGACACCGACGGCGCCGTCTCGGTCATCCCGAAACCCTCCTGGAAGGTGATGCCCCGGTTGTGGAATGCCTCGATGACCGGCAGGGGGCAGGGTGCGCCGCCCGAGAGGGCCAGCTCCAGAGAGGAAAGGTCGTAGCGGTCGAGGTCACCGCAGCGGGCCACGGCCGCCCACATGGCCGGGACGAGGAACTGGACGGTGGCCCGCCTCGCCTCGATGGCGGCCAGGAGCTGGTCGGGCACGAACGTGGGCTGGATGACGTTGGTGCCGCCCACGTAGACCAGGGGCAGGCTGTGCACGCCGAGACCCCCGATGTGGAACATCGGCGCCACCGTGACGGTGAGATCGCTGGCCCGCAGGCCCCGTCCCAGGGCCAGGTTGTTGCGGGCGTTGGCGAGAGCGTTGGCGTGGGTGAGCATGGCCCCCTTGGGACGACCCGTCGTCCCCGAGGTGTACATGATCCCGTGGAGGTCCCGGGTGTCCACGTCCATGTCGAGAAGCCGGGGTTCTTCGGCCAGGAGGGCCTGCTCGTAGTCGATACCCCCACCGCCACCCTCGTCGCCGGGGTGCGCCCACCACGCCCGGACCACCAGATGGTGACGGACCCGCACGCCGGGCTGGGTCACCGCGGCGCCGGCCACCGCACCCAGCACGTCGTGGGCGATCAGCACATCGGCGCCGGAGTCGGCCAGGATGTAGCCCACCTCGGGGGCGGCCAGCCGGGTGTTGACCGGCACCATGATGGCGCCCAGCTTGGCGATGGCGAAGGTGGCTTCCATGAAGGCGATGGAGTTGGCCAGGAGGACCCCCACCCGGTCGCCCCGGCGCACCCCGAGCCCGAGGAGTGCCCGGGCCAGGCGGCTGGTTCGCCCCTCGAAGCCGGCCCACGTCAGCTCCGCGCTGCCCTCGGCCAGTGCCACCCGTTGGGGTGTGGCATCGGCGTGACGGCCGACCCAGCTTCCGATGCCCCGGTCCATGGCGCTCCTCCGTACGACCTGCGAACGGTCGATGACGCTACCGTGTCCGATGTCGAGGCGCTCCGCCGGGCGTCAATCCCGCCCGCGTCGCCCGGCTGGAGGGGCCTGGACGGGACCGCCGCCTCGCTGTACGCTCGATTCTGCTCGTAACGGCCTACCGTCGTACGAGTTCTGCCCCTGATGGGCGTTGCTCCGGCCCCCGGTAGCGCACTGTGCTCAACGGTTGCCGCTCACGGAAGGTCCACCTTGGCCCAAACCCACGAAGCGTCGCGGGAACGCCCGGTGGCGCGACCCGACCGCCCGATGAGGAACCTGGCGGCATGCTGAGCGAGCGCGACGCCGTCGAGACCTGGCGGCCGTTGGCGGCATGTCGTGATGTCGATGCCGATCTGTTCTTCCCGGTCGGGTCGAGCGGGGACGCGGCGGAGGAGATCAAGCGGGCCAAAGCGGTGTGCGCCGGCTGCCCGGTTCAACGACCCTGCCTGGCCTTCGCCATCGTCACCAACCAGGAGTTCGGGGTCTGGGGCGGTCGCGACGAGCGGGAGCGCGCCGCCCTGCGCCGGCAGTGGAGGGCCGCGACCGGGGCCCGGGCCCGCCCGCCGGTTGCCGACCGACGGGCCTGACTTCTTGCCGAGTGGTCCCCTCACCCGGCGGAGCGACTCGAGCGGCTCGCTCGCTCCCCCGATGAGGGCGTGAGGGCGGGCCGCTCGTCGCGTCCTCTCCGCCGTCGGCCGGAAGGGTCGGCAAACGGGGACGGTTGCGCCCGATCAGGTTCGGGAACATGATGCGGGACATGTGGACACCGCACCCCGTCACCCGAAGAGCTGGATGAGCGACGACGCCACCAACGCGGAGGTCGCTGCGCCTCTGGACCTGCTGCTGAGCGATGCTGCGACGGGGCCCCTGCGTCGCTTCCTGCCCGGCTCGGCAACGGTCCGCTTCGGCTTGGGTCTGGTCCGCCGGCCCCGACCGGTGACCGCCAAGCTGGCCGAGCTGGCCGCCGAGTTGGCCCGGATCAGTCTGCGCCGCTCGGATCTGGAACCGGATCCGAAGGACAAGCGCTTCTTGGAGCCGGCATGGAAGCACCAGCCCGGCCTCCAGGCCGTGCTGCAGGCCTATCTGGCGGTGGGCCGTACCGTCTCCGACCTGCGCAAGGAGGTGGACCTCGGGTGGTCCGACGCCACCAAGGTGGACTTCGCCCTCGACAACATCCTCGACGCCATGGCTCCGTCCAACAACCCCTTCCTCAATCCCCTCACCTACAAGGCGGTCATCGACACCGGCGGGCGGAGCGTGCTGCGAGGGGTCCGAAATCTGCTCAGCGACGCGGCCAGCCCACCCCGGGTGCCGTCCATGGTGGCCCCCAACGCCTTCGCCGTGGGGGAGAGCCTCGCCCTCACGGAGGGGGCGGTGGTGCTGCGCACCCCGGTGTTCGAGCTGATCCAGTACGGGCCCCGGACCGAGGAGGTCTCCGAGGTCCCGCTCGTCCTCGTCCCCCCCACCATCAACAAGTACTACGTGCTCGACCTGGCCCCCGGTCGCAGCTTCGTCGAGCACCTGGTGAACAACGGCCAGCAGGTGTTCATGATGAGTTGGCGCAACCCCGACCGTCGCCACCATGCGTGGGACCTGTCCACCTACGGCCAGGCCATGCTCGACGCCATGGGCGCGGCCCGCTCCATCACCGGGTCGTCCAGCGCCTCCCTGCTCGGGCTGTGCTCCGGGGGCATCATCACCTCCATGGTGATGGCCCACCTGGTCGACACCGGACGGGCCGACGAGGTGGCGTCGTTCGCCATGGGTGTCTCCCTGCTCGACCAGCGCAAGGCCGGGTTGCCCACCGCCGCCCTCGACGACCGGGCCGCGGCCGAGGCCGTCAACGCCTCCGCCCGGGCCGGATTTCTCGACGGGCGGGCCCTGGCGGAGGTGTTCGCCTGGTTGCGGCCCAACGACCTGATCTGGGGCTACTGGGTCAACAACTACCTGCAGGGCAAGGCCCCCAAGGCCTTCGATGTGCTGTTCTGGAACTCCGACACCACCCGCATGACCGCCGGCCTGCACCGCGACTTCATCGACCTGGCCCTCAACAACACCCTCATCGAGCCGGGGGCGTCGTCCATGCTCGGCTCCCCCGTCGACCTGAGCTCGGTCAAGACCGACAGCTACATCCTGGCCGGCATCGCCGATCACATCTGCCCGTGGCAGAACTGCTACCAGTCCACCCAGATGCTCGGGGGCGACACCCGCTTCGTCCTGTCCACCGCCGGCCACGTGGCGTCCATCGTCAACCCGCCGGACAACCCCAAGGCCCGGTTCCGGGTGGCGCCGTCCACCCCGGAGAGCGCCGAGGCGTGGATGGATGCCGCCGAGGAACAGAAGGGCTCGTGGTGGGTGGACTATCAGGCGTGGCTGGCGGAGCGCAGCGGGGGGCGACGGTCGGCGCCGGAGTCCCTCGGCAACGGCCGGTTCCCCGTGGCGGCCGCCGCACCCGGGACCTATGTCTTCGACACCTGAGACGGCCGTAACTGCGCCCGAGATCGTGCGGTCCGTCGTCATCGACCGGCAGGCTCTGCGGGTGAGCATCCGGCCCGGGTCGGGCCGCGGCCTGCCCCTGGTGCTGATGAACGGGATCGGTTCGAGCCTGGAGTTGCTCGATCCGTTCGTGGCCGCCTTCGACCCGGCGACCACGGTCATTCGCTTCGACGTTCCGGGTACGGGGGGGTCGCCGGCGCCGGCCCTGCCCTACAACTTCGCCATGCTGGCCCGCATCGTTGGCAAGCTCGTCGACGAGCTCGGCTACGACCGGGTGGACGTCCTGGGCATCTCGTGGGGCGGGGCCCTCGCCCAGCAGTTCGCCTGGCAGAACCCCCGTCGCTGTCACCGCCTGGTGCTGGTCGCCACGTGCACCGGGATGGTGATGGTCCCGCCCCGGCCGGAGGTGCTGGCCCGGATGATGACGCCCCGCCGGCACCGGGACCCCGACTACGCCAACCAGGTGGCCGGACTGCTCTATGGCGGGGTGTTCCGAAAGCAACCGGAGCGGGCCGCCACGGTGCTGCACGCCGACAGCCGTCTCGGCCCCCGTCGCGGCTACCTGTTCCAGATGATGGCGGTCTGGGGTTGGTCCAGCCTGGCGTGGCTGCCCACCATCCGCCAGCGCACCCTGGTCGTCTCCGGCCGCGACGATCCGATCATCCCCGCCGCCAACGCCAAGTTGATGGCCGCCTGCCTGCCTCGGGGGACCCTCCATCTCCACGACGACGGCCATCTGGCGCTGGTGACCGACGCGGCCCGGTTGGCCGAGGTCATCCGGGCGTTTCTGGCCCCTCTGTAGCCGGGATCCACGCCGGCGGCCGCTTCTCGGCCCATGCCGCCATCCCCTCCGTCGCCTCCTCGGAGCCGAACAGCTCGGCCGACCACTCGGCGGTGCGGATGAAGGCGGTGTCGCGGTCGAGGGCGGGCACCTCGGCGATCAGCCGTTTGGCCGCCGCCAGGGCTCGGGGCCCGCCGGCCACCAGGGCGGTGACCCAGGCGTCGACGGTGGCGTCGAGCTCGGCGGGGGCCACGGCCCGGTTGATGAGCCCGATCTCGGCGGCCCGGGCGGCCGGGATGCGCTCACCGGTCAGGAACAGCTCGGCGGCGTCAGCTCGGCGCAGCTTCGGCAGGCACACGACGGAGATGATGGCGGGGGCGACACCGACGCGGACCTCGGTGAACCCGAAGCGGACGTCGGTGGTGGCAACCGAGAGATCGCAGGCCGCCACCAGGCCCACGCCGCCGGCCATGACATGGCCGGCCACCCGGGCCACGACCGGGAGGGGGCTGTCGGCGATGGTCGCCAGGATGTCGGGGACGGAGTGGCGGGCGTCGCGGGCCCGGCTGCGGGACTTGAGGTCGGCTCCGGCGCAGAAGGCGGGGCCGGTGTGGGTGAGGACGATGAGGCGCGCCCGGCGGTCGATGATGGCGTCGTCGAGAGCGTCGCCGAGACCGTCGATGAGGGCAGGGGAGAGGGCATTGCGGTTGGCCGGCGAGTTGAGGGTCACGGTGGCCACCCGGTCGGTGACGGTCAGGGTGACGACGGGGTCATTCACCTGAGCTCCTCCAGAAGATGTTGGGGAATGTCCACGATCCGCGCCCGCAGCCATTCGCCCAGGCTCTTGGCCTGGGCGTCGATACGGGCCGATGACGCCACCCCTTCGCCGAGCAGGCCCTCGACGACGAAGTTGACGGCGCGCAGGTTGGGCAGGGGATGGCGGTGCACGACGAGGGCGGCGGTCTCGGGGAGCAGGGCACGGAACCGATCGGTGTCGAGCCACGCCTCCAGCCAGGCCCAGGCCTCGTCGCTGCGGGCCCAGACGCCGAGGTTGGCGTTGCCCCCCTTGTCCCCGGACCGGGCGCCGACGAGCCGGCCCAGGGGCGCAAGGACCGTCTGGCCGCCGGGCGCCCCGGCGGGGACCGGCGGCGGCCGGTCGAGGCGGACCGGGGGGTCGGGGGGGATCACCGGATCGACCACGTGGCGGAGCCCGCCGGCGACGACTTCGGTGGGGACGAGATCGGCCGGCACCACCGCCGGCCAGTACACGCCGTAGGCCTGGGTGGACGACGACAGCACGTACAGGCCGGGGTAGTTGGAGAGGGCCAGCTCGGTGACCTTGGCCGTGAACCGGCGGCCCACCTTGGACTCGTCGGGATCCTTGACCGTGATCCGCAGTTGGGCGGTGGCGGCCTCGTTGCTGGAGGGATCGGCCGCGTCCGTGCGGATCAGGTCGACGGTCACCTCGGCGAAGGCGCCGCGCCCTCCGGGCACCGACGCCCACAGCGCCGCCTCGACCAGGGCCGCCTTGGCGTCGATGTCGAGGCCGGTCAGCGCCAGGCTCACCGTCGTCCGCCACCCGCCCACGTAGTTGAGCGACACCTTGGTGGTGACCGGGGGGGATTCCCCCCGCGTCCCGGAGACCAGCACCCGGTCGGGGCCCTCCTGGCTCAGGGCGACCGTGTCGAAGCGGGCCGTCACATCGGGGTTGGGGTAGCGGGGACCGCCGATCTCGTAGAGGAGCTGGGCGGTGACGGTGCCCACGGTGACCGCCCCCCCGTGACCGGGGTGCTTGGTGATGACGGCCGAGCCGTCCCCGGCCACCTCGGCGATCGGGAAACCGGGCCGGTCCAGTCCGGGGATCTCGGCGAAGAAGCTGTAGTTGCCACCCGTGGCCTGGGGCCCGCACTCGATGATGTGACCGGCGACCACCGCCCCGGCCAGGGCGTCCCAGTCGTCCCGCCCCCAACCGTGCCACCAGGCCGCGGGGCCGACGGTCAGAGCCGCGTCGGTGACCCGGCCGGTGACGACGATGTCGGCGCCGGCTTCGAGGGCAGCGGCGATGCCCCAGCCGCCGAGGTAGGCGTTGGCTGTCATGACGGCGCGCTTCCCGAGCGGTTCGCCGGTCTCGAGATGGGTGAAGTCGATGCCTGCTGCCCGCAGGTCCTCCAGGCGGGGGACGAGGTCGTCGCCTTCCACGTAGGCGATGGCCGGGTGGAGTCCCAGGCGCTCGGCGACGGTTGCCACCGCATCGGCACAGGCACGGGGGGCCAGGCCGCCGGCATTGGAGACCACCTTGATGCTCCGTTCCCCGCAGGTCCCCATGACCTGCTCCATCTGGGTGACGAAGGTCCGGGCGTAGCCCGCGCCGGGGTCCCGGGCCCGGTTCTTGGCCAGGATCAGCATGGTCAGCTCGGCCAACCAGTCACCGGTCAGGACGTCGATGGGGCCCCCGTCGACCATCTCGGCCGCGGCGCTCAGGCGGTCGCCGTAGAAGCCGCTGCAGTTGGCGATGCGGACCGGGCGGGTTCGGTTCACGAACGGCGACGCTACCGCCGGGGACTCAACCTTGGTTGCGAAGGGTGAGGCAGCCCATCACCTTGGCGCGAGCCGCAGCGGTGTTCGCGCCGGCGATCTGTTCCTCGGCGAGCTTGCCTTGGACGTAGGCGTCGACCGACGTCGCAACGCCGTAGCTCCGGATCACATCCGCGATGCAGCCGAATTGGCCTGTCGTCAGGTTGAAACCGTCGAATCCCGAGTCGGTCCTCAATCTGGCCACGAGGGTTGCCTGGGAAGGCTTCGAACTCGCTCCGCATCCGCTCGCCATACCGAGAGCGAGCGTCGCCAGCCCGCAAATCGCAGCCCGTCGGGTGCGGGCGTTCTTGGCATGGCGCAAGGTGCCTCCCGTGGTCGACATGGTCAGAGTGCGTTTGTCGGACTTACTCACACGGGACCTTGGCATCGGGAGCGTCGGGGATCTCGACCAGGCAGGTTCCCGAGAGGAGCGACCGCAGCGTTCCGGCCAGGTCCGGCCAGGACGCCTTGTCCACGACGGCGCTGCCGACCAGGACTGCTTGACCTCCGTGTTCGGGAGCGAACCGTTGCAGGACGGTGGCAGGGCCCCGGTCACCAAGAAAATCGATCAAGCCCCAACTGTCGGTTCCGGACCGCTCGAAGTCAGCGACGGCGCCGCCGGGTAGCCGTTCCGCCGTGTCGCGCAGCGACGATGACACCCAGTTGTCCCATGCCGGCGTCCCGTGCGCCAGAGGGATCGGCTCCACGAGGGCCGTGACCGTCGGTGTGGTTGGCCCCGACCGGTTCGCCAGGCGGACCGCGGCTACCGACGGGTTGGGCATGTTCTCCCAGCCGGCCGGCCGCGGTACGAACACCCTCAGGGTCACGGCGCCGTCTTCCTACGGGCCCGATGCGCCCGGGATGGACGCCAGGTTCAGGCCAGAAGGGGGCAAGGAGACCTGCTCGGGGTACAGCACCGACGGAGGTTCGATCAGGGCGGCGGCCGGTAGTGAACCAACCGCGGGCAGCGGACTCCCGGCACCGGCGTCGGTGCTGGCCACGTTGGCCGCGCTCTGCTCGACCGTCGTGGTGAGATTGGCGACGTTCGAGCTGGGCGGGTGCTCGAGGGGTTCAGCGACGCTCTTGGAGCTGTCACCGGGCTTCAGGACGTTTGCGGCACCGAGATCGCCGATGTAGCCGCCGAAGGCGGTCCCGAGCACCGCCCCTACGACGCCGCAGACGGGGCCGCATGCGGCCGTCCCTGCGGTCAGCCCCTCCTCGCCACCGACGAGACCGCCGAAGACACTGGTGGCGGCGTGCAGTGTCGACGTCATCACGTCAACAGGGAGGCTGATGGTGCCGTTCTCGGCGTTGTCCTTCCATTGGGACTGGAAGCCTTCAACTCCCGCGACTACGTCGCCGGCACCATCGAAGACAGAGCCGACCTTTTCCAGGGCGCTGTTCAGATCCGCGGAGTTCAGCGTGTTCTTGGCCAGCACGTCAAAGACGCCCGCTTTGGCTGCCAAGGCGTTGGCCGGGTCGTTGGCCATGGTGCCGGCTGCTCCATTGACCAGGTCGACGAAGTTCTTCTCGGGGTTGCCGTCGGTTTGGTCCATCAACGCCTGCCAGTTGATTTGTGTGTCTCCGCTGACCCCGAGGTAAGGCGCGCTCTGATAGCCGGGCGGGAGGTCGTGAATGATTGCACTGTCAAGCACCTGATCCGGGAAGGCGGTGCCCGGAAGGCGGTTGGCCGCCCCGGAGAGGTCGGCCTCGAGGTACGCCTTGCCCACTGCCGCGGTCCACTGCCCGAGTTGCTGGAGGCCTTGCCGCCAGATGTCGACCTCATTGACCACCGCCGAGGGATCGGGAGCGTAGGCGGGATCGGAGGTTGCAAGGTAGTCACCGACGATCGTCCACAGGCGGTTGACCTGGTTGGTCAGGGCGTCACTGATCCCCTCGGTGTAGGTGGGAAAGTGGGTGAGCGAGGGGGGAAAGCAGGACGATACGGACTCATTGTTGCTCCCGGTCCCGCTCACATCCCAGCCCACCCGGTTGGGTCCGGAACGGCGGGTGCGGAACCGGGGGGAGCGGTGGTCACAAGGGTGTTGTAACCCTGTACCACCTGGGAGGCAGCGGTGATGTCCGCGGCGTACTGCAAGAGCAGCTCCGCCAGCTGCGGCGCCTGGCTCATGTAGGCCGACGCCCAGGTGTCGAAAGCGGCCCGGAACTGCCCGTTCCAATCCATGGTGACATAGAAGGCCTGCTTGCCGAACACGCTGGCCCCTTCGCCGAGCGAAGTGGCCAGGGAGATGAGCGCACCGGCCACGTCTGGCGCTCCCGCCGTGTCGAACGAGATGGCTCGGCCGGCCTGAACGGACGGGGTTGAGCTATCGCTCGGCGGCATGGCTCTCACGGCCTCATCGTACGCTCGCGGCTCCGAGCGCGGTCGATGGGGTCATGGGGAGGGCTCCTAGTGCGGGCCCATGCCTCTCTCCACGGCGTCGATGAGGTAGGGACGGAGGCCCTCGGCGGGGACGATGGTGTCCACCGATCCGACCTCCTCGGCGCGGAGCACGGTGTGGATGCCGTCGAACTCGGCCGCTACCTCCGCCTGTTTCTCGGCTCGGACGGTGCTGCGGAGCTCTTCGGTGTCGCGCTCCAGCTCGGCCGTCTCCGACTCGTCGCTGTCGTCGATGCGGGCCCGCAGGTCGACCAGGCGCTGGTCCCCTTCGGTTCGCTTGTCGACCTCGGCGACGAACACGACGGCCGCGGCCGGGCCTCCGCCGAGCACCGACGCGAACGATCCTTCGACGGCCGAGACCTCAAGGTTGTCGTTGAGCACCTCGGAGAACACCACGAAGGCCCCGCCGTGATAGCGCGACACGACACAGAACAGGACGGGACCGTCGAAGTTGACGATCGCCCGGCCGATCTCGGCGCCGTACTCCAGTTGGAGGTTGCGCAGAGAGTCGGGTGAGCCGTCGAAGCCCGACAGGTTGGCCAGCACCACCACCGGCCGGTTGCCGCTGGCTGCGTTGATGGCCCGGGCCACCTTCCGTGACGACAGGGGATACAGCGTGCCTCCGGACCACGACCCGGGTCCGTCCGTGGGTACCAGCCCGACGCGTGGCACCGGGCGGGACTCGATCCCGATCAGGGTCACCGAGTAGCCGCCCAGGAAGGCGTCGAGGACCACCGCGGTCTCGGCGTGGCGCGTCTCGGCCCACCGTTCGAGGACCTCGCGGTCCTGATCGGCCACGGCCCGCATCACCGTGCGGATGTCGAACGCCTTCTTGCGGTCGGGGTTGGTCTCCGAGGAGAAGATGTCCCCGACCGTATGCAGATCGGTGCCCTCCAGCTCATGGGAGAAGGACCGGACGTCGCGCTCGACGGGGTCGGTCGTCTCCGCCCGCCGGGGGTAGCGCTCGCCGGGGGCCACATAGGCGAACTCGTAGTGGGCCAGCAGCACCTCGCACGCCCCGACCAGGTCGGGAGCCCAGTACTGGGCCTGCCCGTTGGGGCCCATGATGCGGTCGTATCCGCCGATCCCGAAGTTGTCCTCGGCGCCCACACCGCCGGAGTACTCGAGGGAGCGCTTCCCGGTGAGGACCATGGTGCTCTCCGGGGTCATCACGAGGATGCCCTTGGTGTGCATGAGCATGGTGGCCTCGGCGTTCCAGTACGGCTGGGCGCCGACGTTGATCCCCGCCACCACCACGTTGATCTCGCCGCCCGACTGGGTGAAGGTGATGATGCGGCGCAGGACCCGGCCCACCCAGTCGAGGTTCTCGGTGCCGCTGTCCATGGCGATCTTGGCTCCGGAGCAGACGGCGAACCATTCGACGGGCGCACCGAGCGACTCGGCCAGGTCGATGGCGGCCAGGATGCGCCGGCACTCGGGCTCCGCCACCGAGCCCAGCGCCTTGGTGGGGTCCCCGAATAGCGCCACGCGCGTCATGCCCTCGGGGTAGCGGGCCGTGGGCGTGGTCACGGTGCTGACCACGATGGCCGAGGAGTTCTCCCCTGGCGGCCGCTCGACGGCTACGAGGTCGCCGTGGTCGTCGAGGTCGTATTCGGTGGCGGTGGCGGCCACGTCGCCTTCACCGGCGTCGGTGACCGGGCGGAGCAGGATGGGGATCAGCTCGTAGGGGTAGACCGACCCCCGGCGCCGGGAGCGGATGACCTTCTGAGCGTACGAGTCGAGGGGCCGGAGTCGCTCGGTGGGAGGTCCCGTCACCTCGACCGAGATGCCGGCGCCGGCCGAGCGCGACATGCGGAGCCGGAGCTCGCGGGTCGTTCCCGCAGGCTCGATCATGCGGCCCTGGATGGCGACCTGTTCGAGCCCGGAACCCTCGGTGCGGGGGGCCAGGGCACCGACGATCGACACCCACTCCTGGCGGGGCAGGTCGATCGGGGGCCAGACGTACATGACGATCCGGTTCCACCCGGGGCCCTTGCCCTCCGGGAACTCCGACAGGGCCCGGCGCATGCCGTCGAGGCAGCTGTCGAGGACGTTCTCCAGGGCGGGCACCGCGGCGATGGCTCCGGATGCGTCGCGCAGGGATGTCATGTCCCGGACCTCGGCCAGGGCGATCAGGCGCCGGTCGTCGGGGTTGTCGAGGGCGGTGGCCTCGAAGAGGTAGATGTCCTCCGGTGCCGACCGACGTTCCAGGTGGAAGTCGGCCAACCGCCACAGGTGGAGACGGTCGGCGATCATGGGGTGCAGGTTGCGGAGGGCGGCGTTCTCGGCGAAGGTCGCCCCGTCCCGTTCGAAGGTGAAGCGGGCGGCCCGGTTGGTCCTGGTGCCGCCCGCAACCGAGAAGGTGATGCGGGCGATGCCGGCGGGCACCTCTGCGGCCTCGACGGCGGAGGCCAACTGGAGACCGAGGTCGTCGTCGCTGATGTCCTCGTCAGGCCACTTGCTGTAGACGTCGGCCACGGCGCCAGCCCGGTCGCCGACCTGGCCGGCGACGGCCGCCAGGGCACCGTCGGGACCGCTGATGTCGTCGCCTCCAGCGTCCACGGCGACGACCAGGGCCCGCCCGCCGGCGGCGCCGTGGAGGGCCTCGGCGTCGGCGTTGGTGGTGTCAAACGTGCCGGTGACCAGGAAATGGCCATCCCGGTCGAAGGCGTGGACGTCGGTGAGGTCGCGCACCTGGTAGTAGCGACGGGTCTGCACCTCGATCAGGGCGTGGTGCTCGGCGGCCCGGTCATCGTCGAGCTTGGTCATCAGGCGGATCAACGGCTGGGGGCATGACACCAGCAGCTCGGAGCGTTCCGCTCGTTCGCCGGCGTCCTCGGTGCTCGTCAGGACGGACAGGTGCTCGAGCATCTGGGTGTCGACCTCGTGGCGCGACACCTGCAGGAGGGGTTCGTCGAAGCTGTGGAACCGCACCCGTCGGGCCAGGTCACCGACCACCGGGTGGCGTAGCTGGGTGGCGAGGATCAGCCGGTCGAGGGTGTCGAGGAGGTCCTGGCCGAGCTCCTCGGGGATGGCCTCGGGATGGCGCAAGCGGAACTTGAGGATGGCGAGGACGGCCGGCACCTGAGCGCCGGCGCGCTGTTGGGCCAGGAAGATCCACAGGAGTGCCTCTTCCAGCTCCGGGCTCCGCTCGAGATCGTCCACCGCAAAGTCGGCCAGAGCGGCGCGCAACTTCTTCTCGAAGCTGGATGGCAGGCCGGCCTGGACGGGGTCCATGGTCTGGAGGAAGGCATTGAAGTACTCGCGCGGGTTGTGGACGTCCTCGGCTACCTCCTCGGCGTCGGTCCGCCGGTTGCGGCTGAGGAGAGCGACGTCGGCGAAACCGGCCAGCACCGCCAGCTCGGCGCGCAGGATGGTGGGACCGTCGGCGGCCACGTCGGCCCGGTCGCGTTCGTAGGCGCCGACAGCATCGCGGGTCTCCTCCGCTCCGTGGTCGTAACCGAGCACGAGGGAGCGCATCTCAGCCAGGCGGTCGGTCACCCGGGCGGCGGGATCCGGGTCCTCCTCATCGGCGGTGAGGTCGGCGAAACCGACGTCGGCGTCGCCCCCATCGTCTTCCCCAGCCTTGTGGCCGTCACCTTCGTCGTCGTCCTCGCCCTCCCCGTCGGCCATGGCCTCCAGGCGGAACAGGGGAGCGTTGGCGTTGACCTGGGAGTTGGTGGTCACCAGGACCTCCCGCACCCGACCGGCGACGGGGGCGTTGACCGCCACCTCGGTCTTCATGCTCTCGAAGGTGGCCATGCGTTGGCCGGCCTCCACCACGTCGCCCTCCGACACGGCCACGTTGACGACCACGCCCGGCGACGGTGTCCTAACCAGCCCGCCGTCGTCGTGGGACACCCGGTGGGGAAGGCCGTCCACCTCCACCAGGGCCTCGGCCCCCTCCAGGACCGACACGACCCTCCAGGGGTGGCCCGCCACGGTCATGCGCCGCTCGAAGGGGGCCACCCGCTCGGTCTCGACCGCGATGCGGTGCCCGTCGGCGACCACCAGGTAGCGGCGTGGTCCGCTGCGGTACACGGTCAGGCTGTGGGCATGGCCGCCGAGGCGCAACTCCACCCGGTGGCCGAGCTCGATGTCGGTCTGCGGGCGGCCTCGAGCGGCTGTGGCCATAAACTCGGCACGGGCCGTGTCCCGCTGGGCGTCGTAGGCGTCGATGGCGGCGGCCGTCAGGGCCAGAGCCCTCCGCTGCGGCGGCTGGTAGGCGTCATCGCTGGTCAGCTCGTCCAGCCACGAGGTGTTGAACTCCCCGGCCACGAAGTCGGGGTGCTCGAGCAGCCAGGCGAGGAACGCCTTGTTGGTGGTCCCGCCGCGTATGACCACCGTCGTCTCCAGCAGGGCCCTCCGGACCTTGGCCCGCGCCTCCTCGCGATCCTGGCCGTAACCGATGATCTTGGCGATCATGGAGTCATAGGTCCCGGGGATGACATCGCCCTGGGCGACACCGGTCTCCACCCGCACCCCCGGTCCCGCGGCCCACACCAGGCGCTCGACCGTGCCCGGAGCCGGGGCGAAACCCTGGTCGGGGTCCTCGGCGTTGAGCCGCACCTCGATGGCGTGACCGCGAGGAGCCGGAGGTTCGCCCTCGAGTCGCTCTCCCCGGGCCACCTGCAGCTGCAGCTTGACCAGGTCCAGCCCGGTCGTCACCTCGGTCACCGGATGCTCGACCTGGAGGCGGGTGTTGACCTCGAGGAAGGCGAGGAGGTCCTCGGCGGGCTGGTAGAGGAACTCGACGGTCCCCGCCCCCCGGTACCCCGCGCTCCGGGCCAGGTTGATGGCGGCCTCCCGGGCCCGGTCCTCGGCCTCCGGGCCGAGGGCGGTGGACGCCGACTCCTCGATGACCTTCTGGTTGCGGCGTTGCACGGAGCAGTCCCGCACGCCCGGCGCCCAGACCCCGCCCTGGCCGTCGGCGATGATCTGCACCTCGACGTGGCGACCCCCGGTGACGACGTGCTCCATGAAGACGGTGTCGTCCCCGAACGAGCTCTTGGCCTCCCGCCTGGCCCCCTCGAACGCATCCTCGAGGGCGCCTGCCTCCTCGACCTTGCGGATGCCCCGCCCCCCGCCGCCGGCCGCGGCCTTGATCATGAGCGGGTAGCCGATCTCGTCGGCGTGCTTCTCCGCCTCTTGGAGGCTGGTCACCGCGCCGTTGCTCCAGGGGGCCACCGGCACACCGGATTCCTCGGCCAGGCGCTTGGCGCCGATCTTGTCGCCGAGCTTGCGCATGACGTCACCGCTCGGGCCGATGAACGTGAGGCCCAGGCTCTCGACCACGTCGGCGAACTCGGGGTGCTCCGACACGAAGCCCCATCCCACCCAGACCGCCTCAGCACCGCTCTCGGTCAGGGCGCGGGTCAGCTCGTCGTAGTCGAGGTAGGCGTTCTTCTCCCCACTGACGATGCGCACCGCCTCGTCCGCTTCGCGGACGAACATGGCGGTGCGCTCCTCGTCGGTGTACAAGGCGATGGTCGTCACCGGGGTGGTGTCGGAGAGGCTCAGCTCCCGGGCGGCCCTGATGAACCGCATGGCGGCCTCGCCCCGGTTGACGACGGCTACCCGGCTGAACACGTCCGCCCCCTCGTTGCCGGACAGCCGCTCACGAGAACGCCAGGCGGACGTCTTCGACCGAGGTCCCGGCGGTGGCGGTCGACCCCGCGGTGGCTCCGGGGGTGGTCGGCCCTCGCACCACCACATCCGGATCGAGGCGCAGCACGGCGTAGCCGGCGACGGCGCCGGCACCGAAACCGGGGCAGAAGATGCGCATGGGGTGATCGATGACGCCGTCGACCACCGCGTCGTGGATGGCGACCGGGATGCTGGCCGCCGACAGGTTCCCGGTGCGCTCCACGTTGAAGTACACCTTTTCGATGGGGATGCCGGCACCGGTGGCGATGTCGGAGACCATGACCTTGTTGGCCTGGTGTGGTACCACGGCTTCGATGTGGTCGAGGAGGTCGCCGTCACCATCGGGCATCCGCAGCTCCTTCAGCTCCTCGATCATCTGGACCAGGTAGCGCTCGACGAGGGCCTTGACCTCGGGACCGAAGACGGTGACGTTTCCGTCGAACTCGACGTTGGGCCAGATGATGGAGTTGACCTCGCTGACCGGGCCGCTGGCATAGGTCTGCAGGAACTCGATATCGGTGTCGGCCCCCTCTGGGGCGGGCGCCACGACCATCGCCGCGGCGCCGTCGCCGAAGAGCATCCGCGACGTGCGGACGGTGCCGATCTTGTCGGAGAACTTCTCGGCGAAGACGACCAGCAGCGGCCGCTCGACCTCCTGGAGGATCCGGACCGCTTCGGCCAGGCCATAGGGGAAGCCGGCGCAGGCCGCGACCAGATCGCACGAGGCGTAGGTCCGGTAGATGCCCAGCTGCCCGGAGAGCCACGTGGACATCGACGGGATGAGCCGGGCGTTGGTGCAGGTGCAGACGAGCACGGCACCGATCTCCTCGGGTGCGCGCCCCGAACCTGTGAGCGCGGCCCGGGCCGCATCGAGGGCCAGGTGCTCGAGCGGCCTTTCGGTGTAGCGGCGCCCTTCGATGCCGGTCTTCTCGGCGATCTGCTTGGCGGTCATGGGCGACCAGTTGAACGCCGAGTTGCGGATGACGTCGTCGTTGGTGCAGGTGTGCTCGCCGGGCACGGCGCTGAGGACCTCGATCCGGGGCAGCACCGCGAAGCGACGGCGGACATCGAGGGGCCGGAAGGGGCGAATCGGCTGTTGGGGCTCCACCGTGATGTCCGGGGGCGGCTGGGCCAAGGTGGCCTGCTTGGTGCGCTTGATGAACGCGGTCACGTCGGGGTTGCGGGGTGCGAACACGACGACGAAGTCGTCGTCTTCGATGGTCGAGACCTCCGCCAGCTCGGTCACCGCCCGGTCCCACGGGTACTGGTTGTGCAGCACCATGGACCACCGGCCGAGCGACTCCAGCTCGGGCACGTCCTCGCGGTGATCGAGGATCTCCTCGTGGCTGAACACCGGGTAGTCCGGGTCGTGGGACCGCAGGCGGAACGTCAGGGCCCCGGGTTGAGCGAGGGCTTCGGCGATCGTGGGTTTGATGGCGGGCAGCTCGGTGGCGTGATGGAGCTTGTGGCGGAACACGTCGAAGAGCACGGCGTAGATGCGGTCCTCGACGGCCTCGTCCCATGCCGGTGACAGGCGCCGGTAGGCCTCGGCGACGGCCTCCACCTTGCGTTCGCCGTCCTCCCACGGGGTGACGACGGGGAGGTACAGGCCGTCGGACGCCTTGGGTACGTCGCGCCAGCGCGTCGGCCGCTTCTCGTACATGGTCAGGGCGTAGCGGTTGACCCAGAACAGGTTGAGGGCGAGATCCCGGAGGAGCTCGAAGCGGTTGGGGTACTTGTCCGCCTCGACCCGTTCGGCGATGTCGGTCCCGGTGGGCGCCTTGTCCTCGAAGTCGCGCTGCACCGCCGCCTCGAACTGCTCGAGGGTGGCGAAGAGGGATAGATCGACCTCGGGGAAATAGCTCGACGGGAACACCATCTGCCCGTGCCGGTTGATGACGAATGGCCTCATGCGCTACTCCCCTCGCCGCTTTCATGCGCCGTGGGCCCAACCTACGCGCCCATCGTCGGGGCGTCGATCAAGGACGTCCGGGAGCTTGCCGCCGCCACCGTCGACCACACCCGCGAGGTGACGACCGCCCTGACCGTGTACCGGATCTACCGCGCCATCAACAACACCGAAAGGGGTCGGAGATCCGCCTGCGTGAACCGCCCGGCCGGGAGGGCCCGTCGTCCCGATTGACGGGACCGGCCCCGGCGAGTAGGACAGGGGATGTCAGCACGACGGGGGGTCCGAGACGATGACAGCAGTGACCGAGACCGGAGACGGGGAATCACCGGAGCTGGAAAGCCTGGGCGCCATCGAGGGCCTGGCCGGTTCACTCGACCCGGTCGGTCTGGTCAAGTCCCTGGGTCAGGCCCTGCGGCGGCGGACCCGTGACCCGGTGGGCGTCGGCGGCCTGGTTGCCAGCCACGCCATGCGGATGACGAGGGCGGGCACGGCCACGGTCGGCCGGGCGTTCGGCATGGAGATGGACGGACCCGCGGTCCTCGTCGCCAAGGACAACCGCTTCGCGGAGGCGGCCTGGACGGACAACGCCGCCTTCTACGGCTTGTTGCAGGCCTACCTGCTCCACTGCCAGCTGTTGTCCGAGGTGGTCGACGGAGCCGGCCTGGAGCACTCCGCCCAGGCCAAGGCCACCTTCTTCGCCACCCTGATGGCCAACGCTCTGGCCCCCACCAACTTCCTGCCCACCAACCCCGCGGCCCTGCGCCGCGCCGCCGAGACCGGCGGCCTGAGCGTCGTGCGGGGCATGCGCAACATGTTCGGCGACCTGGTCAACAACGGCGGCTGGCCCCGCCAGGTCGACACCTCGCCGTTCAAGCTCGGCACCAACATGGCAACCACCCCAGGGCAGGTGGTCTTCCGCAACGACCTCATCGAGCTGATCCAGTACCAGCCGGAGACCGAGCAGACCCACGAGATACCGCTGCTCATGGGGCCCCCGTGGATCAACAAGTACTACATCATGGACCTGGCCCCGGGGAAGAGTCTCGCCGAGTGGGCCGTGGCCCATGGGATGACCACCTTCATGATCAGCTACCGCAACCCCGACGAGTCCATGCGGAACTTCGGCTTCGACGACTACCTGCTCAAAGGACCCCGCGCCGCTCTCGACGTGGTGCGCGACATCACCGGATCGGAGACGGTCAACAACCTCTCCGTCTGCCTCGGCGCCACCCTGAACACGGCCCTGCTGGCCTACCTCGACGCCACGGGGGAGGGCGGACGGGTCAACAGCTCCACCTCGCTCAACTCCCTGGTCGACCATTCGGGAGCGGGCACCCTCTCCGAGGTCTTCACCGACGAGGCCACCGTCGGTGGCCTCGAGCACAAGATGGCCAAGAAGGGCTACCTCGACGCCGCCGACATGGCCCGCACGTTCGACCTCCTGCGGGCCAACGATCTGGTCTTCTCCTACGTGGCCAAGGGATGGTTGTGCGGCGAGCAACCCCCCGCTTTCGATCTGCTGGCCTGGAACCACGACTCGACCCGCATGCCCGCCAAGATGCACTCGTTCTACCTGCGCCAGTGCTGGATCGACAATGCCCTGGCCGAGGACCGCTTGGAGCTCGCCGGCGAGCGCCTGTCCGTGTCGGGCATCGACGTCGACAGCTACATCGTCGCCGCCATCGACGATCACATCGTCCCTTGGCGCAACTCGTACCGCACCACCCAGCTCATGAAGGCAGACTGCCGTTTCGTGCTGTCGTCGTCGGGTCACATCGCCGGGATCGTCAACCCGCCCAACCCCAAGTCCAAGCTGTGGACCAACGGCGAGTATCCCGCCGACGCCGACGAGTGGCTGGCCGGCGCCACCGAGGACCGGGAGACGTGGTGGAACGACTGGCTCGAGTGGATCGTCCCCCGCTCGGGTGACCTGGGGACGCCGCCGCCGATGGGCAGCGACACCTACCCGGCGCTCGGGGCAGCCCCCGGCACCTACGTCAAGGGCTGATCGGCGTCTCACCGTCGATGACCACCAGCAGGTCGCCGGCCGCCACCTGGTCCCCGGCGGCGACCCGCACCTCGGCCACCTGGCCGGAGGTGGGGGCGGTGACGCGGTGCTCCATCTTCATGGCCTCCACGACCACCAGGAGCTGACCGCTCTCGACCCGGTCGTCGACCGCCACCTCGACGCGCTGGACCCGCCCGGGCATGGGGGCCACCAGCCCGCCGGCGACCGCCTCGGCCACCGCCTCGGGGAACGGGTCGATCTCGATGAGGGTCACGTCACCGACGTCGGTCTGGACCCAGGCGGTGGCATCGTGACGGCCGACCAGGGCCCGGTGGCGCACACCGTTGAGCACCACATCGACCTCGGTGCCGTTCGGTGTTGACCTCGAGCCGACCACCCGCACCGGTCCCGCCCATCCCCCGCCCACCGTCGGGGCGCTCACCGTCACCGAAAAGATGCCGTTGCGCTGGGCCTGGTAACCGACCCCCCACTCGTCCTCGCCGATGCGCCAGCGGGCCCGCTGCGGGGGCATGACCGAATTTCGCCACCCCGGGGGCAAGGAGGCCAGCTCCCCGGCGCCGGCCCGCCGCCTCCGCTGGTCTACGAGGGTGGCCGCCACCGCCGCGAAGCGTCGCTCGCCGGCGGTCGGGACCCGGCTGCGGGGCACTCCCGAGGTCTCCACGAAGGCGGTGGTGGTGTCACCGGCCAGGAAGGTCGGGTGGCGCAGAACCGCCACCAGATAGTCCCGGTTGGTGATCACCCCCCGGATCACCGTGCGCTCCAACGCCAGGGCCAGGCGCAGGGCGGCCTCGGTCCTGGTCGGGCCATGGGCGATGACCTTGGCCAGCATCGGGTCCCAGTCCACCCCGACGACGCTCCCCGTCTCGATGCCCGAATCCACCCGGATGCCGTCGGATCGGTCCGGGTCCCAGGCGACGACGGTGCCCGTCGCCGGCAGGAACCCAACGGAGGGATCCTCTGCGTAGAGCCGGGCCTCGATGGCATGCCCGGTGAGGACCAGCTCGTCCTGGGTGACGCTCAGGGGATGTCCCTCGGCGATGCGTAGCTGCTCGCGGACCAGGTCCAGGCCGGTCACCGCCTCGGTCACCGGGTGCTCGACCTGGAGCCGGGTGTTGACCTCGAGGAAGTAGAACGCCCCGTCGGGGGCGACCACGAACTCCACCGTCCCCGCGTTGCGGTACCCGACGACCCGGGCCGCGGCCACCGCGGCGTCGGTCATGGCTCGGCGCAGGGTCGGGTCGAGGGCCGGGGAGGGCGACTCCTCGATGATCTTCTGGTGCCGGCGCTGGATCGAGCACTCTCGCTCGAAGGCGTGGACCACCGTGCCGGCGTCGTCGGCCAGGATCTGGATCTCCACGTGGCGAGCCCCACCCACGTACCGCTCGACGAACACGGTCGGGTCGCCGAACGCCGCACCTGCCTCCCGCTGGGCGGAGGTGATGGCGGCAGACAGGTCTGAGGGATCATCGACCACCCGCATCCCCTTGCCCCCGCCCCCCGCCGCCGCCTTGACCAGAACCGGGAACGCCAGGGCGGCTGCCGCCACCCCGTCCATGCGACCGTCAGCGGCCACCTCCACCGACGCCAGCACCGGGACGCCGGCACCGGCCATCAGGGCTTTGGCCGCCAGTTTGTCGCCCATGGCGGCGATGGCCGACGCCGGGGGCCCGACCCATATCAGGCCGGCGGCGGTGACGGCGGCGGCGAAATCGGCCCGTTCGGAGGCGAACCCGTACCCGGGGTGGATGGCGTCGGCCTCGCTGGCGGCGGCGACGGTCAGGATCTTGGACACATCGAGGTAGGTGTCGGCGGGTCGGACGCCGTCGGTGGGCACGGCCACGTCGGCCTCGGCCACGAAGGGCTCCCCCTCGTCACCCGACGCATAGACGGCGATGGTGGTCATTCCCATCCCCTTCGCCGTGCGCATGATGCGACGGGCGATCTCCCCCCGGTTGGCGATGAGGAGGCGCTTGATCGTGGTCGCCATCAGAGCCTGAACACCCCGTAGCCGTTGGCGCCTGCCACGGGGCCGCTGTGGCAGGCCGACAGGGCCATGGCCACCACCGTGCGGGTGTCGCGGGGGTCGATGATCCCGTCGTCGGCCACCCGCCCCGTGGCGTGCAGGGCCAGTGACGCGGCCTCGGCGAAGTTCTCGACCATGGCGGTGATGGTCGTCTCCTCCTCCTCGTTGACCTCCTGGCCCCGCCGGGCGGCCTGGCCCCGCCGGACGATCGACATGACCCCGGCCATCTGCTTGGGCCCCATGATGGCGATCTTGGCCGTCGGCCACAGGAACACGAACCGGGTGTCGAAGGCCCGGCCCCCCATCCCGTAGTTTCCCGCCCCGTAGCTGGCCCCCAGGATCACGGTGACGTGGGGGACCGTGGAGTTGGACAGGGCGTTGATCATCTGGCTGCCGTGCTTGACGATCCCTCCCCGCTCGTAGTCCTGGCCCACCATGTACCCGGTGATGTTCTGCAGGAACAGCAGGGGCGTGTTGGCCTGATTGCACAACTGGATGAACTGGGCCGCCTTCTGCGACGAGTCCGAGAACAGGACCCCGTTGTTGGCCAGGATCCCCACTGCGAACCCGTGGATGGCGGCCCACCCGCACACCAGCGTCGGGCCGTAACGGGCCTTGAACTCCTCGAACCGGCTGCCGTCGACCACTCGGGCAATGACCTCGCGGGTGTCGAGCGGGGTCTTCAGATCGGGGTCGACCAGCCCCAGCAGCTCGTCGGGGTCAGCGGCCGGCGGCTCGGGATCGCCGGTGAGGGGCCCGGGCCCGGCCTTGCGCCAATGCAGGTGAGCGATGACGTCGCGGGCCATGCGGATGGCCTCGGGTTCGTCATCAGCCAGATAGTCGGCCAGGCCGCTGACGCCGGCGTGCATCTCGGCCCCACCCAGCTCCTCGTCGCCGGCGTCCTCGCCGGTGGCCACCTTCACGAGCGGCGGACCGCCCAGGAACACCTTGGCCCCACCCTTGACGAAGATGTTGTAGTCCGACAGGCCCGGTTGGTAGGCGCCCCCCGCCGTCGAGCTGCCGAACACGATCGACACCGTGGGGATGCCGGCCGCCGACAGGGCGGTGATGTCGTGGAAGATCCCGCCCGTCTCGGCGAAGTGGGTCAGGTTCCGTCTGAGCGCCGCTTCCGGGTCGGCATCACTGCCCAGGCCGCGCAGGTCGCCGCCGGCGGACTCGACTAGCTGGATGTAGGGCAGCCGGTTCTCCCTGGCCACCTGGAGGGCCCGTTCCACCTTGCGGATGCTGATCGGGGTCAGGGTGCCGCCCAGCACGCTCGGGTCGTTGCCCACGATCACGCACTCGGTGCCCGACACCACCCCGAGGCCGAGGATCATCCCCCCGCCGACCTTGTAATCGGTCTGGTGGCCGGCCAGGGAGGACAGCTCCAGGAAGGGGGTGTCGCGGTCGAGGAGAAGGGCCACCCGTTCGCGGATGGGCAGCTTGCCCCGCTCGACGAGGCGGGCCATGGCCTTGGGCCCACCCCCCGCCGCCGCCTCGTTCTGCAGCCGGTCGATCTCCTTGAGTCGCTCCAGCATGGCATCCCGGTTGGCGATGAAGTCGGGTGAGGCCGGCGACACCGAGCTGCGGAGACGCCTCATCGGGCGCCCGCTGCCCGGCCTGGCCCGGCCGGACCGGCGAAGGCCTGGGCGATCTCCATCCACGCCCGCGCCGTCGGCCCCTCGACGACCAGGTCGGTGTCGCTCAGGTGGCGGCGCTGGGTGAAGACCAGGGCCAGGTCGAGGGCCGTGCCCGACACCCGGTCGGTGGCCCCCTCCGGGCCCCATGTCCAGCGCTCCCCGCCGGCCGGCTGACCGGCGCCGCCCGGTGCGGCCACGTCGAAGTGGACGGGGTCCCCCGCGTCGGTGCGCTCATGGATCATGAACGCATAGGGCCGGGCCTTGATGCCGATCAGGCACACGTGGCGCAGCCGGTCGCTGGCCACCGGGGGTAAACCGAGAGCGTCGGCCACGTCGGTGCCGTGGGCCCACGTCTCCATCAGCCGGGCCGTCACGAAACTGGCCAGGCTCATAGGCGGCCCGTACCACGGCACCCGGGCCTTCGGGTCGGCCTCCGCCGCGGCCAGGGCCGCGATCCGGGTGGCCCGGCGCGAGGAGCGCCACCGTTCGAGTACCTCCGCCCCGGGCAGGGACCGCCCGAGGGCGACATCGGCCGAGCCCCCCGCCGTCAGCCCCTTGACGTGGCGGGCGAATGCGGGCGGGTCGGTCAGAGCCACGAGGGCGGCCTGGTCGAAGAAGCACAGATGGCTGACCTGGTCTCGCACGTCCCAACCGGCGGCGGGGGTCGAGGCCGCCCAGCCCGACGAGTCGATGCCCGCCACCCGATCGTCCAGGGCCCATTGCTCTGCGTCCAGCTCGGCACACAGCTCGGCCATGAGGACGGCGGCCACGGTCGATCAGGCGCCGACGTCGTCGAGCTTGGAGAGCACCTGGAGCATGACCTCGTCGGCGCCGCCGCCGATCGACAACAGGCGACCATCCCGGAAGAACCGGGAGACCCAGGTCTCGCTCATGTAGCCGACGCCGCCGTGGAACTGCAGGCAGGTGTCGGCCACCTCCCGTTGCAGCCGGCCCGCCTTGAGCTTGGCGATGGTGGCGAAGCGGGTGGTGTCCTCCCCCCGCATGTAGGCCTCGGCGCAGGCGTAGTTGTAGTGGCGGAGGACATCGAGCTCGGCGGCGAGCTCGGCCAGGCGGTACCGCAGGTACTGGTTGGCCAGCAACGGCCGACCGAAGGCGTGACGTTCCCCCAGATAGGAGCGGGTCCGGGCCAGGGCCACCGACATCGACCCGACGGCGGTGTAGGCGGCGATCATCCGCTCGTTCTGGAACTGGCGCATCTGCTGCTGAAAGCCCTGACCGACCTGGCCGATGGTGTTGGCGATCGGAACCCGGGCATCGACGAAGGACAGCTCGGCCGTGTCGGAGGAGCGCATACCCAGCTTGTCCAGCTTGCGGGCCACCGAGAACCCGGGGGCGTCGGTAGGGAACACGATCTGGCTCATGCCCGCGTACCCTCCCTCGTCGGAGGTCCTGACCAGCAGGCAGATCCAATCGGCCTGGGTGCCGTTGGTGATGTAGAGCTTGGAGCCGTTGATGACCCAATCGTCGCCGTCGCGCACGGCCTGGGTGCGGATGGCGGCCACGTCGGATCCTGCGTCGGGTTCGGTGACGCCGATGGCGGCCATCATCTCCCCGGAAAGGGCCGGGACCAGGTAGCGCTCCTTCAGCTCGTGGGTGCCGAAGCGGTGCAACGACGGGGTGGCCATGTCGGTGTGGGCGGTGATGGCCATCGGCACCCCGCCACAGCCGATCCGACCCAGCTCCTCGCCGAAGATCACCGTGTAGGAGTGCTCGGCACCCTGGCCGCCGTAGGCCGGGTCGTACTCCAGTCCGAGGAGCCCGGCCGCCCCCAGCGCCTTCCACACCTGATGTCCGGGGAAGGCGCCGGCCGCCTCCCACTCGTCGACGAACGGCTCGATCTCCCGCTCCACCACCCCCCGCACCGACCGGCGAAACTCCTCGTGCTCATCGGTGAACTGCATGGTGGGAGAAGCTACCCGGCCGGGGCCAGGACCCGCCTGGTGAAGAAGGCGACCTGGTCGTTGGCGATCCGTTTGCTCATGGCCGCCTGGAACGGCCCGAAGTGATCGACGGGGTAGTGGTGCAGTTCGGCCCCGGCGGCCGCGGCCACCAGCTTGCCGATGGCCGACGAGGACACCGAGATGTCCGAGTCGCCCTCGCCGACCCAGACGGGCATGGTGAGCCGGCCGGCTTTGGCCCACGGGCGATGGAAGGCAACGGTGGCAAAAAGGGCGGGGCTGATCTCGTTGCGCCAGGGCGAGCCGTGCGGGACCGACGCCGCGAACCCGTCGGCCTCGCCCGGGAGCGACATGGCCGCGTGGGTGCCGGGCGGGCCCGTCACGGGGATGAGGTTGTGGCGGCCGGCCAGGTCCGCCAGCGCCCGAGGGAGGGTCCACGCCACCAGCGGCAACGGGGTGGAACGGACCCGGGCCAGGCCGTCGAGGAACGGGCAGAGGAGCATGAGGGCGGCGATGCGCCCGTCGGCGGCGGCCGTCTCCACCGCGTGGCCACCGGAGAACGAGAACCCCCACAGCGCCACCCGGGCCGGGTCCACGTCGGGGAGGGTGCGGGCGAAGGCCACCGCGTTGCGCCAGTCGGCCAGCTGGGCCGAGCGCCGGAACCGCTGGCGGGGCTCGCCGGGGGAGTCGCCGAGGAACCGGTGGTCGAACACGACGACGGTCGCCCCCGCCCCGGCCAGGCGCTCGGCGAAGGGGGCCAGTCCGTCGTGGCGGGTCAGGGAGAAGCCGTGGGCCATGACCACACATGGTCCCGGGCCCCGGTGCTCACCGACTGGGGGGTAGATCCAGGCCGCGACCCGGCCGCCGTCGGATTTGAATGTCGCATCGCGTCGATCCATGACTTCCCTCAGCTGTGTCGGGCGCCGCTACGTTACGGCCGTGGACTTCGACCTGCCTCCCCCGGATGATGAGCGCCGCCGGGCGGTGCGTTCCTGGCTGGAAGCTCACCCGGCGCCGAGCGGTCGGGAGCTGGCCGAGGCCGGCTATGTCGTGCCCCACTGGCCCGAGCCCTACGGCCTGAGCGCCGACCCCGTGCATCAGCTGGTCATCGACGACGAGCTGAAGGCCTCGGGGGTGAGCCGGCCCAACAATCCCATCGGGATCGGCTGGGCGGCGCCGACCATCCTCTCGGCCGGCACCGAGGAGCAGAAGGACCGCTACCTGATGGGTGCCCTGTCCGGTGAGGAGTTCTGGTGCCAGTTGTTCTCCGAGCCCGACGCCGGCTCCGATCTGGCCTCCTTGACGACGCGGGCCGAGCGCCGGGACGACGGGTGGATCGTCAACGGCGCCAAGATCTGGACCAGCGGCGCCCACATGGCTCGTTACGGCATCCTCATCGCCCGGACCGATCCGAGCGCGCCCAAGCATCGGGGGATCTCCTACTTTGTCTGCCCCATGGACACCCCGGGCATCACCATGGCGCCGATCGTTGACATGACCGGGGCCCACTCGTTCAATCAGGTCTTCTTCGACGAGGTCCATCTCCGTGCCGACGCCCTGATCGGCGAAGAGGGGGACGGGTGGCGCCTGGCCAAGGCCACCCTGGCCAACGAGCGGGTGTCGCTCTCGAGCGGGGGGGCCCTGTGGGGCATGGGTCCCTCGGTCGGTGACCTCATCGACCTCGTCCGCCGGGACGGTGGGGTGTCCGACCCCCTGTTGCGCCAGGAGTTGGCCCGGGTGTGGTCGGAGGGCGAGATCCTGCGCCTCATCCGGCTGCGTTCCCTCACCGCCCGGCTGCAGGGCCGGACCCCCGGCCCGGAGGCGTCGGTCCAGAAGCTTCTGGCCGACGAGCACGGCCAACACGTGATGGCGGCCGGCCAGCAGCTGGCGGGCGCCGGGGCCATGGTGGCCGGGGCCGGGCCCCGTGGTCGCCTCGGCGGGAGGGCCACGGACGGGCCGACCGAGGTCAGGACCGGGCGGGGCTCGGACAGCGTCGACCCGATCTGGTACTTCGGGTTCGTGTTCTCGCCGGCGCTGACCATCGGCGGGGGCACCTGGGCGGTGCAGCGCAACATCGTGGCCGAGCGGGTGCTGGGCCTCCCCCACGAGCCGGCCGCCACCTGAGCCGGCCGCCACCTGAGCACCGGCCCCGGGCTACTTCCCGGGAGGTGTCTCCCAGTCCTCGTCGTCGTAGCGGGGGTCGTCCTTGTCCGTCTCGCCGGCCTCGCCGGTCGCATCCGCCCGGGTCCGGTCGCCGCCCTTCGACGGGCCCGACCCGTTTCGCGTCCCGTTGTCCGGGCCCGAGCCGGCCTTGTCGTCCTCTTCGGCCATCTCGTCCATGCTGATGGGCCCTTTGGAACGACCGGACATGAACTGGCGGATCACCGGGTTGTCGGTCTCGTTCATGAACTTCTTGGACCCGAACGCCACCAGCTTGGAGCGGAACAGGACCCCCATGTAGTGGGCCGTGCGGTTCACGGACTCGATGTTGTGGGTGATGATGAAGAACGTGGACCCCGTCTCCTGCTGGGCCGTGTTCACCAACTCGTCGAGGTAGGCGACGCGGACCGGGTCGAGGCCGGAGTCGGGCTCGTCGAAGAGGATGATCGGGGGGTCGAGGACGAGGGCCCGGGCCAGCCCGGCCCGCTTCTTCATGCCGCCCGACACCTCGCCCGGGGTCTTGTCCAGGTGGGCGACCAATCCCACCAGCTCCGCGTTTTCCATCACCTTGACGCGGATCTCCTTCTCGGAGGACTTGGTGTGCTCGCGCATGGGGAAGGCGATGTTGTCGTAGAGGCTCATCGACCCGAACAGGGCACCGTCCTGGAACAGCACCCCGAACTTGCGGCGGATCCGCAGCAGGTTCTTCTCCGAGATGCCCACCACCGGCTCGCCGTCGACGACGATCTGGCCCGCCTCCGGCTTGAGGAGCCCGATGATGACCTTCAACATGACCGACTTGCCGGTACCCGAAGGCCCGAGGATGGCCGTCGTCTGCCCCCGGGGGACGTCGTAGGTCACCCCGTCGAGCACCCGGTGGGAACCGAACTGCTTGGTCACCCCCTGGCAGGAGATCACGGGATCGTCGACCTTCTCGGCCTCGGTCTGCCAGGACAGGAGCTCGGTCACAGCCCGGTCACCACTTTCGAATCGAGGTCACGGACCCGCTTGGCCAGTACCGACAGGAGGGCCTGGGACAACTCGGGGACGGTGGCCATCAGCTTGGCGAAGTCTTCGTGGCTGAAGGCCAGCAGCTTCAGCGGGGTCACGGCTACGACGGTGGCGATCCTCGGCTGCTGGTCGAGCAGGGACAGCTCTCCGACGATCTCGCCGAGCCCGACGGTGGCCAGGGTGTGGCCCTCCCGGACGACCTCGGCGTTGCCTTCGACGATGATGTAGGCGGTGCCACCGTCCTGGCCCTCACGGGTCAGCACACCGCCCGCCTCGACCTCTTCCTCGACGAGGACATCGGCGACTGCGGCCAACTCCCTGTTCGAGCAATCACGGAAGAGCGGCAGCTTCTCGATCCGAGCCGTCTTCTCGTTCTTATGCAGGTGAAAGGCCACGTTGTCAAACTACTGCACGGATCGGTGTCGTATCGATCGGATCAACGTTCGAGTCGGGTGGTGGGGTCGGTTGGCCAGCGGTGCTTGGGGTAACGCCCGGCCATCTCCCGGCGGACCTGCTCCCAGGAACCGGCCCAGAACCCGGGCAGATCGGCGGTGACCTGGAGGGGCCGCCCGGCGGGGGAGAGGACCTCGATGACGACCGGAACCTGCCCATCGAGGACCCGGGGGTGACGGGTGGTGCCGTAGAGGTCCTGGGCCCGGGCCCGCAGGCGAGGGGTGCCGTCGGCATAGTCGAGGGTCACCGATCGCCCCGAAGCCAGCCCGACGGAGGTGGGCACCGACGCCTGGAGGCGGCCGAGGAGAGGACCCAGGCGTTGGCGTAGCACCACGGTCATGTCCACCCGAGACAGCCCCGCCCGCCCGGTGGCGGCCGCCAGGCGGGGGGCCAGCCACCCGTCGACATCGCACAGCAGGGCGGCGTCGGAGCAATCCGGCCAGGCGGTGGGGTCGTGGTGGTGGGCAAAACCGGCGCGCTGCTGCAGAGAGCGAGCGGAGCCCGACCAGTGCATCTCGCTCAGACCACGTTGGGCAATGACCTCGACCAGCGCCCTGACCGTCCCGGCTCCGGGGATCGGCGTCGTCACCACCGACGACAGGATGAGGCGGTCGAGGGAGCGGGTGCGCCGGGCCCGCAGGTCGTCCCGCTCATCGTCCCAGAACACCTCGGTGCGGGTGACCACGGCGAGGCCGCCGACGGCTTCGACGTCGGCGGGGTCGATGGCCGCGGCCAGGCGGACGGCGCGGTCGGCACCGGCCCCCACCGCCGGGGGGCCCCACTGCGCCCCTGGTCGAGGCCCGCCGGGCCCGACGGCAGCGCCGCCGGTGTCGAGGACGACCACGAACGCCTCGCTGCCGAGCGGATCACCGGCGGGGAGGCGCAGACCGGTACCGCCCCGGAGGCGGAGCCGGTCGTCGCCCCGGGCCTGGGCCAGACGGTCCGGGTACCCCCGGGCGGCCAGAGCCCCGGTCCGGCTGCGGTCGACCGGTCCTTCCCTGGCGCCGACCCGGGCGGCCAGGCGCCGCGCTCGCTGGCGGACGCGTCGGGTGTGGTCGTCCCGCCGGCCGTCGCCGCTCATCAGGCCCCCGATGGCCTCGGCGACATCGGCGGTGCCGGTCAACCGGCGACCGGTGCCGGGCTCGTCGATCAGGGCGGCCAGGACACAGGCCAGCCACTGGTCCGCATCGGGCGCCGAGGCCACGATGGCGGCCAGGCGGGGGTGGGCACCGAGGCGGACCATGCGCCGACCCAGGGGGGTGACGGCCGGGAGTCCCGGATCGCCGCCGGCCGCCGCCGCGCCCAAGGGGCGGACGGCGCCGAGGTCGGCCAGCAACGCCCGGGCCCGGGTCAGGGCGGGCGGGGGCGGGGGGTCCAGCCAGCCCAGGGCGGCCGGGTCCGCCCCCCACACAGCCAGCTCCAGGGCCAGGGCGGTCAGGTCCACGGTGGTGATCTCCGGGTCCGGCCACGGCCGCCGGGCCCGGTGCTCGCCCTCGGCCCACAGCCGGTAGGCGACCCCCGGCCCGGTCCGCCCGGCCCGCCCGGCCCGCTGATCGGCCGATGCCACCGACGCCGGTCCGGTGTGCAGGCGGGTCAGGCCGGTGGCCGGGTCGAAGCGGGGGCTGCGGGCCAGCCCGGCGTCGACCACGATGGCGACGCCTTCCACTGTGAGACTGGTCTCGGCCAGGTCGGTGCACAGCACCACCTTGCGGTGGCCGGGGCCGGCGGGGGCGAGGGCCCGGTCCTGTTCGGCGGCGGGCAGGGAACCGTGGAGGGGCCGCATCTCCACCTCCGCGCGCCCGTCGCCGGCCAGGGCGTGGGCCACCCGGTTGATCTCGGCGACGCCCGGCAGGAAGGCGAGCACGTCGCCGACGGGGTGATCGCTCAGGGCGGAGCGAACGACCCGGGCCACGGTGTCGACGGCCGGCGTGGCCGCCGGCGGCGGCTGCCAGCAGATCTGAACGGGGTGCAGGCGGCCCCGGCTGGTGATCACCGGCGCAGCCGGGGTGCCCCGTCCGGCCAGCACCGCGGCCACCCCGCCGGCGTCGATGGTGGCCGACATGACCAGGAGGCGCAGATCGGGGCGCAGGCTGCGCTGGACGTCGAGGCACAGGGCCAGACCCAGGTCACTCTCCAGGTGGCGTTCGTGGAACTCGTCGAAGATGACCATCCCGATGCCGGCCAGCTCCGGGTCGGCCTGCACCCGGCGGGTCATGATCCCCTCGGTGACCACCTCGATGCGGGTGGCGGGCCCCACTCGGCGGTCCTCACCCGTGCGATACCCGACGGTGGCCCCGACCTTCTCGCCGAGCAGGGTGGCCATCCTCCGGGCCGATGCCCGGGCCACCACCCGGCGGGGCTGGAGCACGACGATCCGCGAACCGGCCAACCACACCTCGTCGGCCACCCGCAGGGGCACCACCGACGTCTTGCCCGCCCCCGGTTCGGCCACCAGCACCGCGCTGGTTCCGCCCGCCAGAGCGGCTCGCAGCTCGCCGACCACCTCTTCGATGGGCAGTCCCGTCGGTCCCAGGGTCAGGCGGCTCGGCACCGCCCCAGTCTGGCTCTGCCCCGCCGCGGATCGTGTCAAGATGCGGCTGCTACCGAGACGCAGAGACAACGCCAAGGGGGAAGCAATGCAGGGCCTGATGCAGGACTATCCACTCATCTTGGACATGGCCTTCAACCGGGCCGAGCAGTTGTGGTCGGCCAAGCGGCTGGCCACCGCCACCGGCAGCCCGGGACAGGTGGAGACAACCACCTACGGGGCGTGGGCGGAGCGCACGCGCCGGCTGGGCCGAGCCCTCGACGCCCTCGACACCTCCGCCGATGGGCGGGTCGGGACGTTCTGCTGGAACACCACCCGTCACCTCGAGCTGTATTTCGCCGTGCCCTGCAGCGGCCGGGTGCTGCACACCATCAACATCCGCCTCTTCGACGAGCAGATCACCTACATCGCCAACCACGCCGCCGACGAGGTCATCTTCTGCGACCGCAGCCTCCTCCACCTGCTCTGGCCCCTCATCGACACCATGCCCGGCGTGCGCCACGTGGTGGTCATCGACGATGGGGAGGGCGACATCCCCAGCGACGAGCGGATCGTCGACTACGAGTCCCTGATCGCCGACGCCGAACCCCACCCTTTCGCCGTGGTCACCGACGAGAACCAGGCCGCGTCGATGTGTTACACGAGCGGGACCACCGGCAACCCCAAGGGGGTGGTGTACTCCCACCGCTCGATCATGCTGCACGCCATGTGCGCCATGATGGTCGACACCCTGGGGGTCAGCGAGAGCGATCGCATCCTCCCGGTGGTGCCCATGTTCCACGCCAACGCGTGGGGTCTGTGCCAGGCGGGGGTGTTCGCCGGCTCGGAGATCGTCTTCCCCGGCCGTGACCTCTCCGCCGAGGCCATCGCCGAGCTCGTCGTCGGCCAGCGCAGCACCCTCGCCGGCGGGGTGCCCACGGTGTGGATGGGGGTCCGGCCCTTGCTGGAGGGCCGGGACCTGTCCCACCTGCGAGCCATCCTCTGTGGCGGCTCGGCGGTGCCCAAGGCCATGGCCGAGTCCTACCGGACGGGCTTCGGGGTGGAGGTCCGCCAGGCGTGGGGCATGACCGAGACCAGCCCCATCGCGTCGATTGCCCGGGTCCGATCCGATCGGACGGACCGCCCCGACGACGAGCAGGCCAACCTGCGGGCCACCGCGGGCATGCCCGCGCCCGGTGTCGACCTGCGCATCGCCGACGCCGACGACGAGGCAGCCCAGGCCCTCCCGTGGGACGGTGAGGCGCGCGGCGAGATCCAGGTGCGAGGCCCGTGGTGCGCCGCGGACTACTACGACGACCCCCGCTCGGGTGAGTCGTTCACGGCCGACGGCTGGCTGCGCACCGGCGACGTGGCCACGGTCAGCCCCGACGGCTACATCCGCCTGGTCGACCGGACCAAGGACGTGATCAAGTCGGGTGGCGAGTGGATCTCGTCGCTCGACCTGGAGAACGAGCTGATGGCCCATCCGGCCATCGCCGAGGCCGCCGTCGTGGCCATCCCCCACGAGAAGTGGCAGGAACGGCCTCTGGCCTGTGTCGTCATCAAGCCTGACCAGCACCTCACCAAGGAGGATGTCCTCGAGTTCCTCCAGACCCGGGTAGCCAAATGGTGGCTGCCCGACGACGTGGTCTTCATCGATGAGGTTCCCCGCACGTCGGTCGGGAAATTCTCCAAGAAGGAGCTGCGCGACCGGTTCGCCGGGCAGTACCCGAAAGCAGACGCTGAGTGACCGATCTCCTGGCCGCTCACGCCGGTAACCACCCGGACAAGGCGGCCATCATCGACGACCGTCTCGGGGTCGACATCGTCACCCTCACCTTCGCGGAGCTCGACCGGCGGGCCAACCAGCTGGCCGCCGTGCTCCTCGAGTCCGGGGCCGGGCCTGGCACCAAGGTGCTCACCTGGGGCCAGAACTCTTCCGGCCTGCTCGTCGCATCGAACGCCCTGCGCCGCATCGGGGCCGTCGCCGTCCCCTTCAACTACCGTCTGGTGCCCGAGGAGGCGGCCTATGTGATCGACAACAGCGACGCCACGGTCGTCTACATCGACGCCGAGTACACCGGCGTCCTCGACCAGATCCGGGCGTCTGTGCCGAACGTGGCCGAGGTCCTGGTCTTCGACGGCGACGGCGAGCTGGAAGCCCGCCTGGACGCGGCGCCGACCGAGCCGCCCTCCGTCGAGGTGACCGCCCCTCCCGCCACCATGATCTACACGTCGGGCACGACCGGTCGGCCCAAGGGGGCGGTGCGCCGCTCGGCCATCGACCCCGGCCAGGTCGCCGGCCTGCTCAACCTGGTCGGCTATGTCCCCGACGACGTGTACCTCACCACCGGGCCCCTCTACCACTCCGGACCGGGCGGGTTCGCCGCCATCGCTCACGCCCTTGGCAACACCATCGTCATCCAGCACCGCTTCGATCCCGAGGACTGGCTGCGGCTGGTGCAGACCTACCGGGTGACGACCACGTTCACGGCCCCCACACCCATCCGGATGATCACCGCCCTCCCCGACGAGGTCAAGGCCCGCTACGACCGCTCGTCGATGCGCCGGCTGATCGCCAATGCCGCCCCGTGGACCCTGGCCCTCAAGAAGCGGTATCTGGTCGACTTCCCGCCCGACTCGCTGTGGGAGGTCTACGGCTCCACCGAGCTCGGGGTCGACACCGTTCTCGCCCCCGAGGACCACCTCCGAAAGCCGGGCTCGTGCGGGAAACCGGCACCCGGCATCGAGATCGTCCTGTTTGACGCTGAGGGCAACCAGGTCCGCCAGCCAGGCGTCACCGGCGAGCTCTACGTGCGGGCGGGGACGGTCTTCAGCGGCTACCACAAGGCGGAGGAGAAGTACCGCGAGTCCAGCCGGGGCGATTTTCACACCGTCGGCGACATCGCCTACTTCGACGCCGACGGCTACCTCTACATCGCCGATCGCAAGGCGGACATGATCATCAGCGGAGGCATGAACATCTACCCGGCCGAGATCGAGGCGGCCCTCGACGCCTCCCCCGACATCGAAGAGGTGGCCGTCTTCGGGGTCGACAACGAGGAGTGGGGAGAATCGGTTCACGCCGCCATCGTCCCGGCCCACATCGCGGTGACCGCCGAGGACGTCGTCGCCTTCGCCCGCCAGCACATGGCCCGCTACAAGGTGCCGCGCAGCATCACCTTCGTCAACGAGCTCCCCAAGACGGGCTCGGGCAAGGTCCTCAAGCGCCAGCTCAAGGCCGACCTGGCGGCCAGCCGCCCGTGAGCCCCGCCTACCCATGACCGCGGCGTCGGGCCGCCAGACGGTCCTCGTCCACGGGGACCAGCGGGCAGTGGTGGTCGAGGTGGGCGGTGGGTTGCGTACCTACCGAGCGGCGGGACGGGAGATCCTCGACGGCTACGGCCCGGACCAGATGTGCGATGCCGGGCGGGGTCAGGCGCTCGTCCCCTGGCCCAACCGCCTGGCCGGCGGCCGCTACACCTTCGAGGGGACCACCTACCAGGCTCCTCTGGACGAGGTGCCCGCCGGCAACGCCATCCACGGCTTGGCCCGGTGGCGGTCCTGGGACGTGAACCAGACCGGGGAGGCGGAGGCGGCGATGAGCCTCTCCCTGCGACCATCGCCGGGCTATCCGTTCAGCGTCGACCTGGCCATCCGCTACACCCTCGACGACGGCGGGTTGACGGTGACGACCACCGCCCGCAACGAAGGCCCCGGGCCCTGCCCCTACGCCCTCGGCTTCCATCCCTATCTGGCCGCTTTCGGGGGCGTGGTCGACGACCTGGACCTGCAGGCCCAGGCCCGGGCCCGCTATCTCGCCGATGACCATGGCATCCCCACCGGTCGGGAGATGGTCGACGGCGCGTGGGACTTCGGCTCGGGCCGGCGGATCGGCGACCGCCATCTGGACGCCTGCTTCTCCCTCCTGGCCCGGGACGAGACGGGCCGGGCCGTCGTGACCCTCACCAACCCCGGGACCGGCACGGCGGTGCGGCTGTGGATGGACGAGGCGTTCGGCTACATGATGCTCTTCACCGGTGACACCATCTCCGATCCCGATCGTCGCCGGCGGGGCCTGGCCGTCGAACCCATGACGTCGGCGCCCGACGCCTTCAACAGTGGCGACGGGCTGATCGTCCTCCAACCGGGGCAGGCCACCCAGGCCGTCTGGGGCATCACCCCCGGCTGAGGGCCTCCAGGGCGGCCATGGCGTCGGCGGCCCGGTCGGCGGGAACCAGGAGATGGTCGTGGTGATGACCGGCGATGACGTTGGCGCTGATGTCCACCTCGGCCAGGGCCCGGCTGACCGCGGCCGTGAGGCCGACGGCGGCGAGCGGAGAGTGGACCTCGAGGGTGATCCAGGCCGCGACATGGTCATATCCCAGGTACCGGCGGTCGGCGTCGGCGCGGGCGATGGCGACGCTGAGGCCCTCGACCTCACGGACCGACGCATGGACCTCCAGGTCGGCGGGCGGCGACGGTCCGTCGACCGTGACGAACACGAACTCGCCGTCGACCAGGCGGGGGCGCAGAGCCCTCAAGAGGACGGCGAGGTCGGCTTCGGGCAGACCTGGGGTCACCCGCTCAGCGTCCGGCGGGCAGGAGCCGGTCCTTGAACATGGCCAGCACCTGGTCGAGGGCGGCCCGGGTCGGCGTTCCCTCCCGGTCGTCGAGATGCTCGGTGAGCACCGAGTGGGCGGTCGCCGGGTGGCCATGGGGGTTGCCCTTCGAGGAGTCCAGCTCGACCGAGATGAACCGGTCGCCGAGCTCGTCGCGGAGGCGCTGGAACCGGGCCGGCGGGCAGGCCCGGTCGCCCGTGAACCGCAGGCCGAGGACGCGGGTTCCATCCTCGGTGGTACGAGCCTTGATGGATGCCAGATCGGCCTCGGAGACGGCGGCGTCGGCCCTCCGGGCCCCGTTGAGCGGGAAGGGCAACGACGGCTGGCTGAGCACGGGTGCGAGGACGATGTCATCGACGGCCATGGCCAGGGCATAGTTCCCGGTGAAGCACATGCCGACCACGCCGACGCCCGGCCCGCCGGCGCGCTCGTGCTCCGCCCGGGCCAGGGCCCGGAGCCAGTCGCTCACCGGCCCGATCTGGCCCAATGCCAGGCAAGAGAACTCCCTGGACACGCACACGTGCAGGAGGGTCTGGGTGGCGTAGGCGGCGGACGGTGGCTTGCCGGGGGTCCCGAAGAGATGAGGCAGGGCCACGCTGCACCCCAGGTCCATCACCCGACGGGCGAACTCCACCACCTTCGGCGTGATGCCGGGGATCTCGGCGATGACGACCACGGCCGGCCCGGTGCCGGCCCGGTACACGTCGTGGGTGATGGCGCCCGCAGTGAACGGGGCGGCTTGGAAGTCGTCGAGGACGTCAGGCATCGTCCGATCGTAGGCGGTCCTGCCCCTCCTGCCCTCCTGCCCTTCTGGCATGCCGACTCATGGTTCGCAATCGGACGAGAGGAGGCGAAGGTAGCCGCGGGCGCGGGTCCGGACCGACCGGGGGGCGCGGTCGGTCCGGGTGGGGCAGGTTGTTTTAGCTTGCGATTAAACCTCGGGTTCAGCCTGAAGTGGCTTCTTTGAGGATCAGGTCGGTGGCTTTGGCGGCGACCTCACGCATGTTGGCGATGAGGGCGCGGAGTCGGCGGTCGTTGTCGATCC
>JBPCNZ010000068.1:0-4142 GCA_051000755.1 Acidimicrobiales bacterium | reverse complement strand
GGCAGGTTGCTGCGGCCAGATCCTATGCCCTGGTGCTGGTCGGGCCAGCCCAAGCCCCGGTTCCGGGCCCGGCGCCGGCGCCCAGCAGCCCGGCCCCCGCTCCGAGCGCCCCGACCCCGCCGGCTGTCGGTCTCCCCACCAGGGACGAGCTGACCCAAGCGTGGGGGGACCGCATCCTGACCGGCCTGCGCCCCGGGGTCAGGGTGTACTTCGCTCCCGGCCGGTTCGTGGCCGTCGAGGACGCCGCCGCCGTGTTCGCCCTGCCGGACAAGGGCCTGCTGTCGAGAGCCCAGCCGGTCCGGGCCGAAGCCGAGGCGGCGCTGGCGGCCGTGTTCGGGAGGTCTGTTCCCCTCCGCCTCGTCATCGACGACGGTGTCGTGCCCGTCATCGGCTCGTCGCCACCCGACCAACCCGACGACCCCGACGACTACGACTTCGAGGCCCTCAAAGACGCCAGGTCGGCGGTAGTGTCCCCCGAACAGCGCCTCCTGCAGGCGTTCCCCGGTGCCGAGGAGGTCGCCCCGTGACGGATCAAGACCCGACAGGGAAGGAGCCCCCGCCCCCCGACTTCAACGAACTGCTGTCCCAGCTGGGTGAGGTCACCTCCAACCTGCAGGCGGCCCAGGCCGAGGCCGCCGCCCAGGTTGTAGAGGGCAGTGCCGGCGGGGGGGCGGTACGGGTCACGATGACCGCCGGCATGGAGGTCGAGTCGGTCGTCATCGATCCGTCGGTCATCGATCCGGCCGAGGCCGAGCTGCTCGGTGATCTGGTGCTGGCCGCCTTCCGTGACGCCGTCGAGCACGCCAATCAGGTACAGGCCGCAGCCATGGGCGGCGTCGGTCTCGGCGGCGCCGGCGGGCTCCTCGGCCTGTGAGTCGACCGGCCGGTAAGCCGAACACCGACTCTGAGCCGAACCTTCCCGTGAGCCGAACCCGCCCGTAGATGTACGCAGCCGCCGTCCAGGACCTTATTGACGAGCTGGGCCGCCTTCCCGGCGTCGGGCCCAAGTCGGCACAACGGATCGCCTTCCACCTTCTCAAGCTGGCCCCCGAGGATGCTCTGCGCCTGTCACAGGCCATCGTCGTGGTCAAGGAGCGGGTGTCGTGGTGCCGGCGGTGCTTCAACGTGGCCGAGGGAGCGGGCCCGTGGGGTGGCGATGGCGCATTCATCGGCGACAACGAGGCGAACGACGGAGACGGCGGGGAGGGTGGTGAGGGTCTGACGGAGATCCCCACCGAGTGCGACATCTGCCGGGATTCCGAACGGGACCCGGGGCTGATCTGTGTGGTCGAAGAACCCCGTGACGTCGTGGCCGTGGAGAAGACCCGGGAGTTCCGGGGCCGCTACCACGTCCTCCAAGGCGCCATCAGCCCCATCGACGGGGTGGGGCCCGATCAGCTGCGGGTCCGCGAGCTCCTCGCCCGCCTGGAGACCGAGCCGGTCAAAGAGATCATCCTATGCACCAACCCCAACATCGAGGGTGACGCCACCGCCCTGTACCTGGCGTCGCTGCTCAAGGTCCTCCCCGTCACGGTGACCCGCATCGCCAGCGGGCTGCCCGTCGGCGGGGACCTGGAGTACGCCGACGAGCTGACCCTGGGACGGGCCCTGGAGGGCCGCCGGACCCTGGACTGAGCCGGCGGGACGGCCCCGGCCGGGGACGTCGTCGTGGCGCCGGGCCGGGCCCGAGCCGGCATTGCGAACCGAAGTGCTCGCCACACAGCATCCTTGGTTCACGATCTCCTGACCGCCGATACATCCGGTTCACGCCGGCGCCCGCCGGCCCGGCCCCGGAAAGAGCGTGCCCTCCGGTGCCGAGAGGCCGCCGGGCCCGGACCGGGTGTTCAGGACCGGGCCAGGCTGCGGACCACCAGGGCGTCGCCCTGACCGCCGCCCCCGCACAGGGCCGCCACGCCGAGACCGTCGCCGCCCCGGCGGCGCAGCTCGGAGAGCAGGGTCAGGGCCAGACGGTTGCCGGACATGCCGATGGGATGGCCGAGGGCGATGGCGCCACCGTTGACGTTGACCACCTCGGAGGAGAGGCCGAGCTCGTCCATGGACCCGAGGGCGACGGCGGCGAAAGCCTCGTTGAACTCGAACAGGTCGACATCGCCCACCTGCAGGCCGACCTTGTCGAGGGCTCTGGTCGTGGCACGGGACGGCTGGGTGAGCAGGCAGGTGTCGGGACCGGCGACCATCCCGTAGCTGAGGACCTCGCCGAGCGGGGTGACGCCGTGGCGCTCGGCGGCCGCCCGGGACATGATCACCAGGGCCGAGGCGCCGTCGGAGATCTGGCTGGCGTTGCCGGCGGTGATCGAACCGTCGGGGTCGAACGCGGGGCGCAGCTTGCCCAGCGACTCGCCGGTCGTGCCGGGACGGATCCCCTCGTCGTTGTCGACCACGATCGGGTCACCGCGGCGGCGGGGGACGTCGACGGACACGATCTCCTCGGCGAAGAGGCCGTCCTTGGTGGCCCGGGCCGCCCGTTCGTTGGACAGGGCGGCGAAGGCGTCCTGGCGCTCCCGGGTCACGGCGGGGAACTGCGGCAGGTAGTGCTCGGTGTCGAGGCCCATGGCCTCGTGGCTGCGGCCGTCCTGGAGGCCGTCGTGCATCAGCGAGTCGACGAGGGTGGCGTCGCCCAGGTGGAATCCGGCCCGGGCCCCGGGCACCAGGTAGGGGGCGGAGGTCATGGATTCCATGCCCCCGGCCACCACGAGGTCGGCGTCACCATTGGCGATCATCAGATGGGCCTGGTAGATCGAGTTGAGCCCCGACAGGCACACCTTGTTGACCCCGACGGCCGGCGTGGTCAGGGGGATGCCGGCCCGGGCCGCGGCCTGCCGGGCGGGGATCTGGCCGGCGCCGGCGTCGAGGACCTGGCCCATGATCACGTAATCGACATCGGCGGGGGCGATCCCGGCCCGGTCGAGGGCGGCGGTGATGGCGAACCCACCCAGCTCGACGGCGGAGAGCGTGGCGAAGGCCCCGGACAGCTTGCCGATGGGGGTCCGGGCCCCGGTGACGATCACGGTTCCGGCCATGCTTTGCCTCCAGGTGACACAGGAAGGTGGGGGGAATGTCCTCGCCAGCTTAGGAGGGAGGCCGCTGGTGGCGTCCGTGCCGGCTGGCACACCGCCGGGCATCCCCGGGTCAGGTGAGCTTGTTGTCCCCCAGGAACCCGAGGACGAGGGGCACGAACTCCTCGGGCCGCTCGAAGGCGACGGCGTGGCTGGAGCCGGGGCCGGTGAACGTCTCGATCCTGGCCCCGGGGATGGCGTCGGCCACGGCCCGGCCCCGCCACGGCGGGGTGAGAAGGTCCTGCTCGCCGGCGATCACCAGGGTGGGGGCGGTGATGGACTCCAACCGGCCCCGGCTGTCGTGGGCGAAGTCGGCGTCCCACTGCTCGGCCGTGGTCCGGATCTGCACGTCGGTCTGGGGGAAGGTGGGCAACGCCTCGGCCATCAGCGCCTCGTACGCCTCCGATGTGACCAACTCGGGGGAGAACGCCATGCCGATGGCAGCCATCGCGTCCTCCCGGTTCCCACAGTTCCAGGCGCCCCGCAGGCCGGCCAGGATGGCCCGCTGGAAGTTGTCGATGTGGTCCCACGTGCCGTAGAGGACCAGGACGCCGACCCGTTCGGGATGGGCGATGGCCAGCTCCTGGGCGGTCGTCGACCCGAGGGACCAGCCCAGCACGTGGGCCCGCCCGATCCCGAGGGCGTCGAGGAGGGCGACGGCGTCGGTGGCCAGGGCGGCCATGGAGATCTCGGCGGCGCCTCGCGTCGAGTCCCCCATGCCCCGGTGGTCGTAGCAGATGACCCGGTAGCCGTTGCCGGCGAATGCCTCCGCCAGCGCTGTCCACAGCTTGTAGGACTGAGAGGTGCCGCAGATCATGAGGAGCGGCTCGGCCCCCTCGTCGCCGGAGATCGCCGTGTCGAGGGCGGTGTCAGCCCCGATGTCGGTCAGCGTCATCGCGTTTCCTTCCCTGGAGAATGATCCGGACAGCCTGTCACGCACGGGCCGGGGTTGGCGAGAGTTAGGACCACCAGACCCATCATGGCTGTGGGTTCGTCCCGGAAACCCGGAAGAACCCCCAACCCAAACGAGAAAAGAATCAACAGCCGGGCCCCGCGGTGCCCCTG
>JBPCNZ010000067.1:0-18492 GCA_051000755.1 Acidimicrobiales bacterium | reverse complement strand
CGACCTCGACGAGCGGCATGCTCGGCCGCTCCCGGCTTCTGGTGGGACCGGCCTCGGCCGGCCCCGTTGGTGGCGCCGCCCGGCCGTGGACCGCGCCTTCGAAAGCCTCGATACGCTTCTGCATCATTACGAGCATCTGCCGTCATGGGTCCTCCCCCGCTCCGTGGTGCGACGCATCTCGCTCCACCTGGCCGAGCAGTGGATCGTCAGCCGCCAGGAGTCCGACGGGTGCTGGGGTGGCATCCAGCCACCGCTGGTGTACTCGGTGATCGCCCTGCACCTGCAGGGCTACGCCCTCGATCACCCCGTCATGGCCGCGGCCATCGCCGGCATGGACGGATTCGTGCTCGACGACGAGCGGGGCCGGCGCATCGAGGCGTGCCAGTCCCCCGTGTGGGACACCGCCCTGGCGGTGGTGGCCCTCACCGACGCCGGTGTCGACGAAGACGACCGGGGCCTGGGCCGGGCGAGTCGGTGGCTGATCGACAACGAGATCCGGGTCGGGGGCGACTGGTCGCTCCGCCGGCCCCAGCTCGCTCCCGGCGGCTGGGCGTTCGAGTTCGCCAACGTCAACTACCCCGACATCGACGACACCGCCGAGGTGGTCATGGCCCTGCGCCGGGCCCTCCCGGAGGCATCCGCCGACGCCTGCGATCGGGGCGTGGCGTGGACCGTCGGCATGCAATGCCGGGCGGGGGGCTGGGGTGCCTTCGACGTCAACAACGACAGCGACCTGTGCGCCTCCCTCCCCTTCTGCGACTTCGGCCGGGTCACTGATCCGCCGTCGTCGGACGTCACCGCCCACGTCATCGAGATGCTCGCCACCGAACCCGACGTCCCCCGCCAGGTCATCGACCGGGCCGTCACCTGGCTGTCGGACGAGCAGGAGGACGACGGCTCGTGGTTCGGCCGGTGGGGGGTCAACTACATCTATGGCACCGGTGCGGCCGTCCCGGCCCTCATCGCCGCCGGGGTGGAGACCGCCGACCCCCGGATCCGCCGGGCCGTGCGCTGGCTCGACTCGGTGCAGCAGACCGACGGTGGCTGGGGCGAGGATCTGCGCTCCTACCGGAACGACGCCTGGCGGGGGCGGGGCCACACCACCCCCTCCCAGACGGCCTGGGCCCTCCTCGCCCTGCTGGCCGCCGGGGAGGGCGACAGCGTGGCCGTCCGCCGGGGGATCGCCTGGCTGGTCAACAACCAGACCCCCGACGGGACCTGGGAGGAGCCGTGGTTCACCGGAACCGGCTTCCCCTGGGACTTCACCATCAACTACCACCTGTACCGGCACGTCTTTCCCATGATGGCCCTCGGGCGGTACCTGGGTCTGGCCCCTGCGGCAGTCCCCGGAAACGCGGCCCCCGGGAGTCGGCGGTGAGCGTCCCCTTCGCCGCCCCCCTCGATCTGATCTGCCTGGCGCCCCTGCGGGTGGAGGCCCTGGTAGTGGCCTCGGGCCTGCGCTCGGGCCTGCGCTCGGGTCCACTCCCGGGCGCCCTCTCGGTCGTGCAACGGGGGACGGCCCGGGTGGTCCGCACCGGGGCCGGAGGGGGTGGCGCCGGCGCTCGCTCCCGCGGCGGCGATCGTGCTCGCGCTCTCCTCGACGGCCAACCCCGGGGGGCAGCCCCGGTGACCGTGGTGACCGGGGTGGCCGGCGGGCTCGACGCCGGCCTGGCCGCCGGCCAGCTCGTCGTCGCCGATGGCCTGGTCGGCGTCGACGGTGCAGCCCTCGACCTGGACCGGTCGATCGCGGCCGGCCTGGCCGATGCCCTGCGGGACGCCGGCCTCACGGTGAGGGTCGCCCCCATCGCCACGTCCGCCACCCTGGTCCGCGGCGGCGACGCCCGAGCCGCCCTCGCCGCCACCACCGGCGCACTCGCTGTCGACCTCGAATCATCGGTCCTGGCTGCCTTCGCGTGGCCCGGTCCCTTCGCTGTGCTGCGAGCCGTGGTCGACCGGCCCGAGGCCGAGTTGCTGTCGCCTGCGACCATCACCGGAGGGATCGCCGCCCTGCGCAGCCTGCGCCGGGCCGCGCCCGCCATCGCCGCATGGGCCCGAACCCGCCATCCCCGCCCGCTGTCCACCATCCCCGGCCCCCGCTGACCGGGTTACGTTTCGCCCACCGTTTCAGGAGGTTCGCTCATGGGAGTTCCCCTACGTCAAAGCCTGCAGGTCGGTACCTACATGGCCAAGCAGAAGCTGCACGGCAACGACAAGTATCCCCTCATCGTCGAGCTGGAGCCGCTGTTCGCCTGCAACCTGAGCTGCAACGGCTGCGGCAAGATCCAGTACCCGACGGAGATCCTGCGCAAGCGGCTCACGGTGGACCAGGCTGTGGCCGCCATCGAGGAGAGCGGCGCCCCCATGGTCTCGATCGCCGGCGGTGAGCCCCTGCTCCACCCCGACATCGACAAGATCGTCGAGGCCCTCCTGGCTCGCAAGAAGTTTGTGTACCTCTGCACCAACGCCCTGCTCCTGGAACGCAAGCTGGACAAGTTCAAGCCCAACGCCCGGTTCAGCTGGGTGGTGCACATCGACGGTCTCAAGGAGCGCCACGACGAGTCCGTCAGCCGCGACGGGACCTTCGACAAGGCCGTGAGGGCGATCAGGAAGGCTAAGGAGATGGGCTTCACCGTCAACACCAACACCACGTTCTTCAACACCGACAGTGCCAAGAACGTCCGCGACGTCCTCGACTACCTCAACGACGACCTCAAGGTCGACCAGATGATGATCTCCCCCGGCTACGCCTACGAGAAGGCGCCCGATCAGGTCAACTTCCTCTCCACCAAGTCGTCGACCAAGTTGTTCGCCGATGCCTTCGCCGGCGGCCGGCGCAAGAAGTGGAGGCTGAACCACAGCCCCCTGTTCCTCGACTTCCTCGAGGGCAAGGTGGACTTCCAGTGCACGCCCTGGGGCATCCCCAGCTATTCGGTGTTCGGCTGGCAACGGCCCTGCTACCTGATGGCCGACGGGTACGCGGAGACCTACAAGGAGCTGCTGGAGACGACCGACTGGGAGCAGTACGGCCGGGGGAAGGATCCCCGCTGCGCCAACTGCATGGCCCACTGCGGCTACGAGCCAAGCGCGGTCATGGCCACCACCAAGTCCTTCAAGCAGTCCATCCGGGCCGCCGTCGGGTCATGACCGAGCGCGCCCGCCCGGTGGCCCTGGCTGGCGGGCGGGCGCTGGTCACGGGTGCGTCGAGCGGCATCGGGGTGGCCACGGCCCGGGCCCTGGCCACCGCCGGCGTGTCCGTGGCCCTGGCCGGGCGCGATGCCACCGCCCTCTCGGAGGTGGCCGCCGAGACCGGGGGGCCGGCGTTCGCCGGCGACCTGACCGAGGCCGGCTACCCCGCCCGGCTGGTGGCCGAAGCATCGGCGGCCCTGGGCGGCCTCGACATCGTCGTCTCCAATGCTGGCGGGGGCTGGTGCGGCTCGTATCGTGACATGGACCCCGCCGCCATCGACGACCTCATCGATCTCAACCTGCGGGCTCCGGCCCACCTGCTGCGCGCCGCCCTCCCCGACCTCGTCGCCAAGGGCCGCGGTCATCTTGTCCTGGTCGGGTCCATCGCCGGTCTGGTCGGCGTGGCCAACGAGGTGATCTACTCGGCCACCAAGGCCGGGCTCTGCGGGCTGGCCGGCGCCCTGCGGGCCGAGCTGGCCGGGACCGGCGTCAAGGTCACCCTTATCAGCCCGGGGGTGGTCGACACCGCCTTCTTCTCCCGACGGAACCGTCCTTACGACCGCAGCCGGCCGGCGCCGATCCCTGCCGGCGAGGTGGCCGAGGCCATCGTCGACTGCCTCCGCTTCGGGCGACCTGAGGCCATCGTGCCGTCCTGGCTGACGGTGCCGGCCCGCATCCACGGCCTGGTGCCCCGGGCCTATCAGGCTCTGGCCCAACGGTTCAGCTGAGCGGGGCCCGGGGTGGGTCGGCGGGCCCAGGGCCGGGCCGGGCGGGGGCCGGGCCGGCGGTGGACCGGCGGGGGCCGGGCCGGCGGGGGACCGGCGGGGCTGTGACGCCCATCAACGAAGTGTCGCTGAGGGACGGCATGCGACCCTCAGCGTCACCACGTCGTTCAGCGTCACATCGTTGCGCGATGACCGAGCCGGACCTGCACCGCCCAGATTGGAAGGCGGCGGAAGCACGCCGAGCCCGGCCCCCGCCAGCCCCCGCCGGGCGAGCCCAGCCCTTGGCGCCCGCGGCCCCCCGGAGCCCGGTCTAGGACCGCTCGGGACCCCCGACCGCCCCGGCCACCCCGATACCGCCGTTCTGGGTGCAGTCCTCGCAGGCCTCGGGCAGGACCAGGTGCTCCGGCCCCCGGCGGGCGTCGAGGGGAATGACGCCCCCGGTGCGCGCCACCCTCGGCGCCCGGCGGGCGTGGCGATGCTCGGCCCACGGATGGTGACGCCGCGGGCCGGCCGGCTGGCTCTGAGCGCGCTGCACTGCCTCCAGGTAGCCCCACGAGGCCCAGCCGATCGGGACCAGGGCCCAGAAGCTGACCAGCCGATAGAGCAGGACGACGGTGATGGCTTCGGCGGCGGGCATGCCGTAGGCGGTGAGCAGCGCCGTCAAGCTGGCCTCGACCACGGCCAGGCCGCCGGGAGTGATGGGAATGGAGGCGGCGATCTGGGTCAGGGCATACGCCACCACGATCCCGCGCCAGGGCACGTGACCGTGGACGGTGAAGATGACGAACAACAACGTCAGCAGGTCGGCGACCCAGTTGTAGAGGGCGAGGCCGAGGGCCTCCAGCCAGGCCAGCGGGGTGGGGGTGACCACCCGGACCTGATGGCCGAAGCGGTCGGTGCCTCGGATCAGGGCGTCGGCCCTGCGGTGGGGCACGGGCGGGGCGGGGGTCGCCGACGGCCCCGACGCGGCGGCCACCCGCTGCTGCCATCGCCGGCCCAGGCCATCGGATCGCACCACGGCGACGACGGCCGCGGCGGCCAACACCCCGATCCCCAACAGGGCCACCCCGATCCAGCGCAGGGGGGCGACCGGGCCATTGGAGCCGGCGAGGAACGCCCCGATGACGACCAGCAGGAACAGAGCGAAGCTGGCCAGGGCCCCGGCGACGAGCACGACCCAACCGGCCAGGACCCGGTCGACCTGCCGGCGCCGCAACTGGCCCCACACCCAACCTGCGGCCCACGCCGCGCCACCGGGCAGGGAGGTGGACATGGCGTTGCCGGCCAGGGTGATCTCCACCATGTCACGCAGGCGGACCTGGATCCCCCCGGTGCGCAGCAACCATCGTTGCAGGCGGGCGAAGGCGATCATCGACGACGCCTGGGTGATGCAGGCGCAGAGCAGCCACCCCCACGCCGGGTTGCCGATCCGGTCTACGGCCTGGTGGATCTCGTGGCGTCGGCCGTAGGCGGCAACGCCGCCGCCGATGATGAGGCCTACCGAGACGGCGCGCCGGGCCCAGACCAGCCACGAGCGGTGACTCGACGGCTCCCGGTCGGGGTCGTCGGAGTCGGTGACGGCACGGTCCGGCGGGCGGTCGCCGGGAGGATCCGTCTCGGCGGTTTCCGACTGGCGGGCGCCGGCGGCAGAGGGGCGCACCGCCCCAGCGTACCGACGACCTGGCGCTGCTACGTGGGCTTTACGCCACGCCGGCGTCAGGGAAGGGGTGTGGCCCAAGGTGCTTCCGCCGTACAATGGGCGGGCCGGAGCGCAGCCGCTCCCACATCAGGCACCCGAATCGACAAGGGGATCATCCTGCCCAAGGGAAAAGAAGACGCAATCGTGCTCGAAGGTACGGTGAGCGAGGCATTGAAGAATGCCATGTTCAAGGTGGAGCTCGCCAACGGCCACGAGGTTCTCGCCCACAACTCGGGCAAGATGCGCATGAACCGGATCCGGGTGCTCCCTGGCGACAAGGTCCAGGTCGAGATCAGCCCCTACGACCTCACTCGGGGTCGCATCACCTACCGCTACAAGTAATCGGAGCGGTTTGGGGCCTGCAGGTCATGCTCGACGACCCTGACCGCGGTGTACTCCCCCGGTGGGGCCCGGCACCGACCGCCCAAGGCGGGCGGAGGCGGCGGACCATCGAGGACGATCGCTGAGGAAGAGACGGTCCCGCCTCGTAGACTCCGCCTGTGCCTGCTCGATGGAGTCACGCCGCTCGACGACAGAAGTTCGTGGCGTCATACGTCCTTCCTGACGGCCTCGGCCATGACCTCCGTGAACGGTACCCGTCTCTCGACTCGATTGGAGACGCGAAACGGGGATTGCGGCAATGGTTGCGCTTGCACGTCACCGCCCCAGGGCTCTTGGCCATGCCTTCGCGCAGTGTGGACATCCTCTGGCATGAATTCATCCTCAACGCCGACGAGTATGAACACTTTTGCAGCGGGGCCTACGGCCACCTCCTCGACCAGAAGGCCGAACCGCAGATTCCCGCCGAGAATCCCACGGTCCCGGGCGGTGTCGCCATTGCCAGGACGTTCGCTTTGGCCTGCCATGACGAAGGGCAGACCCGCTACCAGACAAAGCTTCCTGTGCTGTTCAAGGCCGACACGTCCTTGGGTCTCGCAGACGGCCGGCGCTGGATGTTGAACTGCGGTCACGCCACGTGTGCTCCCGATGACGGCGCTCGCTGCGTCCACCACGAACTGCTGCCGCTCATTCCCGAAAAGCTGCCGCATCAGATCCCCTATGAGGTAGGAGCTTCCTATCCAGCTGTCAACACGATCAGCGAGAACCAATTCGGAAGCTACGGCACCTGCCCGAACAGCCCAGGCTGCTAATCGACTGAGCCCCTATTTGGGGCTGACATTGGTCAGGCTTGTCCTCCGGGCCGCGATGATGTAGCCGGGAGGAGTACCCGGGCCCGAGCCCTCAGAGGGCGTCGTCAGGCTCGACGAGCAGGCCGTTGGCCGCAACCAGGGCGGTGGCCGTGCGGACCGCCTCGCCGTAGACCGCGGTCAGGTGCACGGTGGATTCCTTCTCGTCGACCGCGAGGGGCGTGGGCCCCAGGGAACGGACCAGGGCGCCCGGGTCGGGTGTCGGCGTGACCGGCCGGGCTCCCTCGGCGGAGGTGACGGCGGAGGCGTCCCCCCAGAACTTGGCCTCGGCGATCTTCTTGTTGACCCCGGGGCGGCGGCGCTTGCTCATGCGGCCTCCTCATCGGTGGTGTCGGCGGGATTTTCGTCGTCGATGACCTCTTCGGCGTGGAGCCCGAGGGCCATCCGGATCTGCTCGGCGTCGAGATCGCCCAGCGAGCTGCGCGCCGGCAGGACCATGCCCGCCACCTGCCGCTTGCCGTTGACGATCTCCTCGACGCGCTCGTCGACCGTCCCGGGGCACACCAGGCGGTGAGACATGACCGTGGCCGTCTGCCCGATCCGCCACGCCCGGTCCCGGGCCTGATCCTCGACCGCCGGGTTCCACCACCGGTCGTAGAGGACGACGTGGTTGGCGGCCGTGAGGTTGAGGCCCGAGCCGCCGGCCTTGATCGACAGGACCAGGGCGCCGGGGCCGGTGCCGTGCTGGAACTGGTCGACCAGGTCGTCCCGGGTGGAACGCGACAGCCCCCCGTGGTAGCAGCCCACCCGGATCCCGGTGTGCTCGGTGAGGTGGGTGGCCAGCTTCTCGCCCCAGCGGGCGAAGTGGGTGAACACCAGGATCCGCTCGCCGGCCGCGAACACGTCGCCGACGATCTCCTCCAGGCGGGTCAACTTGCCGGACCGACCCACGAGGGTGGTGTCGGTGTCGTCGTCGCCCAGATAGGCGGCGGGATGATCGCAGATCTGCTTGAGGGCGGTGATGGCGGCCAGCACCTGGCCCTTGCGCTGGGTGGCGTCGGCCTCGAGGCCGCTGTCGATCAGCCGGTTGACCACGGCCTGGTACAGGCCGATCTGCTCGGTGGTCATGGCGCAATGGTCGAGCTTGTCGACCTTGTCGGGCAGCTCGGCGGCGATGTCGGGCTCCGTCTTGGTCCGGCGGAAGATCAGCAGCCCGTTCAACGCTCGCAGGGCGCCTTCGTGGGATGCAGCCTTGGGGTTGGCCGCCTGCACCTCGCTGACCTCGGCCGTCCTTGACAGCGACTCGATGAAGGTGGTGCGGGTCCCGACCAGGCCGGGGTTGGTGAAGTCGAGGATGGCCCACAGGTCACCCAGGCCGTTCTCGACCGGGGTGCCGGTCAGGGCCAGGCGGGACCGGGCCGGCAGGCGGCGCAGGACCTGGGCCGTCTCGCTGTTGTGGTTCTTGATGACCTGGGCCTCGTCGACGACGATCCGGCGCCAGGCGATGTCGGCCAGGGCGTCGATGTCGCGCACCGCCGTGGCGTAGGTGGTGAGGACCACGTCGGCGGTGCCGGCCAGCTCGGCCAGGCGGGCCGGTCCGGCCCGGCGGGGGCCGTGGTGGGAGACGACCCGCAGCGAGGGCGTGAACCGGGCGGTCTCCGTGGCCCAGTTGCCGAGCACCGCCGGAGGGCAGATGACCAGCGCCGGGCCGTCGCCGCGGGTGGCGAGGATGTGGGCCAGCACGGTGGGCGTCTTGCCCAGGCCCATGTCCATGGCCAGGCAGCCGCCGAGGCTGGCCCGGTCGAGGAAGTCCAGCCACCCGGAGGCCTCCGCCTGGTAGTGGCGAAGGGCGCCCTTGAACCCCTTGGGTGCCTCGATCGGGGCCGGGGGGTTGGAGGTGGCGTCGTGAAGGAGGTCGACGGCCCACCCGGTGCCGTCGATGCGGACCGGGCCACCGAGGGCGCCACCCTCGAGGCCGACAGCATGGCGGAGCAGCTCGGCGCCCGACAGCTCAGTGAGCGACGACCGTTCGGCCAGGGCGGCGGCGGCCGCGACCAGGTCGGCCCGGTCGAGGTGCACCCAGCGACCCTTGACCTGGATCAGGGGCTTGGCCTCGGCCGCCAGCTTGGCGATGCCCGCAGCATCGAGCTCGAGGTCACCGAAGAGGACCGACCAGCGCACTGAGGAAAGCTGGGCCACGCCGACCTGGGACTGGCCGCCCATGGCCTCGGCGAAGAGGCGCAGCTGAGGCGACGGGCGCCGCTTGGAGACCAGGGGCAGGTACACCTCGAACCCGGCGGCGGCCAGGGTGGCGCCGGTGTCGAACATCAGGTCGCTGGCCTCGTCGCCGTCGAGCACGACCTGGCCCCGCCGGGTGCTCGGCCGGCGCAGGAGGGGCAGGAGCCGCTCCAGGCGGCGGAGCTGGGCCTCGACCTGGCCGGACTTGGTGCCTGACGCCACCACCATGGCGTGCTCGACGGGCAGGGGGGCCTTGTCGACGCCGGTGGCCTCGACGTGGAGCAACCAGCCGCCGTCGCTGGCCGGGGGGTCGAGGCGGACGGTCAGGCCGATGCGCGGCGCGGTGGACACCGAGGCCGCCCACCGCTTGAGGGCGTCGGCCAGACGGGAGGCGACGTCCGCCTCGGCCGAGAATGACCGCCCGTCCAGGCCCGCCAGCACCGCCTCGGAGACCTCCACCCGGCTGGTGGGCGTGGCCAGGGCGGCCGGCGACGGGACCCGTTCGGCGCCGGCCCGGGACACGGCGTCGACGACGGCGGAGAGCACGGCCCGGCAGGCGCCGTCGGCCTGGGGGGCGGCCTGCACGGCGACGACGGCACCGGGCATGCGGGCGACGAGGGCGGCGAAGCGGTCACGGCCGGCCAGGGCCGGCACCCACCGGACCCGGTGGCGGGCCTGGCCGCCGCCGTGGCTCCCACTGCCGGTCGACCCCCGCAGGACCGGGACCATGCGACCCTGGGCCACCAGCTCTGCGCCCCAGACGGCCACGTCACCCAGCCACCGCAGGCTGGGGGCGATGGGGGCGGGGACCTGGCCGGCCCCGATCCCCACCAGCCACCCGAGGGTCTGGGCGATCGGTGCGGAGCGGGCCTCGGCTTTGCCGCCACCGGGGAGAGGCACGTCGGCGTGGCGTTCCCAGGCGATGGCGTCGCCATCGGCCTGGGCGAGGGCCACCTTCAGCCCGTCGGCGTCGATGGGGTCCACCCCGGGCCCGCCACCCCAGACGATCACCCGGCCGTCGGCCCACGACCCCTGGAGCATGGCGACGCCGGCCTCGGTGGGCACCGGGGCGGGGGCAACCCGGTTGGTGTCGGGAGCGGACAGCGCGCTCGGAGCCACCGTCTCTCCGGTGAGGGCGGTGAGGGCGGCGGCCAGGCGGTCACGTTCGCCGGCCAGGTCGGCGACGATCTGCTCCCGCTCCTCGCCGCGCAGCTTCAGAACGCTGCGCAGGCCGTCGTCGGTCTGATCGATCAGGCGCCGCAGCGCCCCGATCCATGACGTGCGGTTGGCCTCCAGAGCAGCCAGCTGCTCTGCGCTCGCCCAACCACCGGCTGCAGCATCTGCTGCCGCGTCAACGCTCGTCCGGTCCAGCTCACGCTCCAGTTCACTCGTGTACGGCGCACCCCCGGCCCGCGTGGACCAGGGATCGACAGCGGCGGAGCTGGTCGCGGCCCCGTCGGGTCGGTGGCCGCAGTTTGCACCCTCCTGCGAGCTTCGCCGTGGTGCCGCAGCCCCTAGCCGCGGTATCCACTGAGCCCTCAGCCGACCACCGCCTACCACGGTAGCGCACCGCGAGGCGTTTCGGGCGCACCCCGTCGGTGGGATCCCGGGGCTGGTTCGCTCAGCGCTCGAGGAGGGCCCGGGCGTCGCGCCCGGTCATCCCCGCGGCGCCGATCAGGGCCACGACGGCGGCCACAGCCACCACGGCCAGACCCCGGCCCACCCCGACGTCGTAGATGCCCCCCGCGTTGTTGGCGCTCAGCACGCCTGTCTGCGAGGTCAGGTGGATGAACTCGACGATGGTCAGGATGCATGCCGCCAGCGCCCCCAGATCGGCGGCCACGGTCGCCACCCGCCGGGGGCGGGGGAACGACACCGCCCCCGCGACCACGATGGCCAGCCCGAAGGCGAACGAGATCCAGCCCCCACCGCCGTCGCTGGTGCCCCGGACGCTGGCATGGCCTCCGAACGTCCCGCTCACCGTGGCCCAGGGAAGGAACGACCCTGCCACCATGGCCGACCCCGCGATCACCGACACGACGGGCCAGCCGGCCCGGCGCCGGGCGACCGCACGGGCCCCAGGCGCCGACAAGGACGGATCGGGGGCGGGGGCGGCGACCGCCGAGGGCGACGGGCGGGGGCGGGTCTCAGGACCCCAGGCGGCGCCGGTCCAGCGGCGCTCCACGGCCTGCTCGTAGGGATCCGGGTACCAGCCTGGGGCTTCGGTGGATTCCTCGGCTGGTAGGGGCATACGGGTCTCCCGGGCACCGGCGGCGCCGTCTGGGGATGCCATGGTACGGCAGCCTCAGGCCTTGAAGGTCCCGAACCCCCCCCGGTAGAACAGAAGCGGCTCCCCGGCGCTGGTTCCCATGTCCACGATCCGGCCCACGACCAGATGGTGGTCGCCTCCGTCGTGGGCGTCGACCATGCGGCAGTCGAGCCAGGCCAGCACGTCATGGAGGCGGGGGGAGCCGGTGGTGGCCGGCGACCAGCCCACCCCGGCGAACTTGTCCCCGCCGGAGGTGGCGAACGCCCGGCCCAGCGATTCCTGGGTGGCGGCCAGGATGTTGACGCAGAACGCCCCCGACGGGCGGATGGCCGGCCAGCTCCGCGACCGCCGCGACGGGGCCACGGCTACGAGCGGGGGGTCCAGGGACAAGGAGAAGAACGACTGGCAGGTCAGCCCCGCCGGCCCCGACCTGGCCGCACCCGTGACGACGACGACACCCGTGGCGAAATGGCCGAGGACGTTGCGCAACTCGGCCGCCTCGATGACCGAGAGGCTGTCCTCGCTCTCCGGGAGGCTCATCCGGTGATGCTACCGTCCGGGTTCGCGACCGCATGTGGGAGGGTAAGCAATGGGTCTTCGTCTGAAACCGGGTACCAGCTGGTGGGAGACCTACACCCGCTGTGTCTCCGTCGCCCCCGAGGCGTTCGACTCGGACCGGCTGCGCAACCTGATCGGCGGCGAGTGGCAGCGCGTCGGGATCCCCGGCGACCATGTCACCCCCGTCGACGGCACCCCGATCGCGGGACCGCCGCGCATCTCCCACGACGTGGCCGTTGCCGCCGTGGCCGACGCCTGCCGGGAGCACGAGGAGTGGGGCCGGGTGGACCTCGACGAACGCAAGGCCCGGGTCACCGCCGCGGTCGACGCCATGACGGAGCATCGGGACCTGCTGGCCCTCCTACTGGTATGGGAGATCGGCAAGCCGTGGCGGCTGGCGTGCGCCGACGTGGACCGCTGCCTCGACGGGGTGCGCTGGTACGTCGGGGAGATCGAGCGCCAGCTGGGGTCGGGTGATGACCGCCGGGGCCCCCTGCCCGGCCCGGTGTCGAACATCGCCAGCTGGAACTACCCCATGAGCGTCCAGGTCCACGCCGAGGCGGTCCAGGCCCTGGCCGGCAACGCGGTGGTGGCCAAGACCCCCAGCCAGGGTGGCTTCCACTGCCTGACCCTGGCCCACGCCCTGATGCGCCGGGCGGGGCTGCCGGTCACGTTGCTGTCGGGCATCGGCGGCCAGCTGGGCGATGCCCTCATCCGCTCGGACGGGATCGGCGCCCTGGCCTTCGTCGGCGGGCGGGCCAACGGGCGCCGGGCCGCAGTGTCCCTGGCCGACACCGGCCGGCGCCACATGCTCGAGCAGGAGGGCCTCAACACGTGGGGGATCTGGGACTTCTCCCAGTGGCACCAGCTGGCTCAGCACCTCCGGAAGGGCTTCGAGTACGCCAAGCAGCGCTGTACCGCCTACCCCCGTTACGTGGTGCAACGCCGGTTGTTCCCGGCTTTCTTGGAGAACTACCTCCCTGTCCTCCACAGCGTCCGCTTCGGGCACCCCCTGGCCGTCGAGAGCCCCGACGGGCCCCTCCCCGACCTGGACTTCGGCCCCGTCATCCACGCCACCAAGGCAGCCGAGCTGGCCGGCGCCTTCGACGAGGGCGTCGGTGGTGGCGGGATCCCGCTGTTCAAGGGATCACCCGGTGACGGGTGGTTCCTCGACGCCCAGGACACGTCCGCCTACGTTGCCCCCGCCTGCATCCTCAACCCGCCGGCGGCGTGGTCCCTGCACCACGCCGAGCCGTTCGGGCCCCTCGACTCGGTCGTGGTGGTCGACACCGAAGCCGAGTTGCTGGCGGCCATGAACGCCTCCAACGGATCCCTGGTGGGCAGCGTGGCCACCGACGACCTCGACTTCGCCTACCGGGTGGCCGAGCAGCTCCAGTCGTTCAAGGTGGGGATCAACAAGCCCCGCTCGCGTGGTGACCGAGACGAGGTCTTCGGCGGACTCGGCGGTTCGTGGAAGGGAGCCTTCGTGGGTGGCGACCTGCTCGTCAGCGCCGTCACCCTCGGGCCGGAGGGCCCGGCCGAGCGGTTGTTCGGCAACTTCCCCGACTACTCGCTCTACCCACCCCGCTGAGCGCACCCGGGGACGCCATTCCCCAGATCCCCACCCCACGACGACGGGCTACGCTCCGCTGCAAGCCGGGGGGTCTACCGGGGAGGCAGACGTGAACGACTGGACCAACCTCGTACCGCCGCCGCTGCGGCCCGTTTGGCGGATGGGCCGCGGCGTCGTCGTCGGCTCGTGGCTCACCGTGGGGGTGCTGGCCCCCTGGCCATCCGCCTCGACCACCTCCTCACCGAGGTCGAGGAGATCCTTCCGGGGGCCGTCGCCCTCCTCGAGGACGCCGCCGTGTTGCGCCGCACCTTCGCTCCTGTCCTGGCTGAATCGTTGCCCACCCTCCGCCTGTTCGCCAACTCCCTGGCCCAGATGGCTCCCCTGCTCGACGAGGCCGCCCCCCTGCTCCGGGAGCTGTTGCCCGTCCTCTCCGAGGCCAGCCCCGCCCTCATGGAGCTGGCCCCTCTCGGCCAGGACCTGGTCCCGATCCTGGCCGAGGCCGCACCCGGTCTGCACGCCCTGGCTCCGATGCTCGAGAACCTGGCCCCGGTCGTGGGCCGGCTCCCCGAACTGGTGGACGACCTGGGCCGGAATCTGGCCGCCGTCGGCGCCCTGGCCGACCCGAAGTACGGCATGGCCGCGGTGGCCTCCAACACCCAGCACATGGTCGAGCTGTTCGACGACCTCAGCCAGCAGCTGGCTTCCATCCCCGGAGCGTCTTTGCTGCGGAGGCGCAACGGTCGGGTCGACTGAAGCTCAGTCGTCAGCCGGGACCCGCACCGCCGTCACCGACGCCGTGGTGAAGGCGACGGCGATGAACAGCAGCACGGTGATCACGTGCACCGACGTGCACCACAGGCACAGGGCGTCGAGGCGGAACAGCTCGGCGTAGATGAGCCAGGCGATCATCACCACCCCGGTCACCGCCCCCGCCACCCGGATCCAGCGCAGCACGGGCCGGGCCGAGCGCCACGCCCACGGCGAGCACAGGGCGGCCATGGCCACGAAGAAGGCCAGGCCGGCGACCGGTACCGGTACCCCGGCGATCACCGAATAGGAGCTGGTGACCACCTTGGCGCAGTCGATGATCCCCGTGGCGGGGCAGGCCAACCCGGTCGGGTTGTTGAAGTGCACGTAGGTCAGGTAGCCGGAGATGCCGGTGCCGGCGATGCACAGCACGAAGGTGACCAGAGCCGGCCACGGCGCGGGGAAGGCCTCGTCGGTCACGGCTCGGTGACCGCGGTGGCGGTCATCTCACTTGCTGCCCTTACCGCTGGACCCTCCCCCGCCGGTCTTGAGGTTGTCGGGCACCTGGCCGCACACCTTGGCCGGCTGGTTGTTGGTCAGCGAGCAGGTGGCACCGACGATGTGGGCGGCGGCGGCCTTGGCATTGATGGAAACCGCAGCCAGCTTGGAGGTGCTGGCGGCCGACGCGTCGGCGGTGCCGCTCAGGATCTGGGCTGCCCGGGTCATGCTCAGGTTGGCCAGGGCGGACGAGTCGTAGGAGGCGCCGGAGATGAGGAACTTGCTCCCGAACATCACGAACGGGATGGTGCCGGCCGACTGGGCGCTGACGTAGGGAGCGGCGTCGTACTTCTGGACCAGCGCCGTCTGGGCCGGCGTCAGCTTGTCAAGGGTGCCGCCCGTCCGGTTCTGCTGTTCGACCCCGGTGAAGTTGAGGAACGGGCTGGTGTAGCTGGCCCCGTGGAACGAGAACGTCGGGGTGTTGGGGTTGGCATCCGAGCTCGACGAAGTAGTGGCGCCTAGGCCGGAGAATGACCCGAACTGGGCCAGGGCCATCACCATCGGCCACCGCTCGGCCGCGCAGTAGGGGCAGTACTCGGCGCCGACATAGAGGATCGACGGCTTGGCACCGGGGGGCACCGGCGGGCCCTGGTAGCTGATCGGCGGACTGATGGCCCCGGATCCGGCGCTGCCGGCCGCCGCCACCAGGGCCGACACGGGCACGGCGGTGACCTGGCTGACGACCGCCCCCGGCGCCACCGTGACCTTGGCCGAGCCGTTGCCGGAGACGACCTTGATCACGACCAGGGCCACGACCACGGCGACGACCGCGACCGAAGCCAGGGTGGCCAGGTTGCGTCGTTGGCGCTGCTGGCGCCGCCGTTCCCATGCCGCTCCCTGACCGCCGCCCGTGGAGCTCGAACCGGCCTTCGATGGCATCGGGGCCTGCTCTCTGGTGCCGGATCCCGGGGTGCCGGATCCCGGGGTGCCGGATCCCGGGGTGCTGGATCCCGGGGTGCCGGATCCCGGGGTGGCGGATCCCGGGGTGCTGGGCCTGGTGGCGGACGGCTTGGGCCGGGCCCCCGGTGATCGGGGTCGGCCCTTGTTGCCCCGGGGCGGGACCTGGCTCTTCGGCGCCCCCGCGCCGTTGCCCGCCTTGCCTTTGGCCTTGGCAGAGTCGGGCTTGCCGGACGGGGCCGCCGGTCGCTTTGGCTGGTTCATCCAGGCTCCAGGGTCCAGGAGGGCGGAACAGGGTGAAAGTCCGCGGGTGTCAACCTAGGCAGAAGGGGCCGACCCAAGGCAAGTCACCCTCGCGGGACCGTCCTCCCCGCCCTCAAGGCCCGGGGCCTGACCTTCGTCACCGTCTGGGTCGGGGGTCACCCCGGTTCACGTCGAAGGGCCGGTCTGGCGGCGCCCGGGGTCGACCTCGCCGATCAACTCGCCCCGGGCCCGGGCCAACCGGGACCGGATGGTCCCCACCGGGCAGTTGCACACCTCGGCGGCCTCCTCGTAGGACAGCCCGAGGATCTGGGTCAGGTAGAACACGCTGCGGCGCTCCGGGGTCAGGCGGGACACCAGGTCCTCGAGGGCGACGTTGTCCCCGTGGTCGGAGACGACGGCAGGGGCCAGGATCGGCCCCGCGGCCACCACCCGGGCGGTGTGGTTCCGCTCCTTCTTGGCCTGGTCCCAGCACACCCGCCGGGCGATGGCCAGGAGCCACGTCTTGGCCGACGCCTCGGCCCGGAAGCCCTGGGCCGAGCGCCAGGCCCGCAGGTACGTCTCCTGGGAGGCGTCGTCGGCTCCCCCGGCCCCGACGATGGAGGCACAGAAGCGCCACACGTCGGGCTGGGTCCTGGCCACGAGGTCGCCCAGCGCGTCGCGGTCGCCATCGCGGGCCGCGACCAAGAGGTGGGTGAGGGGGTCCACGGCCTCCAACGTTACGATTCCGCCCTCCGAACGCGCCAACGCCAGCCGCCGGCGCCGCCGGGGACAGGGCGCCGGGAACCATTGCCGCCCCCGGGCCGTCTATCCCAGCGTGCCGTGCTCCGACATCAACCGGCGGGTGCCCCGACCCGACCGTTCCCGGCGCCTGCCGTTCGCCATGGCCCTGGTCGCGACGGCGGTCGTGGCCGCCAGCTGCGGGTCGGCCCCGGCCGGCAACGCCGCCACCGTGGTCGGCCGGGCCGGTACCGTCGAGGTCATCCACCCCTTCGTCCCGGCTCCCCCCAGTCCGAGCGTGGCCGCGTTCTATGTGACCCTGCGCAACACCGGAAGCACCGCCGACACCCTGATCGGGGCTTCGACGGCGGTGGCGTCATCGGCGACGATGCACGCCGAGACCTCCGTCGGGGACATGGAGACCATGACCCCGCTGGCCGGTGTCACCGTTCCCGGCGACCGGGAGGTGACCCTGGCGCCCGGCCACGATCACGTCATGCTGGAAGGGCTGCGGGTCCCTGTGCGGCAAGGCCAACGGCTCACCATGACCCTGCGCTTCGCCCACGGCGGCTCGGTCACCTTCCCCGTGCCCGTCGTCCCCCTCACCTCGATGGCCCCGGCCTCGATGGGGGCCCGGTGAGCGCCGACCAGACGTGCTCGGCGATGCGCGAGGCCCTCTCCGCCCTGATCGACGGCGAGGACCCGGGCATGGATCGATCCGTCCTCGACAGCCACGTCGCCCGCTGCGCCGACTGCCGTCGCTTCACCGAGAGGTCCGAGGCCCTGGCCCGACGTATCCGGGTCCGCCAGGCCGAGGCCGTTCCCGACACGACCGACCGGATCCTGGCCGCCATCCCCTCCGGCCCCGCCCCCAGCCCCACCGGCCGGCGGGTCCCCGTGCGGGTGCTGGTGGCGGCGATGGCGGCGGTCGTCGTCCTGGCCGGAGGGGCCTTCGTCGGCGGCCGCCTGCTGCGGGGTTCGGGGTCGGCCGCGGCATGCGGCGGGGGCGAGACGGTTGGCTGCACCCAGGTGGCCGGGTCCACCGAGCAGAGCTCCCGCTACCCGGGCGCCACCGTGCTCCCCGTCTCCTATACCAAACCGGATCTGACCCTGACCGACACGTCCGGTCAACCGTTCAACCTGACCACCCAGACCGCCGGGGCCATCACCCTGGTGTACTTCGGTTACACGAACTGTCCCGACGTGTGCCCCATCAACATGGCCCTCACCGCCCAGACCCTCAAGCGCCTGCCGGCTGCGGAGAGGGCCCGGATCAAGGTGGTGTTCGTGACCACCGATCCGGTGCGCGACACCCCGCCGGTCATCCGGGCGTGGCTCAACAACTTCGACCCGTCGTTCATCGGCCTGGCCGGCACCGATGATCAGATCCACCAGGCCGAGCGTAGCGTCGGCATGCCCCTGTCCTACGCCGACACCCCCCAGAACGACGCCACGTCGGCGGCCTCGAATCCGACCCCGGCAAAGGGCACCGGCTACCAGGTCGTGCATGCGGGCTACACCCTCGTCTACACCCCCGACGGCATGGCCCACCTCCAGATCGACGACACCGAGCAGCCCTCCGGGTTCGCCACCACCCTCGAACACCTGCTGGCCGATGGATACCAGGGCGCGTGAGGCGGTGAGACTACGACGCCGGGGGGAGGCACCATGGTCGCCATGACGGCGTTGGCCACAGACGGGAACGCGATGGGCTCCGGCGGCATGGGAGGCGGCCCCCAAGTCGTCGACGCCCACAGCATCCTCACGGGATGGGCCGTCGGGCCGTTCGCCTTCGCCGTCGCCGTCGTGACGATCGCAGTGGCGGTGTGGTACCTGCGGGCGGTCCGGCGCCGGACGGCCCGGGCTACCAATCTGGCCGAGGCTCCCCCCACCCCCCCCCCCCCGCCGCATCC
>JBPCNZ010000066.1:0-36308 GCA_051000755.1 Acidimicrobiales bacterium | reverse complement strand
GCCGGCAACCTCGTCATCCACGCCGTTGGGCTCCAACCGGGTCACAGCCAAATCGGATGGCCGTTCCATCCCGCCGCCCAACGCCACTCTCTGCCCCCCTGGCGGTAACGGCTGAGGCCTGACGTGATATCCGATGCGCGGGGCAACACTTGTGGCTGGCGGGGCAGGGCTCGAACCTGCAACCTCCTGATCCAAAGTCGGTGCCGCTTCGTTCCGCCCGGTCCCACTTCGTTCGATTCCGTCGCATTATGGCTGGTCAGCGGGGGCATACGTGCGCAGGTCGGTGACGACGTGGGACGTGCTGCGACACCGTGAGATGGGTTTGTTGGGTCAGATGTTGGGTTTCGTCACCACTTCGCTGGTCATCCTGACGGCCTCATGAAGGTGCCGCCCAATCGCACCACCAACTCCGGCGGAGCCGCTGGGACCTTGCCCGCCGAGCGAGGTTGGCCGCTCGTTGCAGACGGCCGTCATGGTCTCCCTCAAGCCCAACGGGACCTCCGCCCCGAAGCGCCGTCCGTACTCTCGTGACCCGCACCGGAGGGCACCAGGGAGGGGCGATTAGCCAGCCTCTCCCGCAAATCATGGCGCCGTCCCCGATCCACGAACCCCCTCCTCCGTCAGTGCCGCCTTTCTCCCAACCATCCCCGCGGGCGACTCACCACAGGGCGTGTGCGGCGCAGTCGAATGGCGCGACCCCCTGCTTGCAAAGCAGAGCCACGCAGAGCGACACCGCTTCGCAGACTGAACCTCCACCATCATGCCCGACCGCGCTCTGTGTTGATCTCTTCGAGCCGTGCGGCGAGGGCCTCGTCGCCTCCGGCAGCCAGCCGTAGGTAGTGCTCAGTCGCCTTGGAACTGGCGTGGCCGAGCCGAGCCATGAGCACCCGCATCGGCGCCGCACCGCTAGCCGCCATGGCCGTCCCTCCGGCGTGTCGGAGGTCATGGAAGTGCAGCCCTTCGAGCCCACAGGTCTCCACGGCGGGCTGCCAGACCCGCCGGTTGAAGTTCGACCGTCGCAGCCGCTCACCCTCAGGAGAAGTGAAAAGCAAGCTATCCGGCGAGGTGCCCGCGTAGAAGCGAAGCTGCCGAGCAAGAAGGTTGCTCATAAAGCGGGGCATACTCAGCGTCCGCCTGGCGCTCCTCGTCTTCGGCTCGACCCTTCGGCCTGTCCGGTCGTCGAGCGCAGCCGAGATGGTCACCAGCTCGTAAAGCCCCGGCGGGGTAATGTCCTGACGGCGCAATCCAGCGACCTCGCCGAAGCGCAGTGGGCCATACACGGCGAGAAGTGCCATTACCTCGTAACGAGTCCCGCAAGCCCGAGCGAGGTCATGCACCTGGTCCAGGTCGATATACGGACGTGCGCCGTAGCGGGGTCGGCCGGCACCAGCCACCCGCCACCGATGGCCCACAGGAGTCAGGCCCTCCTCAGCTGCCATCACCATCAGCCGGCACAACAAGGTGTACGCCTTCGCCGTCGTCGAGGGCGCGGCAACCTTGCCCAACTCCCCCAGCCAGCTCCGCACCACGGGAACGGTGACCTCATCGAGCCGTATCGTCCCGAGCCTGGGGCAGATCAGCTTGTTCAACCGGTAGCGGTAGTCCTCATAGCTGGCGGGACGCAGCGAATGCCGCACCGCGGCCAGCCATGCCCGACCATACTCAGCCAAGGTCGGCACCGTCATGCGCGTGGTCGCCCTCGCCCGCTGCGGGCCACCACTTGGCGTACCGTTTCGTCGTCAAGATACCAACTCCGGCAACGTTGCCACTGCCCCGACTCGTCCACCAGGTAGCCGGTGCCCGGCTCTGCCGCCGGGATCGCCGTCAGCTCACTCGCGACCTCCGGGGCGATCGTCTCGGCCTGGCCCCGCATGCCGCAGCGGAGTGCTATCCGCGCAGCGAACAGGTCCCGGAGCCCCGTTGGCACAACATCGCTCGACGGCTTCTGTGTCGCAGCTATCACGCTCACCGACGCCGCCCTCCCCAGAGCCACCAGACGCCGCAACGCCTCACCTGCTTGCTTCGCTTCCTTCGAACCAGTGCCCGTCACTTCCGCCAGCTCGTCGACCACCAACACAAGCGGCGGCATCGACGGGTCCCCGTGCTGGACCTTCCGTAAACCCTGTTCCCGGAGCACCTCGTAGCGCCGGCTCACCTCTGCCAGGGCGTCCTCGATCACCTGAAGGGCTTCGGTCAAGCCGGTGGCCATCCGCTCCGCGCGCTCCTCTACGAGACCCAACTCGACGCCGCCTTTCGCATCAATGATGTGCAGCCGCACGCTCGGATCAAGCGCGGCCGCCAACACGAACAGGTAGAGGGCCGCGCTCTTGCCCGCCCCCGGCGACCCTGCCAGGAGCACCGAACTCTGGAACAACGGCACGGTGACGACCTGACCGTCCTCACCCATCCCGTAAGGCACCGGGGAGGCCAGGTCCCAGTTTGGCTCGCTAAGCAACGGCCACGGAATCGAACCCACCGCGGCCAACGGATCGCCTCTTAAATAGCGCACCGATACCTGGCCCGGAGCCGCTGACCATACCCGCGTTGAGAGAGCACCCATGGCATGGGCCAGCTCATCCGCCCGTACCTCGAAGGCGGCTGGTCCCTGCCCTGGCACAAGCCGGTAAGTGACAGTCGTCCCCCAGCAGTCGCCCACGACACGCATGACCCGACCCGGCTCACCGTCTGGCCCGGCTAAGCCAAGGGCCCCTGCTTGCTCACGCCACAGCCGTCGATACCACCACCCCCGAACCGCTTCCCCACCGCGCCCGCCGCGACCACCTCGGCGCCAGAACATCACCCCGAGCGCCCCGACCGCCACCAACATCAGCGCGCCCCGGCCCGAGTTCGTGCTGCTGTGCTGGAATAGAACGAGCCAAAGCAAGACAATCGTCACCCGGTGAGCGAGTTGGGACTGCCACCAGGCCCGGCCCGCCCGCACCGCCAGCGGCAGCATCACCCGCTTGGCTCAGAACGCCGTCGTGAGGACACGACTGCCTGACCCTCCGCCTCGGGTACCAGGCGCTCCACAAGGATACTGAGCGTCGATCGCCCTCCGTCCGGGGTGTAAGGGGTCACCCAACACAGGCCCTGGCCGACGTACGCCGTTCCAGCTTCGTACACGGCTGCCGCCTCGATGACGTTGATCGATGCCGCTTTCTGCGCACGAATCGTCCCATCGGCCGCTGCCACCCGGAGAACGCACCCAGTCGTGAACGTGGCCCGCCCGTCAGGCGACTGCTTCTCCCGAGGTCGGGGACTTTCCCCCAAGCCAATGCAGGACAGTCCCCACACCTCGCCCTCGCCGCAGGTAGTGGCTATGGGCATCCTCGTAGCGCTCATCGCCCGATCACCTCCACCAGGAGGCCCCGCTCGGTCGCGACCCACCGCGCCAGCGAGGGGTCTTGCTCGGCGTCGACGACTCGGCCCACCCCGAACCTGTCGAGTTCCTCGGGTGGGCGCACGGCATAGCGCACCCGCCGCTGCGCCCACCGGCCTCCGGTGGGGGTCGTCCGCTCCATCTGCACCTCGTCCGCAGGCCCATCGATGACCCAGTGCGCGACGACCAGGCCGCCGAGCGTCGCCACCAGAGGCGTCCCCGTCGGGACTGGGGCCGCTACATCCTCCGGCCACCATGCGGTACACGCCCGCTCCTCCTCCAGGGCCGTCATCCCCCACTCCCAGCCGGCTACACGCCGCCAGAGCGTCGGCGCCCCAGGCAAACCACGAGTCTCGGATGTGTCCGTCAGCTCCGTCTCCTCTAACCAGGACGGCGCGTCCATCCGCACGACCAGTGCCAGCGGCCCGCTACGGCGGTCCACCACTGGGACGGCTCGCAGCCAGTCGATGTCGTCCTCTCGATAGACCTGCCGACTCGCCACCTGGTCCACGCCGATCACCCTGCCCGCAACCAGCCGGTAAAGGCGCTCGGGCGTCACCTCCGCCCGTCGCATCGCTTCGGCCCTACTGAGCATCTCCATCTCGGTCCTCCTCGTTTGCGATCACCGTCACTCTGACGATGATCACAATCACCGTACCACGTTGCGCCCTACGTCAGAGTGACTATGGTCGGTTGACGCGGCTAATGTGTGACGTTGTGCCCCACACTCAACAAGAGGCGGCGCCTTCGGCGCCGCCACCGGCCTCCCTGCCGGGTCCTAGGGTTGCTCTGCTGGACCTCCGCCCCTTCGGGGCTCCGGCCCACCCCCTCCGCCGGCACCCGGCCGTCACCACCACCACCAGACGACAAAAGGAACCCATCAATGGAAATGGACATCGACCTCATCACCGACGCTGCCATCGCCGTCATGGCCCAGCACGCGACCGGCGGCCCTGACTTGCTCTGCGCCGCCCATGGCCTCAGCCGAGACGACCTCGAAGAGGTACTGACATACATCGCGTCACAATTCGAGGGCAACGCCCGAAACAACCACCTCGCTCTCCTCTGCATGGGATTCCTCATGGGCCTAGAGGCTGCCGACCTCTCCAAACACGAGGTCCGCTAACGACCACCTTGCTCACTCACGATGTGCCACGGCTCCATGGTGGCGTCAAGGGCGGTCCGAGCCTCCGCTGCGCTTCGGTTCTCCCGACCCTGCGGGCAGACCCTTGACCCCACCACTCCGTCGCAGCACAGGCTTTTCAGCCAATCGAGGACGCACCTCGATTGGCGTGGACCAATCCAATCGCCACCACACGAAGGAGCTGGTCGTGGACGTTTACGACGAGATGCTGAGCAAGCCCGGCAACCTGCCTCGGATGTCGGGTACCCGTACCGAGGACCAGCGTCTTGGGTGCTCACTGGTGCTGTACCTGCGAGAGGTCACGGATGGCCGTGCGCGGGCTCATCCGGTGGGAGACGGACGACGCTCACCACCAAGTCGCCGCCGACCCTACGACGGCGCTGAAGGCCCTCTACGCCGCCAAGGTCGCCGTGAAGGAGACCACCCGATACGTGGTCCGTGATGCCGGGGAGACGCGGGATGAGATCGCCCGCCGCCTCCACCTCAAGACCTCAGCAACCCGAGACCGCTACCGCCCCGCCGGGCACGAGCGACTCCGGCAGGTCAGCGCAGGCCGTAGAGGCTGAGGAGCGCCGCCCACCCGGAGGGCAGGACCGCAGGAGGCTGATCGAGTTGCCGGCCGTAGTTCACGGCCATCTCGACGAAGAACCGGGCGTGGAAGAACGCTTCGAGCATGGGGAGGGTCCGCTCGGTCCAGTGCTGGTTGTCCTCCATGACAAAGGTTCGCCCGGTACCAGCCGTCACGATCTCGACGAACCATTGATCGAGGGGACCGCCGTGAGGATGCAGGCCGCCGAGCGCTTCAGCGAAGGCCACCGTCTCCTCCTGAATCCAGAACACCTTGCAGCTCTGGTGCCAGAAGCGGTACACGTGGTCCTCGTAGCGCCACTTCGGGTCGTGGTTGAGCAGCCGCTCCAACCGCGGGAGCTCCCGCTTGATGTTGGCCAGGAACACGATCGCCGCAGGCCGGTCGTCAAGCCGGTCATCAGGCCCCTCGAACGGGTTCGGACCCGCCGCCTGACCTTCAGGCAGCACAGGACCGGTCATGTCATCCTCGCCTGCCTCGTCGGGCAACTGTCGCACCTCCCGTCAGTCTGGTGGCGATAAGCCACCGAGAGAAGCGTACGCCTCGATGTCGAAGATGCTCAGGCCCTCGGGGCCGTAGCCCCGTCCGATGTAGCGCCAGACCACCTCGCTTGATTCATCCGGCTCCTCCTTTGCGCCCATGTGCTCCCGGCGTCGTGTCCGCAGGTCGCTGAGCGACACGCCCCATCCTCGGGTGCGTCCCACGGGCCGTCCCGTATGACCACCTTGACGGACAACTCGGCGCAGGCGGGGGCAGCGGTCCCCGCCCCAAGGGGCCATCCGTTCGAGGATGGCGGGGGGGAGCAGCCCATGGGGGCGGGGGTGGCGCTCGCAGACCTCGGTCACCTCGCCTGTCTCTTCGTCGATGTCCACCCGCCGCTCAGTAGTGGCGCACGAGCATCCGCCGGCCACCCGGCGAGCAGCGCCAGCGAGCCGAGTCCAGTGCTCGACCACCACCGTTGGCAGCTCACCGCCGGGTCCGCCGGAGCCGGCCGTCTTGGAGAGGTACTTGCTCAAGTATCGACTCGCTCGCCCGGCGCCCTCCTCGGAAAGGATGGGCTGCACGTCCAGGCGCTCTCCGAAGCTGAAGCCGGCGTGGTGGGTACGGGCGATGCACCGCCCGGTGCGCCGGTTGGTCCCGCCCCGCACGGCCACCTGGACCAGGTAGGCAGGGATCACCCCTCGCACGAGGACGTGCCAGTGGCCGACCCCGCGGCCTTGGGGCTCGAGTACGGCGACCCATTCAAGCTTGCGGCCCACCAGCCGAGCGACCTTGCCCATGACGACGGTCAGCAGTCGACGGGAATGTGCGTTCCACTCGGCAACCCGGTCGTAGCGGTACCGCTCGGGATGCAGGGGGGTGCCGAGGATCAGGTCCCCGGCGCTATGGGTCCGCCCGCATGAGCACCGCCGCGCCCGGCCGTGATCGACACGCAGGGAATGGACCCGTCCGAACTCCTCGGCGCCGGGGCCAGTGAAGGTGATGAAGGTGGCCGGTCCCGACCCGAGGCCCTCGCGAACGAGGGTGCGCACGTCGCCTCGGTACAGCTCTGCACAGCCCCGGCACATCGCTCGATCCGAGCAGCCGCAACGCACCGAGAGCACATCACCATCGCCGTTCGCCAGGCGGACTGGGTAGTCGCAGCGACTCACGCACCCGCCCCTGAGCAGCGACCGTTGTTCGCCCGACCACTCTCAGTGTTCGGAGTTCGGGCTGGTGGAGACGATGGGATTCGAACCCACGACCCCCTGCTTGCAAAGCAGGTACGGGTGGACTGGTGCGGGCCCGTGCGGAGGGTTATGGCTGGTCAAAGGCCGGTCGAAGACGGAGGCGATCGGGAGCGGATGGCGGCGGATGTGCCATGGGTGTGCCATGGCCGGTTGATGAAGGGGTCATGGTGTGCTCTATCGAAGGGCCGCCGTCGGCGCCTGCGCCGTGATATCGAACCTCAGCGTCCCGAACGGTGGACGGGTGGACCCATGTGGACCTTTCTGGACAGGAATGGCTGATCGGGGGGGAGCTGACGTTCGAAGGACGGGGTTGGACGTCTGTGGACGCGGGATGGACGGGGATGTGTCGGGTTCCCACTCACAAGCTTGGTGTCGTTGCGGGACGACAGTTTGCCCGCAGTTTCAGTCGCGGCCCCGGTCGCCGAACAGATGACGGATCGTCACCTAGAGTGTTCGCTTGACAGCGGCGGGTGCGAGTGAGACTGTCCATGGGGCAGCACCGCAGAACGGCGCCCAGACCATGTGTCGCCACTTCTTGTGGCGACATGGTGGATCGGGGAAAGTGATGACACGCAACGGTGTTGTTCGGCGCGGCCATACCCACGGCATGCTTGGTGGACTCGCGAGGTCGTCCGTTGTTCGCCAGGCCGTCGTTGTTGCGGTGGTGGTGGCGGCGTTGCCGGCCGGGCTGTTGTCCGTCGTCGCCGCGCCCGCAGCGAGCGCAACTCCTCGCGCACCCGCGGTGTCGACGGGAAGTTCGGGTCCGAAGTCTCATGTGGTGCCGCCGCCGGAGCGGGTGGCGGCGAACTCGGCGGTCGGCTTGAGGGGTCCGTTGTCTGCGGCGGCGGCTCCGGCGGCGTCCCCGTTGCAGGTGGCGAAGGCTGAGGCGCAGCGGTCGAGGACGGTGGTGGCGGTGCCGGCGTTGACCACCGCGAAGTCGATCGTGGTAGCGAATCCGGACGGGACGGTGACTGAGACCCGCTCGCCGACTCCTGTCCGTTGGCAGGACCAGGGCGGAGCTTGGCAGCCGTTTGATCTGACGTTAGTGCCCGGCCCGGGTGGGGCCTTGCAGCCCAAGTCGGCGCCGCCAGGAGCGGCCCGTATTGCCGGGCTGGCCTCGGCCCAGTTGGTGACGGTCGGTGCGGGCGCGGGTGCTTTGTCCTTCGGTCCGGCGGGGTCGGCACCAGTGCCAGCGATACGCGAGGGGTCGAAGGTGTCGTTCCCGGCGGCGCTGTCGGGGGGCCGGAACGTGGTCGAGAAGCCGTTGGTGGATGGGGTGGAGGAGACCGCCACGTTGGCGTCACCTGCGGCGGGGGGAGCATGGTCGGACACCTTCACGCTGTCTGCGGGGGTCCGGGCGGTGCAGACGGTCACGGGGGTGGCGTTCGTGGACGGCTCGGGCGCCCAGGTCGCCTTCTACCATGACGGGACCGCCACTGACTCGGCGGCGTCAGCGGCGGGAACCGGCGCGACGGTCCCGGTCACGGTGACAGTGTTGTCGCAGACCGGTACGCAGGTCTCGGTCGGGGTGTCGACCCCGCCGTCCTGGCTGGCCGATCCGGCCCGGGTGTTCCCGGTCACGGTCGACCCGACGCTGAACTACAACACCAGCTCGTCGGGCTTCGACGCCTACGTGTCGAAGGACTACCCCACAACGCCTGAGGGGACGTACGATCCGACGGCGTTGAAGGTGGGTACCTATAACGGGGGCGGCGAAGCCGACCGAGCCTTCGTGTTCTTCGGTCCGACGGGGGTGGATGGCACCGGCGACCAGATCGTGTCGGCCAATCTGGCGATGTATGAGACGACGTCGTGGTCGTGCAACCTGGGTGCCACCCCGGCGCTGAATGTGTTCGGGGTGGCCGGCGGGTGGAACCCGGGCGGCCTGACGTGGAACAACCAGCCCGCCGGGCAGACGTTGGGGACGTCGGTGGTGGCCGCCAACGGCTACTCGGGCTGCCCGGCGGCGTGGGTGAACATGAACGTCACCAACCTGGTCCAGGCGTACTCCAACAACTCCCAGCCCGACAACGGCTTCACGCTGTCGACCAACGAGGCCAACAGTTACGGCTGGAAGATCTTCTCCTCGGGCGACGACGGCGCCGGGGTGGCCCCGGCCCTGTCGATCACCTACGGCAACTGCACCTCGTATAACTCGCCAGCGACGGGCACCCATCAGGTGTGCGGCGCCATCCGCGACAAATACAACGCCCTGGGCGGACCGGCAGGCTTCTTGGGCTATCCGACGACCGACGAGACGACCGCCTCCGATGGGGTGGGCCGGTACAACCATTTCCAAAACGCCACCGGCTACCACAGCCCGGTCGATGGCAACACCGGGTCGATCTATTGGACCCCCAATTTCGGGGCGTGGTCGATCCAAGGCGCGATCCGCGACGAATGGCTCACGATCGGCGCAACACAATCGGTGATCGGCTATCCGGTCACCGACCAGAACGGGCTGCCGACCATGCCCGGGGCGTACAATCACTTCAACAACCTCAACGGCGCCGTATTCAACGACGGTCACACCGGGTCGATCTACTGGTCGGCGGCGACCGGGGCACACGAGATCGCTGGTGCCATCAGAAACGAATGGGAAGCGTTGCACTGGGAGACGTCCTATCTGGGGTTGCCGACCTCCGATGAGTTCGCTATCCCCGGCGGGAGACGGAACAACTTCTCCGCCGGCCAGATCAACTGGATCGCCACCAACTCCGGGTACGGCCAGCTCGAAGCCACCGCCGGGGCCACCGCCGGCGCGGGCACACCGGGCTATTACACCTACGACAGCCACACCCTGTCAGACAACCTGACCGCCAAGGTCAACGTGGGTACCGGCAACCTCAACGTGACAATGGGCCTGCTCGGTCTCCCCGGTGTCGCCGGGACCACACCGTTCGCCATCGACTACAACAGCGTCTACGGCTCCCCTCAAGCCCAATTCCACGGGTCGCCGCTGACCGGGCCGGGCTGGCGTATGTCACCACAAACCGACGTATCCCTGGTCACCTACGGGGACGGGTCTGCCTCCTACTTCGGTCCTGACGGCAACTCGGCCACCTTCACCGCCAATGGCACCACCACCCTGACCCAACCCCCCGGGCTGAGCTCCACGCTGACCCACACCTCAGGGCAGAACTGGTTTCTCACCGATCACAGCTCCGGGCAGGTCCTGACCTTCGGGCCCAACGGCGGGTCGGTGATCTCCCAGGCGGACCGCAACGGCAACACCATCACCTACACCTACACCAACGGATATGTGGCGTCGATGATCGCCGGCACCCGTGCCGGTGGCAACCCCATCACCTTCACCTACGGCGGGACCTGCCCCAACAATCAACTGTGTTCCGCTTCTCAGACCGCGGACGGTGTCACGCATAGCTTCGCGTTCACCTACAACAGCGGGTCGAACACGACGATGGCCACGGTCACCGAGCACGCCTCGGGGTCCTCGCCGGTGGCGATCCCCGCCGATCGGGTCACCCGCTTCGGCTACGACAGCTCTAACGACCTCACCTCGATCGTCGACCCGTCCGGGGTGACGACTACGGTCGGCTACAGCAGCGACGGCCAGGACAAGGTGACCAGCTTCGACCAGGACAGCACCGGTATCAAAGCGACCACCACCTATGACTACACGTCGAGTTTCGGCAACACGCTGGTCCATGACCCCGACACGGTTGCCCCCTACAACCACGGCATGACCACGTATGGGATCGACGGGTTCGGGCGGGTCATCACCACCACCGACGCCATGGGCCACATGCGGCCCAACACGTGGACGGCCCAGTCGAACGTGGAAACCGCGACCGATGCCATGAGCCCCGGGAACAAGACGACCTTCGGCTACGACCCTGCCGGCAACAACCTGACCTCTGCAACCACACCGATGGGTGCCGCCGGCTATCTCGGCTACACCAACGGCCAGGCGTTCGGCACGACCGGCAAGACCTGCACCACCGCCGATACCGGCCATCCGTATCAGGCCAAGTGCGGCATGGACCCCCAGGGAAGCATGACCAGCTACAGCTATGACGACCCCGGCAACCAGTCGGGCACATCGACGATGACCCCGACCGGTACGGTCACCACCTCGGCCACCTACATGCCGACCAACCCGTCCTGTGGTGGCAAGCCCGGCCAGCAGTGCACCTCCACCGACGGCAACGGCCATGTCACCACCTACGCCTACGACCCCCCCACCGGCAACCTGCTGTCGGTGACACCGCCCGCGGGCGGGGCGCTCAAGGCGTCGACCTACACCACCAACGGCTCGGGCCAGCTCGTCACCGTCACCGACGGCAAAGCCCAGACCACCACCACCGTCTACGACGCGTTCGGTCGCTCCGCCCAGGTCGTGGTCGGATCGGCCACCACCAGCCTCGGCTACGACCTCAACGGTCGGACCGTCTCCCGGGACGACCCGTCCGGCCCGACCAGGCACTACTTCGACAACCTGGGCCGGGAAACGTCCGAGACGCTCTCCAACCAGCAGGTGGCCCTCGGCGCCACCTACGACCCGGCCGGTAACGTGTTGACCTACAGCGACGCCACCGGCACCGTCACCTACGCCTACAACGCCGACAACCAAGTCACCTCCATCGCCGATCCCGGCGGGAGCTGCACCGCCAATCCGACCGTGACCTGCACCACCTTCGCCTACAACAACAACGGGGCCAGGACCACCACCACCTACCCCGGTGGGGTGACCATGACCGTCAACCCCGACAACTCGGGGCGGACCACAGACATCTCGGCAACCTCATCAGCCGGGCCTCTCTACCACTACACCTACAACTACTTCGACCCGACCACGAATCCCCCCACCGACCGGGCGGTCATCCAAACCCGCACCGACGCCGTTGCCCCCACCCACCCCGTCACGAACTACACCTACGACACCCTCAGCCGGCTCACCAACGCCGTCGTCAACACCGGGCCCAACACCCCCACCACCGCCTCGTGGCTGTACTGCTACGACCCGGCCGGCAATCGCACCGCCGATACGACCAACATCGGCGTCCCCTGCCCCGCCGCCCCCGCCGCCGGGGCCAACACCTACACCTACGACCCCACCGACGCCCTCGCCACCAAGAACGGCTCCGCCGCAGGGATCGCCTATGACAACAACGGCAACCAGACCGCCGGCCCCGGCATCCAGCCCCTCACCGCCGGCACCCACAACGGCTACAACCAGCTCACCGCCATCACCGCCAACACCACCCCCACCACCAGCAGCTACGCCGGGACCACCAACGCCGAGCGGCTCACCAGCAACACCGCCGGGGTCACCACCAACTACAGCAACGGCTTCTTCGGACTCAACACCACCACCACAACCGCGGGCACAACCGGCTACACCCGAGACCCCTCCGGCACCCTCATCGACGAACGCCCCCCCACCGGCGGCACCTACTACTACCTCTACGACGGCACCGGATCAGTCATCGGCCTCACCGACCACAACGGGGTCGAAGTCAACACCTACCAGTACGACCCCTACGGCAACAGCCTTGCCAAGACGGAGGGTGTCCTGAACCCGTTCCAATACGAGGCCGGCTACCAAGACACCACCGGGCTGATCAAATTCGGAGCCCGCTACTACAACCCACAACTCGGCCAATGGACACAACTTGATCCCAGCGGACAGAACCCCGGTTATCAGTACGCCGGCGATGATCCGATAAATAGTGCTGATATTAGCGGTCTCGCGAATGTCGACAATCTAAGAGCTCTCGCTAATGCCATAGCCGGCTTTATAAGCCTCTTTACACCCTTCAACCCAAATATAAAGGCGAGTGCGCCAGACAAGTTGCCGGATGCACCAGGAAGGCCGCAGCAAAAGATCGGTAAATCGCCAGGCAGTAAAGGTCCCAGATTCAAGATAAAGGACAGCGGAGGAGACAATATCTTCAAGGATATATTCCGCGACTTTCCTCGCTAACGTTTGGCAGGAAGGAGGTTAAGTGTCCAACGAGATGTCATTTGAAGAGCTATCCAGTCTGGCTCGCGATGGTAACCGAGAAGCCATGGGAGAGCTCGGTGAACTCCTGTGGACCGACGATCCAGTGTCAGCCAGTGGTTGGCTTGAGCGTGCTGTGGGCCTTGGAAGCTGGTGGGCTGCAGATCTCCTAGCCACCTTGACGGGCACGTCAGAAGAGTCCCAGCGGTGGCGGCGCGTTTCGATCGACCTTGCTCGGCAAGATGCTGATAGGGAAGACGTCGATGCAATAATATTCCTCGCATGGCTCCATCAAGATGGAGAACCTGTTCAAGCTATTGCGCTGTATGGTCGGGCGGCCGAAGCTGGAAGCGTAGATGCGATGGAGCGTATGGGCTCGATGCTGGCAAATCGGAACCAGGATGAGCAAGCACGTCAATGGTACGAAAAGGCCGCAGAGACCGGTTCGGTGACTGCGATGACCGAGCTAGGAATATTGTTGTTCCATGAGCGGCGCGATGAGAGTATCAAGTGGTTACGAAAAGCAGCCGAAGGCGGAAATGTACGGGCGATGATAACCCTGGCTGATGGTCTCCAGTTCAGGGACTGGACTGAGGCATTAACCTGGCTGCGCATTGCGTGCGACCTCGGCGACGAGGAAGCGTGCAACATCCTTGGGGCAGTGCCTCTAAAGCGACCATTCGTAACGAAAAAAAGGTTGCTCGCTCTTGCTACTGAGAAGAAGGCTATGCGTATCGGAAGAAGGGCCAAAAAGCGAAGGGCAAAGAAAGCGAAAGAGTAAAGGATGTACTTCTTCGACGAGTTTCGTATGCTCCCGCTGTTCTTCGGTACCAGGAATCGATTCCGGACTATCAACGGTGCTCTGCTGACTTCTACGTTCCCTTTTCAGCCTCTTGTGCCGTTACCTGTGTGGGTCTGGCGGTCAAGACGTTCTTTGGCGCGAGAGGGCGGAGCTGATCCCTCGTCGGGGCGTTCGGCTGTGTGGGCTCTCGACGGCAGGGGGCGCCCAGCGTTACCTGGGTGCTCGACGAACGATGTGTCGTCGCCGACAACATTCTTGACGTAGTAGGGAAAGTTTGAACGCGAGCACCGTCGCGAGGGGGGACGCTGCTGGACGGAGAGGTTGAGTCGCAGCTTGACGTCCTCTGATGCGGGGTGGGGCGGGGAGCGGAGCGGACCGCCCCGCCCTACCCGTTCACCAGAATGTCTCCGCGAGTCAGGAGAAGGACCTCGTTCCACGTCTCACGCCCGCCGTGGGCCGTCTGGTGGCGGTCTCACGCCTCTTCCCGACGTGCACGAGCCACGATGCTCAGCCCGGCACCGTCGAGTTGAGCGGGCCGGCCAGGAGGCCGCCCACGTGCTCGGCTGCTCTGCGGTCCTCGGCGGGCAGGCCATCGGTGTAGTGGCGGGCCATCTGCACCGTGGACCAGCCCAGCCGGGCCTGCTTCTGTGCTTCGGAGATGACGGGGTCGAGTGCCGTCGCGTGGAAATGTCGAAGCGAGTGGAGGTGGATGTCTGCCGCCACTCCGGCCCTGGTCCGCAACCGGTCGAAGGCATGAGTCACGGCGTCGGGATGCGGAGGGGTGGCACCTCCAGGAACGAAGGAGAACACGAAGCCGTCGTTGGCTACAACCGCAGCAGAGGTGGCCGCCAGGCAATCCTGCTCGGATCGGAGCATACGCAACGCCGCTGCGGTGGCGGGGTCGACCGCCAGGCGGCGAATGCTGGCCCGGGTCTTCGGTCCCTTGACCAGGGCCCCACCCTTGGCTGAGATCACGCTCTCGTCGACTCGTACGACGCCAAGTTCGAGGTCCAGGTCGGACCACCGAAGGGCGCACGCCTCACCCCGGCGCATCCCCGTGGCGGCCAGGATGCGGAGGAAGCAGGCGAAGCGGGGATCTTCGTCCTCGGCGGCGACCGCCAGGAGCTGGCGGACCTCATCGAGCTCGGGTGCTCGCACCCGGGGGCGGCGCTCATCGAGGCTCCATGTCGGCAGGTCGGCATCGGCCGCCGGGTTGGGAAGGGTGCCCCCGCTCCACTTGTGAGCCAGACGGCAGGCTCGGTGCAGCACCGCTTTGACCTGGTAGACGCTGGCCGCCGACAGACCGGCCGCCTTCAGCGAGCGGAAGTAACGCTCGACGTCGTAGGTCCCGAGAGAGGCGATCCGCCGCCGCCCGATCGTGGGGGAGATGTGGACGCGCCAGATGCCCTCGTAGCCGCGGGACGTCTTGGGTGACAGGTCGTCCCAGCCGTTGTCCTTCCACGCGGCGATGGCGTCGTTGACCGTCGTGGCTGGGCCCCAGCGCACCCGCTCCTCAGGAACCGGAGCGGGCTTGGCGTCCTGGTCGACAACCAGCCGGGCCAGGTTTCTCTCGGCTGCTCGGCGGGTGCCATGGAACCTGACCGAGCGGTGCCGGACCCGTCCCTCGGCATCGCGCCCAAGGTATACCCGCAGCTCCCAGGTGTCGGCCTTGCCCTTGATCGGGCGCAAGCTCCCAGCCATGTGGCCGACTTCCCACCCAACGGACCTTGTTGGGTTTCCTGTTGGGTCTTGATGAAAGCACCCTACTCGGGAGGTGCGACGTGGACCGGCGCCGCATCCCTGAGCTGCACCTTTCGTGGCTGGCGGGGCAGGGCTCGAACCTGCAACCTCCTGATCCAAAGTCAGGCGTTCTGCCGATTGAACTACCCGCCACAGCGGTGCCCCAGGGTAGACCACCCAAGCGAGCCGAACCGCTAGAAAGGGGGTATGGCGACTGGCTCCGAGGATGCGTCCGCAGACGACGAAGGCGCCGGCGGCCTGTGTGCGGTGGTGCTGGCGGCCGGCGAGGGGACCCGGATGCGCTCCGAGCGGCCCAAGCCGCTGCATCGACTCTGCGGGCGGTCGATGGTCCTCCACGTCCTCCACGCGGTGGCCGCCATCAATCCTGAGCGGGCCGTCGTCGTGGTCGGCCACGGCGCCGACCGGGTGATCAAGGCCGTCGGTGAGCAACCCCCTGCCGATCTGCCCATCGACTTCGTCGAGCAGCGGGTCCAGCGGGGGACCGGTGACGCCGTCCTGGTCGCCCTCACCGCCTTCCCCGACGACGAGGGCATCGACGACGGCGGCGACATCATCGTCCTGCCGGGCGACACGCCGCTGCTCCGGGCGCCGACCCTCGCGGCGTTGGTCCGCGCCCACCGGGGAGCCGGCGCCGCGGCCACCGTCCTCACCGCCCGCATCGCCGACCCCACCGGCTACGGGCGCATCGTCCGGGGTCGCGACGGTCGGGTGGCGCGCATCGTCGAGCAGGCCGACGCCACCGAGGAGGAGCTCGCCGTCGACGAGATCAACACCTCGATCTACGTGTTCCGCCGGTCGGTCCTGGCCCCGGCCCTGCGCCGGCTGAACCCGGCCAACGTCCAGGGCGAGTTCTATCTGACCGACACCGTCAGCGTGCTCCACGACGCCGGCTACCCGGTCACCTCCATGGTCGTGGACGACCCGATGGAAGCGGCGGGGGTCAATGACCGGGCCCAGTTGGCGGTAGCCGAAGCCGAGCTGCGGGACCGGATCAATGAACGCTGGATGCGACGGGGGGTGACCATGATCGATCCGGAGAGGACCTACCTGGACACCACCGTCGAGTTGGCCACCGACGTCGTGCTCTACCCGGGGACCATGCTCCAGGGTCACACCGTGGTTGCATCCGGTGCCGAGATCGGTCCGAACACCCAGCTGGCCGACTGCACCGTGGGCGAGCGGGCCGTGGTCACCGCCACCGTCGCCCGGGCCGCCTCCATCGGCGTCGACGCCCGGGTGGGACCGTGGGCCGACATCCCGGCCGGGACCAAGGTTTTGGACAACGAGGTGACTGGGGCATGCTTCACTAATGGCCGACAGGAGGCGCCGTGATGGCTAAGGGATCCGAGCCGCTGGAGCTTGTCGCGAAGCGCAAGCTCCAACTGCTGAGTGGGCGGTCCCACGAGGGACTGGCCGCGGACATCGCCGCCCACCTGGACCTCGAGTTGGGCGAGCCCAACCTGGTCGACTTCGCCAACGGCGAGGTCCGTCCCCGCTTCGGCGACTCGGTCCGGGGGACCGACGTGTTCGTCATCCAGTCGCATTGCCGCACCCCCGGCCGTTCGGTCAACGACTCTCTCCTCGAGCAATGGATCATGATCGACACGGCCAAGCGGGCCTCGGCGAAGCGGATCACCGCCGTCTGCCCCTACTACGGCTATTCCCGCCAGGACCGCAAGTCGAAAGGCCGCGAGCCGATCACGGCCCGGTTGGTAGCGGATTTCTTCACCACCGCAGGGGCCGACCGGATCATCACCGTCGATCTCCACTCCGGCCAGATCCAGGGCTTCTTCGATGGCCCCGTCGATCACCTCACCGCTGTCCCCCTCCTGACCGAGTACCTCCGCAGTCACGCCCCCAGCGGCGACTTCGTGATGGTTGCCCCTGATACCGGGCGGACCAAGGTGGCGGAGCAGGCCGCCCGCCACGCCGGCGACGAGGTGGACGTGGCGAGCGTCTACAAGCGGCGGCCCAAGGATGCGGTCAACCAGGTCGAAGCCCTCGACGTCATGGGCGAGGTCGAGGGCCGCATGTGCGTGCTCATCGACGACATGGTCGACACCGCGGGCACGATCTGTGCGGCCGCCGAACTGCTCATCAAGCGGGGGGCCACCGAGGTGTGGGCCATGTGCACCCACGGCGTTCTCTCCGGCCCGGCGGTCGATCGGCTCAAGAACTCGCCCATCACCAAGGTCGTCATCACCGACACCCTGCCCCTGCCCCCCGAGAAGCAGATCGACAAGATCGAGGTCGTGTCCGTGGCCCCGATCTTCGCCGACGCCATCGATGCGGTGTTCCGGGACCAGTCCGTCTCCGACATCTTCGGCGGGGAGAACCAGACCTGAGGGGCGCCGGGGGGTGATTCGTCACCACGGCGCCGAGGCATTAGCATCGTCCGGTCCCTCGGGGGCCCCGGATCCGAATCCAGGCGACCCCCGGCCGGAGTTCCGAGGAGCGCACGTCGATGGCCGAGATCACCCTGGTAGCCGAGCCCGAAAGGGTCACCGGTACCTCCGCGTCGAAGCGCATGCGCGCCGGGGGTCGCATCCCTGCCGTCGTCTATGGCGGGGGAATGGACGCCCTGTCGGTATCGGTGGACGCCCGCCAGCTGCGCCAGGCCCTTTCCGGCGAGTCCGGCGTCCACCAGCTGTTGTCGCTCGAGGTCGGGCCCGCGAAGCACCTCAGCCTGGCCCGGGTGATCCAACGCCACCCCGTGCGCAACACGGTCATCCATGTGGACTTCCAGGTCGTGCGCCGGGACGAGATCCTCTCCGCCGAGGTCTCCATCGTACTGATCGGTGAGTCGAAGTCGGTGGAACAGGAGCGGGGCGTCATCGAACAGCCCCTCCAGTCCTTGACCGTGCACGCCACGCCGTCCGACATCCCCAACGAGATCGTCGTCGACCTCGCCGATCTCGAGATCGGCGACACGGTGCGGGTAGGCGACCTGAAGCTGCCAAGCGGTGTGACCACCGACGTGGACCGCGACGAGCCGGTCGTGATCGCCGCCGTGTCGGCCGTCGCCGCCGAAGCCGAGGAGCTGGCCGAGGAGGAGGCAGCCGAGGCGGCTGCCGCTGAAGCCGAGGCGGGCGAGGAAGGCGGGACCGAAAGCGGCGCCTCGGAGGGCGGCACACCCACCGAGGAGGGCTAACGACTCCGCCCGGCCCGGGCGACCTCAGGCGACGCACCGGGACCCCGGCGGATGTGTTGGCGGTCGGTCTCGGCAATCCGGGCGCGCCGTATGCCGGCACCCGCCACAACGTCGGCGCCGACGTCATCGAGCTGCTCGCCGCCCGCCACGGGGAACGGCTCAGGAGATCCCGGCGCGAGCATGCCCTCGTCGCCGAGGCGAGGGTCGGGTCCCGGCGCCTGGCCCTGGCGTTCCCCCAGACGTTCATGAACGAGTCGGGCCAGGCGGTGTCCCCCCTCGTGCGCCGCTTCGGGATCGAGGACCTGGCCCACCTGGTGGTGGTCCACGACGAGCTCGACCTGCCCATCGGCGCCCTGCGGGTCAAAGCCGGTGGGGGACTGGCCGGCCACAACGGGCTGCGTTCCATCAAGGCCCACCTCCACGACGACGCCTTCACCCGGGTCCGCATCGGCATCGGCAAGCCGCCCGGTGGACCCGAGCGGGGGGTCGACCACGTCCTGGCAGCCCCGTCCAAGAAGGACCGTACCGAACTGGCCGTCACCGTCGAGTTGGCCGCCGATGCGGTGGAGACGATCCTGGCCGAGGGTGTCGCCGCCGCCCAGAACCGGTTTAACTCCTGATGGTCGCCCTGGCGATTAGCGGCTGCGCTGCGGTTCACTGGAGTCAGTCATGAGCGAGCCCACTGGCGCCCTCGGCCCCCTCCTTCCCCTCCTCCGCAACGACCCCACGTTCTCCGACGTGGTGGGGCTGCGTCAAGCCATCATCGCCGTCCCTGAGCCGGCCCGGGCCTTCACCGTCGCCGGTCTGGCCCTGGCGTCAGGTCGGCGCCCCACCCTCGTGGCCGTGCCCACCGCCGCCGACGCCGAGCGCCTGGCCCACGACATCGCCGCCTACCTGGGTCCGGACCAGGTCGATCTGTACCCGGCATGGGAGACGCTGCCGTTCGAGCGGGTCAGCCCCAGCGTGGAAACCATGGGCCGGCGACTCCGGGCCCTGTGGCACCTGCGCCGGGGCGGGAGCGGGCCCCGCGTGCTCGTCGCTCCCGTGAGGGCCCTTCTCCAGCGGCTCGGTCCCGGTGTCGAGATGGCCGCCCCCATCGTGATCGCCAAGGGCGACCAGGTCGACCCCGAGGATCTCGTCGCCCGGCTGGTGGCCATGGGCTACCGGCGCGAGTACCAGGTCGAGCATCGCGGCGAGCTCGCCGTGCGCGGGTCCATCGTCGACGTGTTCGGCGCCACCGCCGACGGCCCGGTCCGCATCGACCTGTGGGGCGACGAGGTCGACCGTCTCACCGATTTCTCCGTCGCCGATCAGCGCTCGATCGACGACGTGGCCAACGTGCAGCTGTTCGGCTGCCGGGAGCTGGTCCCCTGCGAGGAGGTCAGGGAACGGGCCGCGGCGCTTATCGCCACCGTCCCGTGGGGACGCGACTCGTGGGAACGGCTGGCCGAGGGCCACATCTTTGACGGCATGGAGTCCTGGCTCCCGTGGGTCACCGCCGAGGAGCGGCTCCTCACCGACCTCCTGCCCTCCGGCGCCCAGATCCTCATGGTCGAACCCCGACGCATGCGTGACCGGGCCCAGGACCTGGCCGACGAGGAATCCGCGCTGGCGTCCGCCCTGGCTCAGACGTGGGGCACGGGCGGCGAGGAACTTATCCACCTCCATGCCGATTTCGACCGGCTCCTCGCCCATACCGCCGCTGCGGCGTGGACCGTCACGGCTGCTCCGGAGGGCCCGGGGACCACGACCGTCTCCGCCCTCGGCTGGGATCCCGTCGTCGCCGACGCCGATCGGCTGGCGTCGCAGCTCCAGGGCATGATGGCCCAGGGCTATCGCATCACCCTCTGCGCCGAGGGTCGGGGCAGCGCCCAGCGGATGGCGGCCACCCTGGCCGACCGAGGCTGGACGGTGCCGTTCTTCGACGGCGACGTGCCACCCGGCGAGCTGACCCGTCCCGGCATGCGCATCATCGTCCAGCCCCTGGAGCGGGGGTTCGTGTACCCGCCGCTGTCCATGGCCGTGCTGGCCGAAAGTGATCTCACCGGCCGCCGCCGGGCTCATCGCAAACCCAAGCCCCGCGCTCGAGCGGCGCAGACGTTCTTCGACGACATGAAGACCGGCGACTATGTCGTGCACAACACCCACGGCGTGGGGCGCTTCGGAGGCATGATCCGCCGGGCCATCGGCGGCGTGGAGCGGGACTACCTGCTCCTCGACTACCGCGGCGGGGACAGGCTCTATGTACCGTCGGACCAGATCGACGCCCTCCGGCCCTACAGCGGTGGTGAGAGCCCGTCGCTCAGCCGGCTCAACGGCTCGGAGTGGCAGCGGTCGAAGAGCAGGGTGCGCGCCGCCGTGCGCGAGATCGCCCAGGAGCTCGTGGTGCTCTACCAGACCCGCGTCAGTGCCACCGGCCACGCCTTCGCCCCCGACACGCCCTGGCAGGTGGAGATGGAGGAGGGGTTTCCCTACGTCGCCACCCCCGACCAGGCCAAGGCCATCGCCGAGACCAAGGCCGACATGGAGTCGTCGACGCCGATGGACCGCCTGATCTGCGGCGACGTCGGATTCGGCAAGACCGAGGTGGCCATCAGGGCCGCCTTCAAGGCCGTGCAGGACGGCATGCAGGCGGCCGTCCTCGTTCCCACCACCCTCCTCGCCTCCCAGCACTTCCAGACATTCTCCGAGCGCTTCGCCGGCTACCCGTTGCGGGTCGAGATGCTGTCCCGATTCCTCACCCCTGCTCAGGCCCGCCAAGTGGTCTCCGGCGTCGGCGACGGCACGGTGGACGTGGTCATCGGCACCCACAAGCTGCTGTCGGGTTCGTTGATATTCAAGAACCTGGGCCTGCTGGTCATCGACGAGGAGCAGCGCTTCGGGGTCAGTCACAAGGAGGCAATCAAGAAGCTGCGCACCGACGTCGACGTGATGACCCTCACCGCCACCCCCATCCCCCGGACCCTGGAGATGAGCCTCACGGGGATCCGGGATCTGACCCTGCTCACCACGCCACCCGCCGAGCGCCAGCCCATCCTCACCTACGTCGGCGAGTACGACGACCGGGCGGTGGCCGAGGCCATCCGCCGAGAGCTGTTGCGTGAGGGGCAGGTCTTCTTCGTTCACAACCGGGTCTACGACATCGACAAGGTGGGCGCCGACCTGCGCAACCTGGTGCCCGAAGCCCGGGTGGCGGTGGCGCACGGCCAGATGGACGAGGGTGCCCTCGAGAAGGTCGTCTTCGACTTCTGGGAAGGCGAGTACGACGTCCTGGTGTGCACCACCATCATCGAGTCAGGCATCGACATGCCCACCGTCAACACCCTCGTCGTCGACCGGGCCGACCTGCTGGGCCTCGGCCAACTCCACCAGCTTCGAGGCCGGGTGGGTCGGGCCGGTCAGCGGGCCTACGCCTATCTGCTCTTCCCCCCCGACCGGACCCTCACCGAGGAGGCCTACGAGCGGCTGCGGACGATCGGCGAGCACACCGAGCTCGGGTCGGGCTTCAAGATCGCCATGCGGGACCTCGAGATCCGGGGGGCGGGCAACCTGCTCGGCGGTGACCAGTCCGGCCACATCGCCGCCGTCGGCTACGACCTGTACGTGCAGATGGTCTCCGAGGCGGTCGCCGAGCTCAAGGGTGAGGAGGTGCGCCAGCCGGCCGAGATCAAGCTGGACCTGCCGGTGACCGCCAACCTCCCCGCCACCTACGTGGGCCGGGAGGATCTGCGACTCGAGGCGTACCGGCGCCTGGCGACGGTCACCACCCACGGAGAGGTCGATGACATCGGCGCCGAGTGGCTGGACCGTTACGGTCCGCTCCCCGACCCGGCCCAGGCTCTTCTGGCCATCGGCCACCTGCGGGCCGAGTGTGTCCGGACCGGTGTGCGCGAGGTCGCCGTCGTCAAGTCCGCCGCCGGTCTGTCGGGGGGCGGATGGACGGCCCGCCTGAGCCCGGTGGCCCTCAAAGCCAGCGCCACGGTTCGTCTCGGGCGTCTGTGGCCCAAAGCGGTTTACAAGCCGGACGCAGCCCAGCTCGTCGTCCCCCTGCCCCGGGGGGCCGACCCGGCGTCGGACCTGCCCGACCTGCTCCGTCAACTGATCCCCCCGGTCGCCGCCGGAGCGCCGGCGTAGAGGCCGGCCAACTTGGTACCCGACCCCCGCTCGTCGGTAGCATCACCGACGCTGTGAACCGCACCCGACGACTCTTCGCCCTGGGCGCTCTCGTGGCGGCCTTCTCGGTGGCCGCCGCCGGCTGCGACTCCTCGCCCTCCGCCGCCAGCATCAACGGGCAGGTCATCAAGCAGACGACCCTCCAGGCCGAGTTGCGGGGCCGGGCCGGCAACCAGGCCTATGTGGCCGCCGTGGACCAGGCTGGCGCCCAGAGCGGGGGGACGACCGTCGCCGGCCTGTCGACGGCCAGCTACAGCTCCGGCTTCGCCGCCGGGGTCCTGGACCAGATGGTCGAGGACAACGCCATCCGCCAGTACCTGACGGCCCATCACGCTCTACCTCCGGCATCGGCCCTGGCCGCCGCCCGGGGGGTCGAAGAGGTGGGAGCGGGTGCGTACTGGCAGGGCTTCCCGGCGTCGGTCCGCAACGAGTTCGTGTCTGCACTGGCCGACCGGGCCGCCCTCGAACCCCCGCCGTCGTCCACCGCCGACGCCCGCAATGCCTTCATGAGCCACCAGGCCAACTTCTTCTCCCGGGTCTGCACCCGCCTGATCAGTGCCAGCGTCCCGGGCTCCAACGGCGGGGTCGACTTCGCGGCCAGCAAGGACAAGGCGGACCAGATCGAAAGGGACTTCAACGGGGGGACGCTCGCCGGCGACACCGGCGGCGGAGAGGTCAACTGCTACTCCCAGGCCCAGCTCGAAGATCGGAGCCAAGCGCTCTTCAACAAGGTCCTCGGCCTCGTCCCCGGTCACGCCGCTCCGCCTGTAAGAACCGGCTACGGCTACAACGTGCTGGCGGTGGACAGCCGCGACCAGCAGACCTTTGCGCCCGGCACGGCCTCGGTGCTGGCCTTCGCCATCAACTCCAGCAGCCAGAACGGCTACACACCGGCTCTGGTCCGGGTCCTGCAGGCCGCCAAGATCAAGGTCAATCCTGCCTTCGGGACGTGGAACCCGAGTCAGCTGACGGTGCAGACCTCCGCCATCCCAGGCGAGATCGCCAACAAGCTCCAGGGCAGCAGCTCCCAGGCCCCCGGGCCGGGCTAAAGCGGTCCGGCCGAGTCCATCGTGCGGGCCGAGTCGAGCTGGTGACGGCCAGGCCGCGGATCATGGTCGTCGGCCTGGGGCCGGGCGATGCCGGCCTGATCGGAGTCGAGACCCGCCGGATCCTGGAGCAGGTCGAGACCCGGTTCGTGCGGACCCGCCGCCACCCGAGCGCCTCCGAGGTCGGTGCGGCCCGCAGCTTCGACGATGTCTACGAGCAGGCCGAGACCCTCGACCTCGTCTATCCGGCCATCGTCGAGGCGTTGGTGGAGGCGGCTGCTGGTGAGGCCGACGGCAGGATCGTCTACGCCGTGCCCGGCTCGCCCCTCGTGGCTGAGCGGACGGTCGAACTGCTGCGGCTCGATCCTCGCATCGATCTCCAGGTCATTCCCGCCCTGTCGTTCGTCGACCTGGCATGGGACCGCCTCGGCATCGACCCCTTTGCCGCGGGGGTCCGCCTCGTTGACGGGCACCGCTTCGCCGGTGAGGCGGCCGGGTCCACCGGACCCCTCCTGGTGTCGCAGTGCGACTCGCGCCAGGTGCTCTCAGAGATCAAGTTGACCATCGACGACGGGCCCGAGGTTGCCATCCTTTCCCGGCTGGGCATGCCGGACGAGGCGATCACCCCTCTCGCCTGGGCTGACCTTGACCGGGAAGTCGTTCCCGATCACCTCACCTGCCTGTGGATCCCCCAGCTGGCCGACCCGGTGGCCGCCGAGATCGTCCGCTTCGAGAGCCTGGTCCGGACCCTTCGCGTCGCCTGCCCGTGGGATCGCGAGCAGACCCACGCCAGCCTGACCCGGCACCTGATCGAGGAGACCTACGAGGTCCTCGAGGCCATCGACGGGTTGACCGCCGGCGACGGCGAGGCGGTCGCCTACGGGCACCTGGAAGAAGAGCTCGGCGACCTGCTGTTCCAGGTCGCGTTCCATGCCGTCCTGGCCACGGAGGCCGGCCAGTTCACCCTGGCCGACGTCGCCCGGGGCATCCACGACAAACTGGTGCGCCGCCACCCCCACGTGTTCGGGGCGGCGGCCAGCTCCACGTCGGGCGACCCCCTCTTGGACTCCATCGCGTCCGACGCCGATGCGGTGGTGGCCAACTGGGAGCATGCCAAGAAGTTGGAGAAGGGCCGGGCCAGCATCATGGACGGGATCCCTCCGGCCCTGCCCGCCCTTCTGGCATCGGCCAAGGTGGGTCGCAAGGCGGCCTCCGTCGGCTTCGACTGGGACGATCTGGCCGGTGTGTGGGACAAGCTCGCCGAGGAGCTTGCTGAGCTTCGCGGGGCCGTGGACGGCGGTGTCGGGGCTAGCGGCGTCGGGGCTGGCGGTGTCGGGGCGGTGGCGGACGAGCTCGGCGACGTGCTGTTCACGGTCGTCAACCTGGCCCGTCATCTTGAGGTCGACGCCGAGGATGCACTGCGGGCCGCCACGACCAAGTTCCGGAATCGCTTCGCAACCATGGAGGCGACCGCCGCTGTGTCCGGTCAGGACCTGGCCGGACTCGACGCGGCCGGATGGGACCGGCTGTGGGAGCAGGCCAAGAGGGCGACCGATGCCGCCAGTGGAGAACGGCCGACCCGCTGAAGGGCGGCGTCGGAGGGGGACGAGCGCTCGGTGGAGCGTGTGGATGCTCCGTCCCGGCATGAGCGGTGGACTACCGTCTTCAACACCAGTCACACCAGCAACAGGCTGCTTGCACCTACAAGCGGCCTCTTTTGCCCATACCTGCTCTACCGTCGCACCGTCCCATCTCAGGAGCCAGCACGCTGATGAGCGCCATTGACCAGCTGATCGGCCGCGAGATCCTCGACTCCCGCGGTCATCCGACCGTCGAGGTGGACGTGGTGCTGGCATCGGGGGCGACAGGTCGGGCGGCGGTGCCGTCGGGGGCGTCAACGGGGTCTTTCGAGGCTGTCGAACGGCGCGACGGAGAGGCGGAACGGTACGGAGGCAAGGGCGTCCTCGGGGCGATGAGTGCTGTCAACGGTGAGCTGTCCGACGCCCTCGCCGGCTTCGAGGCCCTGGATCAGCGTGGGCTTGACCAGATCCTCTGCGACACCGACGGGACCGACAACAAGAGCAGGCTTGGGGCCAACGCCATCCTCGGTGTCTCCCTGGCGGTGGCCAAGGCGGCGGCCGACGAGGTCGGCCTCCCCCTGTATCGCTACGTCGGGGGTGCGAACGCTCACCGCCTGCCGGTACCGATGATGAACGTCATCAACGGTGGCGTGCACGCCGACAACAACGTGGACCTCCAGGAGTTCATGATCGTTCCCGTGGGGGCGGCCTCGTTCGCCGAAGCCCTGCGCTGGGGGGCGGAGACCTATCACGCCCTGCGGGCCGTGCTCCACGACCGACGGCTGTCGACCGGCGTCGGCGACGAGGGCGGCTTCGCCCCGGACCTGGGATCGAATGAAGAGGCACTGGCCATCCTGGTCGAGGCCATCGAGCGCAGCGGGCGGACCCCCGGCACCGATGTCGCCCTGGCTCTCGACGCCGCGTCCAGCGAGTTCTACGACAAGGGGACCTACCGGCTGGCGGGGGAAGGACGGTCCCTGGAGGCCTCCGACCTGGTCGAGTACCTCGCTGACCTGTGCCGCCGCTACCCGATCGTCTCCGTCGAGGACGGGATGGCCGAGGAGGACTGGGACGGGTGGGCCGCTCTGACCGCAGAACTGGGGGCCAGCACCCAACTGGTTGGCGACGACCTGTTCGTTACCGACGCCACCCGACTGGAACGGGGAGTGAGCGCCGGCGTGGCCAACGCCATCCTGGTGAAGGTGAACCAGATTGGCACCCTGAGCGAGACCCTCGACACGGTGGACCTGGCCCAGAGGGCCGCCTACGCGTCGGTGATGTCCCACCGCTCCGGCGAGACCGAGGACACGACCATCGCCGATCTGGCCGTTGCCACCGGCTGCGGCCAGATCAAGACGGGGGCGCCCGCCCGCTCCGACCGGGTCGCCAAGTACAACCAGCTGCTGCGAATCGAGGAAGGCCTGGGGGACTCGGCCCGCTATCCCGGCGGTGCCGTCTTCAGTCGTCTCGGGGCCGCCAGGTGAGGCGCATGGTCTGGATTCTGCTGCTGACCGTGGTCGTCCTCGGCGTCCTGCTGCTGTTCGTGCTGCCCGGTCGGACGATGCTGGCCCAGCGCCACACCCTCGCTGTCACCCAGGGCCGGGTCAACGCCCTGAGTCGCGAGAACGCCAAGCTGGACGAGCGGGTCAAGCAACTCCAGGACCCGGCCCAGATCCAGCAGATCGCCAGGACCCAGTATGGCCTGGTCATGCCCGGCCAACAGGCCTACGCCATCATCCCCGCCCGGCAGGGCAGTGCCAGCTTCTGGTCCCGCATCGGCTTGTAAGATCGGCTGGGTGGCTCCGAGGCAACCCGTTGATCGCCGACAACGTGTGACGACCGTGGGCCGCCCAATTTTCAACCCCCACCCCGCCCCCACCCCCGACACGCTGCGGCTCACGGCGCTGCTGGGCCGCCCCCCCATGGGGGCTTTCGAGGTGGCCGTGCGTGACGCAGCCGGCGATCCGGTGGTCATCCGCAACGCGCCCCTTCTCGACGACGGGACGCCCATGCCTACCCGCTACTGGTTGGTGGGCTCTGACCTGCGCCGGCAGGTCGATCGGCTGGAGGCGGCGGGCGGCGTCCGCCGGGCCGAAGCCGAGGTGCCGGCCCCACTGGTGGCGGACGCCCACCGGCGGGCAAGCCACGAGAGGGATGCGGCGATGCCGGATGACTGGGAGGGGCCTCGCCCGAACGGCGGGGTCGGTGGGACCCGTCAGGGCGTCAAGTGCCTGCACGCCCACCTGGCCTGGCACCTGGCCGGGGGAGACGATGCCGTGGGGCGCTGGACGGCCCAGAAGGTCGCCGAGACGGCGGAGGGGGCGACGGAAGGGACGCTAGCCGGGACGGCGCCCGGGGGGGCGCCCCTGACGACCGGGAGGGCGACGCCCGGGACCGCCGGGAAGCCGGGCAGGGGGAGGCGGTGACGGCCGACCAGGCCGCAGTGACGGGCGACCGAGCGGCGGTGGCGGCCGTCGACTGTGGGACCAACTCCACCCGCCTGCTGATCGTCGGTGCCGACGGGGAGACGGTGACGCGCCGCATGGAGATCACCCGACTGGGCCAGGGCGTGGCTGCGACCGGCCGGCTGGCCCAAGAGGCGGTGGATCGCACGATCGGAGTGCTGCTCGGGTACCGCCGGCTCATGGATGACCTGGGTGTCCGCCGGGTGCGGATCACCGCCACGTCGGCCGCCCGTGACGCCAGCAACCGGGCGGACTTCTTCGCCGCCGTCGAGGCGGCCGTTGGATCGGTACCCGAGCTGCTTACCGGTGACGAGGAGGGCCGGCTGTCGTTCTCGGGCGCTACCGCAGACCTCGACGCCGACCTGGGTCCGTTCCTCGTCGCCGACATCGGTGGGGGCTCCACCGAACTGGTAGCCGGCCCGTCGGCTGAGCCGGGGGCCGACCGCTTCAGCGTGGCCGGCGTCCGCTCCCTCGACGTGGGATGCGTCCAACTCACCGAGACCTACCTGCCCTCCGATCCCCCCGGGCCAGATGAGGTCGAAGCGGCCCGATCGGCCGTCACCGCGTTGGTCCGCGGGGCCCTGGAGGCCGTCCCGGCCCTGGCCCGGCCGGCTACCTTCATCGGCCTGGCCGGGACCGTCTCCGCCATGACCCGCCTCCAGCAGGGGCTGGACGTCTACGACCGGGACCGGGTCCACCATGCGTGGCTGGACAAGGGCACCGTCGACCAGCTGCTGGCCGGCCTGGCCGCCGAGACCGTCGAGCAGCGGCGGCGGCGAAGAGGTATGGAGGCCGAGCGGGCGGACGTCATCGTCGGCGGGGCGATCGTCCTGGCCGAGCTGATGGCATTGACGGGCGCGGGCCGGTGCCTCGTGTCGGAGTCGGACATCCTCGACGGCCTGGCGATGTCTCTACGGCCGGCGCCTCCGTCGCATCCCTAGCGTCCCCGGCCGCCCGCCGCCGGCCACCACACCACAACCGTTCTGACGGAGCCGGGTCCGTGTTTGTACGATCGAGCAATGCCTGTCGTCGATCGCATCCTCATGGGTCCCGGACCCTCCATGCCCTATCCCGAGGCCACCGAGGCGCTCAGCCGGCCACTCCTCGGCCACCTCGACCCGGTGTTCCTGACGATCCTCGACGAGACCTGTGACCGCCTGAGGGCGGTGTGGGGCACAGACAACGCCCTCACCCTCCCGATCTCCGGTACCGGCTCGGCAGGCATGGAGGCCGCGTTCGTCAACCTGGTCGGCCCCGGCGACGTGGTCGTCATCGGGGTCAACGGCCTGTTCGGTCAGCGCATGTGCGATGTGGCCGAGCGCTGCGGCGCCGACGTGGTCGCGGTGGAGGCGCCGTGGGGCCAGCCTCTCGATCCCGCCGCCGTGCTCGGAGCCCACCCCGATCCGAAGCTCATCGCCCTGGTCCACGCCGAGACCAGCACCGGCGTGCGCAACGATGTCGCAGCCGTCGCCGCCGGCAAGGGTGACGCCCTGGTGCTGGCCGACTGCGTGACCTCGCTCGGGGGCATCCCTGTGGCCATTGACGACTGGGGTGTCGATGTGGCCTACAGCGGGACCCAGAAGTGCCTCGGCGTGGCACCCGGTCTGGCCCCGCTCACGCTCGGCGCCCGGGCGTGGGAACGACGCATCGAGCGGCCCCGGAGCTGGTACCTGGACCTGGGCATGATCGGTGACTACACCTCCGGAGCTACCCGCCGGTACCACCACACCGCCCCGGTTGCCATGATCGCCTCCCTCCACGCCGGCCTCGGCGTCGTGCTGGACGAAGGCCTCGAAGCGTCCTGGAGCCGCCATCAGAGGTGCGGTCAGGCCCTCCAAGACGGCCTGGTCAAGCTCGGCCTGGAGCTGTGCGTGGCTGCGGAGCACCGCCTGCCCGAGCTGACCACGGTGTGGATCCCGGACGGCGTGGATGACGTCTCGGTGCGACGGACCCTGCTCGAGACCTACGGCATCGAGATCGGCTCGGGAGCCGGCCCGTGGGCCGGTAAGGCCTGGCGGATCGGGGTCATGGGCCACGGGGCCCGGCCCCGAAACGTCACCCTCCTCCTCGCCGCCCTGGCCGAGATCCTCGGGCGATGACCGCCGGGTCCGTCGCCGCGGGGTCAGCACGACGATGACCTGGGGGAGCGCCACCCGGCAGGGCAATCTTGAACTGCGGGGCCAGCGCATCCTGTTGCGCCCGCTGATCGCGTCCGACTTCGAGGCATGGCGGGAGGTGAGGATCCGGGCCCGGGACTGGTTGGTCAAGTGGGAGCCACGACCGCTGCCCGGTCAGCCCGACCCGACCGAGGACCGGCGGATCTTCGCCGCTAGGTGCGGGGCCCGGGAGAGGGAGCGCCAACTGGGGACGGGGTACGGCTTCGGGATCTTCATCGAGGGGCGACTCTTCGTCGGCGAGATCAACCTCTCGTCGGTCCAGCGGGGACCCTTCCAGAACGCCTACGTCGGCTACTGGATCGACGAGGCTGCGGCCGGCCACGGCTACACGCCCGAAGCCGTCGTCGCCGTCTGCCGGTTCGCCTTCGAGGACCTGGCCCTGCACCGGCTGCAGGCATCGATCATCCCTCGCAACACCGCCAGCCATCGGGTGGCGGCCAAGGTCGGGATGCGCGACGAGGGAACGGCGTTGCGCTACCTGGAGATCGACGGGGTCTGGGAGGACCATGTCCGCTACGCCATCACCGCCGAGGAATGGGCGGAGCGACGCGAGCACTACGTCAGGACCTGGCTGAGCCTCGACGGCCCCCTTTCCTGACGGATCAAGCCTCGTGGACGACGGCGGGGGAGTGGCGGAAGAACGTCTCCACGTCGCTCTCGTAGCGGTAGCCGGGCTTGGGACCGACGGCGCCCCGGAGACGGTTGACCTCAGCCAGCTGGTTGACGGCGCCGGCGGTATCGAAGCGGTACACGAACCCGGCCGCCTTGAACAAACGGTTGTCGACGCCCCGGCCGAAGCGGAGGAGATCGAGGACCTCGGGGGGAAGGTCGACGATGCCGACCCGGGCGAACGGTTCCACGGCCTGGGCGGTGAACAGCGGGGGCAGCGGCAGGGGCCGCTTGCCGGTGATGGCCAGCACCTCCGACCACGGCAGACGTCCGTCTCCGGCCACGTTGTAGGTACCTCGGATCGCCGAGTCGACGGCGAAGACGATGGCCCGGACGACGTCATGCTCCTCGACGAACTGCATCTGGGGGTCGAAGCCGACGATCTTCGGCACCAGCGGGAGGCCGAGGGCGGTGCTCAGGGGGGTGATGATCTCGCCGCCCAGCACGTTGGCGAAGCGCAGGAGGGTGACACTGGTGCCGGGTGACTCGCGGGCGAAGTCGCGCACATAGCTCTCCACCTCGAGCAGGGACCGCTCGATCCTGGTCTTGGCCGGGGAGGTGCGCCTGCTGTTCTCCGAGAACCAGGTGGGGTCGGCGCGCGCCGCGCCGTAGACCAGCGTCGACGACTTGACCACCAGCGACGTCACGGCCGAGTTGCCGGTCACCGCCGCCAGCAGGTTCATGGTACCGATGACGTTGTTCTCGTGGATCCTTCGGTCGACCATGTGGGTGGAGTCGACGACGAGGGCGGCGTGGATGACGGTATCCACCTTGGTGGCCCGGGCCAAACGGGACAGGATCGAGTAGTTCTCATCGGCCCTGACGAACTCGGTCCGCTCGAGGGCGACGGTCGGTTCCTTGGTGTCGAGTCCGACGATGACGTCGACGTCGCGGTGGGCTTCGAGGGCGCGGGCCACCCGGCCCCCCCAGAACGATGCCAGTCCGGTGATCAGGACCCGTCGGCCCATCACCCGAACCAGACGCTGCGACGGTGGCGCAGCATGTCGTAGAGGTTCTCTTGCATGCTGTGGCGGATGCTCTCGGCGGCGTCGAAGACGGCGCTCCTCGAGTAGTGCTCCTGGTCAGGCGGGACATCGAAGTGCACCGGCTCGAGGACCCGGAGCTTGAACTTGGCCGGAAAGTACCCGAGGAGACCGAACGGGCCGAGGAGCAACATGTTGGCCGTGAGGGGGACATAGGGGACCTTGAGCAGCTTGGCCAGGGTCGGAGACTTGGCGACGGTGGGCATGGCTTCCTCCGCTCCGACCACGACGATGGGGACCACCGGGGCGCCGGCCCGCATGGCGATCTCGACGAAGCCTCCCCGGCCGAACCGTCGCAGCTTGTAGCGGTCCTTGTACAGCTTCCCGGTGGCCTTGGTCCCCTCGGGGAACACCAGGGCCAGCTGGCGCTGCTCGCGCACCAGGCGGTAGGCGTTGTCGGGGTGAGCGGCCACGCCGCCCCCCCGGGCCCACATGGTCCCCACGGCGGGGAGGGAGCGGAAGAAGTAGTCAGCCAGGCCGTACACCGGCCGGGACAGCTCGGTCTCGATGCCGTGCATGATCACCGGGGCGTCGGCGGGGACGGCCCCGGCGTGGTTGGCCACCAGCAGGGCACCGCCGTCGGTGGGGATGTTCTCGAGACCTTCCCACTCGGCCCGGAACCAGTGACGGTACACCGGGTCATAGACCCGCCGCAGCAACGCCCTGGTCCGTTCCGAACGCCCCCACTCATCGACGTCGCTCATGCGGGGTGACGCCACGGTCGGGTCCTCGACGGGTGGCGAGGGCGGCACTTTGATCAGGGCCGCTCCCGGTCGGCGGGCTTCGGTGACCGGGGCGCGCTCTGTCATGACACCACGATGGTACTGCCGTCCTCCGGGGTGCTACTCGACGGTGACGAGGGTCCCGTAGGGGTCCATCCCGTAGACGACCTTGGCGTTGCCGATGGGCAGCTCCACACAGCCGACGCTCTGCGGCGACCCGTAGCTGCCCCGAGTGAAGCCGTGTACCGCGTCACCGCCGTTGAAGTAGGCCACGTAGGGGATACCGGGATCGTGGTAAGTGCTGCCGTCAGGGTTGTGGCCCGACATCGTCGTCGAGGCATAGCGGTCGAAGACGGGGAACGTCCCCTTGGCCGTCGGTGCGCCGGCGACGCCGGTGTTGGCGGGAGAGGTGTAGACGATCTTGCCGTCAGACCACACTGACAAGGACTCGGGCGAGCTCTCGCTGGCGATCAGGTAGTTGTAGGGCCGAGCGTCGGCTTGGCGAGCGGCGAGAGCGGAGGCCAACGCCGCCCACACCTTGGGCCCGGCCTGGCCGTCCATCTTCATGTTGTGATCGAACTCGAACTGCATGATGGCGCCCCTGTCGATGGTGTTGGCAGTGCCCTGGCTCCAAAGGGCCGACAGTGAGCTGGGGGTGTTGGGGAATCGCCACGTCAGCGCGCCGTTCTCCGGGATGACGGTGACAGCGTTGGAGGCCGTGGCCTCAGCGGCCAACGTGGATGCCGCCGTCGGTGCCACCGGGGCGACGGTCGTGGTCGACGCCGCCGGGCCCGGAGCGGGCATGGTCGAGGGGGCCGCCGTCGACGGAGGTGGGGGGGGAGTGGTGGCGACGAACTGCAAGGGCATGTAGTTCAACTCGGACAGGATCTGCTGGACGCGGAGCGTGGAGCCGGCGGCGACGGTGAAAGACGCCTGGTAGGGCGCGGCGAGCGTCGTCACCTTCTTGCCTACCGTCCCCGCAGTGGTCGTCGGCACCGTGACCTGCTCGCTGGAGTAGGGGAGGTAGCCGCCTTGGGGCTGGAAGGTCATGGTCGAGCCCTGCACGCTCCACGTGCCGGCCACGTCAGGGCTGAGGGTGGGGCGGGCCGCGTCGGCCTTCAGGGGCTCGGAGAACTGGATCTGGATGGGGGCGTTGGAGACCACGTTGGTGGCCGCCGTGGCCGGGGCGATGGACACCACGGACAGCGGCGGAATCGGTGCCGTGGTCGTCGCCGCCTTGCCACCCCCGCCCGAGGACCCGGCCGTGGTCGTGCCCCCGTGCGAGCCCGAGTGCTCGACGGCATAGGCGGTACCGGCGACAGCCAGGGCGACGATAGCCACGGCCGCGACGCCGACGCCCAGGGAGGTCGCGCGGAATCGAGCGAGCAATGACTCGGTGTTCTTCCGGTGAGCTGGAGACGCCATGAGTTCCTCGTGGTGGAAAAGATCAAGCGGTGGCCCAAAGCCACCCGCTCAGGACGTCACCGTACTGTGCAGACGTCCGCCAACGACATCGGGCGGTCTCTAGTTTCCCGTTTCTTCATCAACGAGGGTCCATTTTCCGAACGCATCGCTACTCTGCGTGGTCGCCGACCACCAGCGGCGCGCATACCGGGCGCCTACGGGACCAGGACCGCCTTGCCGATCAGCCGACGTTCGTCCATGGAGGTGAGGACGTCGGCCGCCCCCTCGAGCGGATACTCGGGTCCGTCCTGGATGACGAGGCTGCCGTTGGCCAGGGCGGCCAACAGCTCGTTGGCCTGTTCGTGCAGGTAGGTGGGGTGGTGGGCGACGAACTCACCCCATGCCACGCCGACAACCGAGATGTTGTTGAGCAGAAGCCGGTTGACCTTGACGGTCGGGATCTCCCCCCCGGTGAAGCCGATGACCAGCATGCGCCCCTCGCCGGCCAGGGATCGGAGGCTGTCGGTGAAGCGATCCCCACCGACCGGGTCGACGACGATGTCGACGCCCCGGCCGCCGGTGAGCTCTCTGGCTCGGTCCTTGAAACCGTCGACCGCCACGACCTCCGAGGCGCCCGCGGCCCGGGCTGCGTCCGCCTTGGCCTCGGTCGACACCACCGCCAGGGTTCGCGCCCCCCACAGTGCGCCCAGCCGCACCGCGGCCTCCCCGACGCCTCCGGTGGCGCCGTGGATGAGGACGGTCTCTCCGGCGCGCAGCCCGCCCCGCCGTTTCAGGGCGAAGTGCACGGTGAGGTAGTTGAGGAGGAATCCGGCCCCCACGTTCCATGAGACGTTGTCGGGGAGGGGGATGACCTGTTGGACGGGGAGGGCCACCGTCTCCTGCCAGGCGCCGGTCAGGGTGAAGGCCACGACCCGTGCCCCCTCGCTCAGTCCCGAGGCGGCCGGCGCGGACCGGACCGTTCCGGCCAGTTCCGTACCCGGCGAGAAGGGCAACATCGGCTTGATCTGATAGAGGCCCCGGGTCTGGAGCAGATCGGGCCACGCCACGCCTGCCGCCTTGACGTCGATGACGACCTTGTCGTCGCCCCCGGACGGTTCGTCGATGTCGGCGATCTCCAGGCTGGCGGGGCCGTCGAGGCGGGTGACGTGGACAGCGCGCATGGGACGGTCTCCTCGTTCGGGTGGGACGTCCGGGTGAAGCTAGCGGTTCATTCGCTCCCGTCGAGCAACGGCGCAGGGAGGGCCGCCGTCTCCGCCGGGGCCCCGTCGAACAGGGCTGGATGGCGCACCTTGCGGACCCGGCCCAGCACCGGCTGGTCGGTGACCTCGAAGGTGGCGTTGTGGGCCAGTTGGCTGTCGGCCAGGTGCTCGTCGACGCTCAACACCGCGCTGGCGGGCACATCGGCGGCGGCGAAGACCTGCTCGCCGAGGGCCCGGAGGTCGGCCACGGCATCAGGGCGGCCGGCGGCCTCCAGGGCCCGCTTCAGCTGCCGCCCGCTCACCGGGCTGACCAGCAGCCAGCCGTCCTCGGTGCGAAGCGGGTGCATGTCCCCCAGATGGCCGATGACGTCGTGGTCGGGGCCGTCGAGCAGGGCCTTGCCGGCCAGCAGATCGGGCCCGTCGAAGTAGGCCAGGGCGTCGATCATGGCCAGGTCCACGACGGCGCCCGCTCCGCTCGTGGCCCGGCTTACCAGCGCGGCCATGGCTGCTTGGGCGGCGAACATGGCCGACAGCTTGTCGGCGACGTAGCCGGGCAGGAGGCGGGGCTCGTCGCCGTTGTTCATGGCCAGGCCGGAACGGGCCTGGACGATGGCGTCGAAGGCCGGCAGTTCGGCCTGGGGGCCGTTCTGGCCGTAGCCGGACAGGCGGACCCACACGAGCCTCGGGAAGCGGGCCCGCACCGAGGCCGGCTCCAGACCCAGGCGGGAGGCGACCGACGGGCGCCAGTTGGTCATGAGCACATCGGCGCCGGCCAGCAGGTCATGGAGGCGGGCGACGCCCGCCTCGGTCTTGAGGTCGATCACCGTGGAGCGCTTGTTGGCGTTGGTGGCCAGCCACGAGACGCCCTGACCCTGGTGGCGCATCCCGAAGCGGCGGAACGGGTCACCCCCGGGCGGTTCGACCTTGATCACGTCCGCACCCAGATCGGCCAGGGCCAACGACGCGAAAGGGATGCTCACGTAGCTGGCGGCTTCGACCACCCGGACACCCGCCAGCGGTTTCGTCATGACGGGCAGCGTAGTAGCTGGTCAGGGCCCCTTTTTCGGTCAGGTCCGTTTCACCGGGCCTACCTCAGCACTTGGCTGCTGCTGGCCCCGTCAGCTCGGACCTTTGCGTCCCACCAGATGAAAGACGCGACTGAGTTGGCGGTAGGGGTCTCGACGGCTGGCTTCGAGTTCGACGGCAGCCGTGGCCGCTACCTGCTGTGAGTCGCCGGGATCCAGCTTTGCTCCACTGAATTCGAGCCAGTCGACGAACAGCCATACGCCGT